>NZ_BCMS01000007.1 GCF_001485435.1 Deinococcus grandis | reverse complement strand
GGGAAGTGCGCGAAATCGCACCAGATAATACCTTATATGGCTATTGACTATATTCACTATGGCACTTACTCATCATAAAGCAAATTGACGATTACCACTAAGCTAAAGATCAGAACATCTTAGCTTCCATTTAACCTATAGAGAGCCGCCAACAACACTCATTCCCCCAAGATCGTCAAAGTTAATTATGAATGCCGCCCACAAAGGCGGCATTCATTAATTCAGGCAGCATTATCAAAGAGCAACAGGCATGCCCTTATCATCGTCCCCGTCAACGTCACGGCTAGCCTGCGAGTGGTTGCTATAAGTCGCCCAAGTAGGCGTGTACTCGTCGGCCTGGTTACCCCAAGTCGTCCAGCCGGGGCGGCTGCCACGGGCGAACAGCTCTAGGCGCGGGCCAGGGCTGCACGCCTCCACGATGTCGTAGAACTCGTCAGGCTTGCGCGAATGCTCCCGCTTCCTGGTCGCCAGGAAGTTGACTTGGGTCCGCCCCGGCTGAAGCGTGCGGGCATTCTTGCCACGCACTCCAAACAACACCAACTCGGTCACGTTGCGGAAGTAGAACCCCACGCCGCGCCCGTCTGGGCCGCCATCCTTCCTGATCTTGTGCCAGACGATGTTGGACTTGTACTCGAACCCCCACGCCCTCAGCACCTCGATACCTTCAGGAAGCAGCGCATTGGGCACCCAGAGGTACAGGTGGGCAGGTTCTTCGGTGATGTCCGCCACCGGCAGCTCTTTGATCTCGTCAAGCGTCATGGTGCCGTAGCGGCTCAAGCGGCCATGCTCAGGGGCGACCTTCCCGGTACGGTTCTGGAACTGCCATGGCGGATCGGCCAGGATGGTCCGGAACTTCTGGCCATTGCAGCGTTTCAGCAGGTCATCTGAGGCGGTCATGCTTCTTCTCCTTCGGGCGCTTCGGCAGGTGCCGGAGCGGGTGCAGCGCCTCGGGCAGGCATCGAGGCGAGGTGTTCAGTGAGGTCGGAGATTACGGCGGGCCGGATGCCCACGGCGAGCACCGGACAAGGGCCGTTTCGGCCTGCTTCCAGGCGATACAGCAGCTTCCCCATCCAGGTCGTTGACGCCCCGTACTTGTTGCGGATCGGCTTCCCCTTCGCATCATTGCCCAGGCTCGTGAAGACAGGGTTCAGGTCAGCACTCCGGGTCAGGAGTACACCTGCACTGATTACCCCCGTTTGAGCGAAGGCGCTGAAGGCGTAGAGGTCGCGGTCGAAAGTCTGGTCCTTAGAGTTCCACTCCATGTCGAACGCCACGCGGTTCTTCACGTAGTCCACGTTGTGACCATCAATGAAGTTGGCGAGCGTCGTCAGGTCTTCAGTAACGTCGTCCTTCCGCTGCCCGTGCCGGACGATCTTCCGGACGATCAGGTCACCTTGCACCCGCGTCTCCTGCCAACCCAGAGGGCGGAGGATAGCGGTGAGCTTTTTGGGGATGTCCGACTCGTTCCCGCCCGGCTTCACGATGTCGGCCACGGTGATCTCAAAGGCCCGTAGGGCGTTCAGCAACTCGTCGAACTCCGGCTTGCAGCTCGTGGAGAGGATTTCGGCGGCGTGGCGGAACGAGTAGAACTCATACCGGGCCAGGAGGTCAGCAGGTATGTATGCGCTCAGTTCCTCGTTCTTCAGAACGTGGACGTTCCCCAGCTCGGCTTTAGCCTCGGCATCAATAGCCTTGATCTCGGCCTCTTGGTCGTTTGAGGGTTGTAGGTCGTCTGTGGACATCACCTGAATCTAGTGCCCCAGCTCCGGGACAAGGACACCAAGGGCATGCAGGCGCGTCACCGTGTCCTGCCGGACAGTGATGCCATCCGGCGTGCGCCAACTACTCTTGCCATTGGTGCGGTGTAGGTTCAGCCGCCCCGCCTTCGCCAGCAACGTCTCCAGCTCCTCATACCTGGACTTAGGCGACCAACGCAGGTCGTTCCTCAACCGCTGCGGGATGACCGGATCGCGCACCAATAAGGTCGCCACACCGTCAAAGCTCTCAGAGGCTCGTGAAGGCGTCTCGACCGATACTCTGGCCCCTTTCCCCTGCCCCTTCGGCTTCTGGGCCTTCTGCGCCGTCTGAGGGGCGGGAACCACAACAGCATCGCGGCGAGCCAGTTCGCTCCGCAGGGCGGCCACATCCAGGCGCAGGGCGGCCACATCGGCGCGGAGGTTCGACAGCACCTCCAGCAACTCCGTGGCAGGCGCAGTGGGCACCGAAACAGGCGCAGCGGCGGGTGTCGAGGTCGTCACGCCCGCCTGACGGCGTAGAACGTCCTCCATGCCGAGGGCGGGCCGTTCGATCAGCACCGGCAGGGCCGCCGCGATCCGCTCGACAGCTTCCGGTATGAACTCGCGGTGGCCCCGCTTGTCACGCGGCAGGGGGTCGAATACAGCCTCGTATGCGGCGGCGAACCGGCGCAGGCGGCGCTCATGGATGCCGAGCTGGGCCATCACGTCGGCAGGGGTCAGGTTGGCGGACACGCGGACAGCCTAGCGGACAGTCATCCGGGCGTCCGCCGGAGATCGGTCAGACGCCCGGACGACCGGCTGTCCGTTACCAGTTCCCGAGCGATTTCCGCAGCCCGTCATCCGACCACTTGGCGTACACGCGGGTCGTCTCGATGGAGGAGTGTCCGAGGTGGTGGGCGGCGTCGTCGAGGCTGTGGCCCTCGCGGACGAGGCGCGTCCCGGCGTAGTGGCGCAGGGCGTGGAAGCCCCGGTTGGGCACGTCCACGCGCTTGCACAGCCAGGCGAGGCGTTCGCGGGCCGCGTCGTCACCGCCACCGATGACCGGGCCGTCCTGGTGGTCCAGGGCGGTTAGGGCGGCCACCAGCGAGCTGGAGAGCTGGACGCGGCGGGTCTTGCCGCCCTTGCCGTGGCGGACGGTCAGGGTGCGTCCGGTGAGGTCCAGGTCGTGCCAGGTCAGGGCCAGCGCCTCCGCGATCCGCAGGCCCGCGTGCCCGCACAGCAGCAGCAGCGCCCGCATCCGCGCGTCCGCGCCGTCGAGGAGGCGCACGACCTCCTCCTCGGTGTAGGGCTGCCGCCTGTCCCACGCGGGGGTCTTCTCCGGCGCGGGCCGGGCGTCGGTGAAGGGGTCGGCGGTGGTCGCCTCGGCCCAGCGCAGCGCCCGGTACAGCGCCCGTGCCCCGGCGAGCTTGACGCGGACGGTGGCCGGACTGAGGCCCGCCGCCTCCAGGTGGCGCAGGTAGAGGGCACCGACGTTCGCGCCGGGGCGCAGCAGCTCGACGGCGTTCGCGGTGGCGTAGGCCAGGAACCCCCGCACCGCCTGCCCGTAAGCCTTGAGGGTGTGGGCGCTGACCTTCGCGCCCGCCGCGCCGTGCAGGGTCAGGTGCGCCTCGGTGAGTGCCCACAATGCCCCGGCGTCCTTGTCGCGGGCCGCCTCGACAGCGCGGCGGCGCAGCTCCGGCGCGGGCAGACCAGCGAGGTGGGCGGCGCGCGACACGAGGTCGCCCCGGTACAGATCGAGGGTGAGGGTGGGGTCGGTCATGGCCTCAGAATACCCCCGGATAACAAGACTTGTCCGGGGTTAGCCCCCGGCGTTCACCTTAGCCGGACAGCCGGTCGTCCGGCCGGACGGCGTTCGGACACTGCCAGAACATCCGGGTGTCCGGCGGCCGTCCGGCTAGCAGATACACCCGACATCGAACGCGCGGTCGTCAGGCAGGTTGCCGCACTGCTCCGACCAAACGACCGGACGGCGACCGGACACCCGGATGTCCGGTCTTGCGATCTCGCACAACGCCGCAGCGGACCCCCACCCGTCCAATTCCCATAATTTAGCGTCCCAGACGCGCTCCAGTGTTACCCACCCTCGTTTACACGGTCTTGTCAACTTGCAAAGCCTTCTTCTCTAATAGAGAAGTCCAGACCAGAAGAATGCCCGCCAGGACGGCGGGCAGGCCGTTACAGGCCAGGACGACGACGTCGGGCTATCTGGTACAGCGCCGAGGTCGTGACCGGTCGCCCCGACCTCCCGACGAACCCGAGGCTCCGGCAGTGGGCGGCGACCTCCTCCCACGTCGCGCCAGCCGCCCGCATCCTCGCGGCCTCGTCCAACAGGGGTGCCAGTTCCGCGTCGGCCTTCTCGCGCTGCCGAACGTGGTACGCGGCGAGATGACTGCGCCGGGGGTGAACGACCGCCGTCACGCGGCCACCACCGGGAGAAACGACGCCCCATCAACCCGGCCTGCGCTGCTGAGCCACATCAGCGCGTAGGCCGTCAGGGCAGCCTGCGCTTCGGGCACCAGCACTGCCGCTTCAGCGGGCCACGCTCCGGGGGCGACCCGGCACGGCGCGGTACCATCATCGAGACGATAGGGGTAGGGATCGCCGTGCGCGGCGTACCGGGCAGCCACTTCCGCACACGCCCGCACGAACGACATCCGCACCCGCCCCAGCTCGTTCTCGGTCATCCACCAGCCCGGCCAGTCGAACTCCACCAGCTCGTCCAGGGTGGGCGGTACCCACCCGGCCAACACGCGCTTCAGCACGGGCCCGCCACACTCCAGCAGACGCTTATCCGCCCGCCATTGCTGACCCCATGCGGGACGTTCCCAGCCCTCCGCCACGATCTCCAGGCCACAGGCGGGGTGCATGGCCTGCTGTTCCACGTAGGGCGCCAGCGCCTCGACATTGCCCCGGAAGTACAGCAGGGCCGTTCCCAAACTCGTCAACTCTTTGGTGTTCATGTTCATTACCTCGTGGGCAATACGCCCCATGAATGCGGGTCTATCCCGCGCTTTTTGCCGATGATCTTAGGAAAACCACGTCCAGCACGACACCCTCATCCCCTCGACATCAACCCCATCGCCGCCGTCCTGGCCGTCATCGCGGACGTTGACCCCGGCGTGCCATGTGTTCGGTGATCCGTTCGAGGTGATGTTCCGAAAAACGCCGTGCAGGTCGTCAACGCCGGGACTGGCGGGGATGAACAGGTGGTGCAGATCAAGGCGTGGAACTCCGATTGCAAAACCGCGTTCAACCTCGACCAGAACGATAAATCTAGGTAGATCGCTCTGCTGAGAAAATTCCTACTCGGCTCACCGAACGAGTCGGGCAAACTGATGGTGTTGAGCGGGGTTCTTGGTTACCCCCGCCAGCCGTTTTCATCGCGCAGCGCCCACCTCGACTGTGGGCGCTTGTCGTATCGGTGAGGTGTGCGGTCTTATCGTTGCCAACCGAGATGTTCAGCGCGATCCTGAACGAAAGAGCGGCCCCTGCCAGGGCCGCCCGAGGAACATCACATGTACGCCAATTCTACTACAGAAGCCGTTCCACACGGTAAAAAACCCCATACCTACGCAGAGTTGCTGGAGCTGGAGCGCCGGAACCCCTACGATCCCGGCACCTACGCCTCCGACCGGTGGGCGCACTTCGTCGCCGCGCAGGAGTGCGGCCTCAAAAAGGCCCTGACCCGTGTCGAGGACTACGGCACCGGGCAGACCAGCGCCGACAGCAGCCCTACGAACGGCCAGAAGCCGAAGTGCAAGCGCGGCGCGGCTGCCGGGGAACTGGTGCGCGAGCTGCGCGTGCTGGAACGCCGCTACGGCATGCTCCTGTTCATCACGATCAACCACCCCACCGGCCTCGACGCTCGGTGCATCACCGATGGCCGGGGCACCGAGTGGGGCAAGGCGGTATCGAAGCGGCTGGGCACCCACGGGTGGGCACGGATCGAGTACGGGGGCCGGAGCATCCGCCTCCACTTCCACGCCTTTGTGCCGCTGGTACTGCTTGACCACGAGGCCCTCGCGCAGATGGAGGCGGAGGGCTTGGACATCCACATCATGGCGGCCGACCTGTCACGCCACCCCATGTACATGACGAAATCGCCCTACGGCTGGACCGCGATCACTGACTACCACCGCCACGTCACCCTGACCGAGTGCTATCAGGCGACTCTCGCTTACCTGGACGGCCTGGAGGACTACCGCGCCCGCACCGGAAAGACCCAGCCGCCGGACGGTAAGTGGTGGTTTGACGGGCGGCCCAGTAGTAGGGGACTTGCTCCTGTTCTCCCTGACGACAAGTACCTCACCCCCTCATGGCTCGACCGCAACCCCACCCCTGACGAGTACACCGACGACGACGCCGTGTACCTCGCGTGGCTGGAGGAACAGGTGGAGCACGACCAGCGGGAGTGCCACCCGACCGCAGGGAGGGTGCGGGGGGATGAACCCCCTCGGTCGAACCCTGTGTGGACACGGATGATGACCACCCGGCTCATGCCCCAGCAGAGGCGCGAGCCGGTGCGCGGTGGAGTTCGGGGCGGGGCAAGCCTCAGCCGGGCGTTACGCGGCCCTGAGGCGGGCCACCAGGAGGGCACCGGGGTTCCGCAGTCCGACCCACTCCTGCCGGTCAGCCTCAAGGCGCAAGAGGGCGGCGCAGAGCGTCTGCAACGTCCCGCGCCCCTCGATCTCACCGCGCCACGCCTGCCACAGCACCGCGCAGTAGAACCGGCGGGAGTGTGTGTCCCCGAGCGCCCGGCTCAAGGCCGACGCCAGCCGTCCAACTCGTTCCGCCCGCTTGGTCGGGTGGACGTGGACCAGATCACCCAGCCGGTACACGATGTCCCGCACGTCCTGGACGACACCGACACCCTCCGCGTGTGCGACTTCCCCTTTATAAACAACGGGGTTCAAGGCATTTCCAGGGCTAACGGCCCACGCTTTTAGGGCGCTTTCCACCGCGCTCTCTCGCTCATCGGCAGGTAAATGGGAAATGGCCGCCAGCACCGCCTTGACGGTGTGCCCGGCCTCGATGTCCGCCTCCAGGTTGCGCCACTGGTGACGCCAGTCGTCGCGCTTCAGGCGGGGTAGTACCTCACCCACCTTGACCTTCACCGCGAAGAGGCACCCGCCCCACAGGCCCATGCCCTTGACCTTCACGGCGTGCGCTCCCCAGTCGAGCAGCCCCGCTGCGACCAGCTCGGGCAGCAGGTTGCGAACGTGGCGGGGCGTGTACCCCGCCGCGACCGCCAAGAGGCCCTGCGGGAGATGGAGGGTCACGGTGTCCGGCATCGAGGCGTAGGAACGGGCCTGCGCGACATGACCGGCAACGGCGTGTAGAACTCCGAAGACCCGCGCTGCCCCGGCGCTCACGTCGAGGCCCGCGACCAGCTCCCCCACGGGCGCACAGGAAGGCCGTGAAGGCCCCTCGGGGGTTAGGGCAGGGGCAGACACCCGCACGGTCGGCGCAGGCGGCGCAGCGGGTCGCTGTACGGGTTCTCCACGATCTCCCTTCAGGAAGCCGCCGGTGCCGCAGAAAGAGTCGAGGATCGTGATGCTGTTCGTCACTTCCAGGTACTTCCCGAAGGTTTCGTCGTGAACGGTGTTGTTCAGGCTGCCGCCCGCTTCAACACGCGTGACAACATCGCCCACCCGGTCAGGATGGGCGATGTCAGCACGCCCGAGAACAGCCGCGCGGGCCGCCTCGATGACCTGCTTTAGGTGGTTCATGCAGGCTGCCCTAGTGTTAGCAGCAGGCGGTACAGCGCACCAACGCAAACGACAACCGCACCAGTTCCCGTGAAGGCCGCCCACATGGGCTGTCCTGCCTTCGCCAGGATCACCGTGGCAACTAAGAGGGCGATGAAGGCAACTAGACCGACTAGAGCCAGAGAAAGCCGAAACACGTTCGTATCCAAGAGAATCCGCTCCCAGAGCGCGTTCTCAACCTCAAAATGAACAAGGTCAGTCCCACTTGTCCTCAAAGCGGGACACGTGTAATCTGAGGCCAAGAACGGACATGGCCGCGAACGTGCCGCGTTCGCTTCGGGAGAAGCACACCATGAGTCTGCCAGGACGGGTGTGCTTCGCGCTTTTGTGTTGTCAGGCATGGCGGCCCAACTGCCACCACTGTATCTCCACTCGCCGCAATCAACAAGCACTTGTACGTTGTGAGCTAATTTAATCCTACAACGTCGTGCAGGACGGCAAAAATGACACTGTAGTGTCACCCCACAGGATGTGTATGTCGGGCATGCACCTGCATAAATTGCAGGTCTTGTAGGAGGTTACCAGTACCC
>NZ_BCMS01000006.1 GCF_001485435.1 Deinococcus grandis | reverse complement strand
CGTCCCGGGCGGTCGAGGGGTTTGTCCTGGGTCTTCACTGCACCCCTGGCAAGGGCGGCAGTCAGGTGCAGCACGGCGGGCTTCACAGGCCACCGCCTGGGGTGCGGTCGCAGGGCACTGTGGTGATGCTGGTGATGAGCCAGCCGTCGCGAGATCCGCTGTTCAGGGCGGCGAAGCAGTTGCCGTGGGTGTCCTGGAAGTACGTGAGGTTCTGGGCGGCCTTGGCGGTGTCGACTGCGCTGTTGTCCTGGCCGCTGCAGGCGACGAGGGACAGTGTGGCGATCAGCAGGAGGGTTTTCTTCATCGGGGTCCTTTGCGCCGGCGCTTGTGCCAGCGGGCTTCGGGGTGGTGGGCGGTGATGATCAGGCGGGTGATGGGGCACCAGATGACGCGGAGGATCTGGCCGCGCCAGGGGACATGCACGAACAGTCGGTTGCCCTGGGCGGGGTACGTGAGCAGGCGGTCCTCGTGGAGGTCCTGGTGGATGCGCTGGCAGAGGTACGTGTAGTCGCGGTGGGTCGCGAAGATGCCGTAGCGGGTGCGCAGGCGCATCAGGGTGTGCCGGGCGCGGTCGGCAGGGTGGGTGCTCAGAGTCGTTCCTCCCGTTGGGCGGTCAGCAGGTCGTCCAGGGTGTACGCGACGATCACGCGGAAGCCCGCGCGGCGCAGCCGGGCGTGGCAGGCGAGCTGATCGTCGGTGGGCTTGTTGCCGGGTTGTTTGAGTTCGGCGTACCAGATCCGGCGGCGGCCGTCCTCCATGTAGATGTCGAGGTCCGGCCAGCCTTTCCCGTAGTAGACGGGGCCGTTCCCGGCGCTGCCTTTCAGGTTCTCCTGCACGCTCCACCCGAGTCCGCACAGGGTCCGTACGGCGTCGGCCTGGAACGCCGCTTCGTTCTCGTACCCGTTGGTGCGGGGCGGGGCGGGCCCGGGGGTGGGGGTGGGTTCGTCGGGGAACAGGTGGGGGTGGCGGCGCCGGTACTCGGCGAGCCAGCGGTCGTCGCGGCTCACGGGGCGATGCGGGTCATCTGCTGGTGCCACAGCAGGCGCTGTTCACCCAGGCCGGTGAGTTCGAAGCGGCCGGGGTCGCCTTCGCGGATCCATCCTTCGCGGTGGTAGCGGTGCAGGGCGTGCCGGACGGTCACGTCGCTGTCCAGGGCGCGCAGGGGCTGCGGGGTGCGGCTGCGCGCGCGGGCGGTCGCGCCGGTGATGCCGCAGGGCGTCTGGAGGGCGCTGAGGAGGACGGCTTCGAGGAGGAGGGGGTCGTGCTCGTGACTCAAGTGGGTGCTCCGTTCGGCCAGAGGGGCAGGGTGAGGAAGTCCGCGCCGTCGTGATGCGTGAAGGCCTGCAGGCGGGGCGGGGGTGTGCCGTTGACCCGCCAGCGGGCGGCGTTCCCGTCGAGGAGGTGCGCGCAGGCGGGCACGCGCAGCTGCACGGTGAGGCGCGCGGTGGGCGTGGCGCGGCTGGGGACGGGCTGCGTCCAGGGGATGCGGCGCAGGGCGCGCCGGACGTCCGGCCAGGTCACGCGGGGTCCCGCTGGGCCTGGAGGACGAGCGTGGCGGCCTGCTGCGCCGCGTGGACGTTGCCGGGCTCCAGCGCCTGCGGGCCGTACTTCCCGACGGTGCTGCGCAGGAGGTCCACGGTGACCTGCTGGTGGAGGGTCAGCTTGCGGCTGAGCAGCTCGCGCCGCTGCGCGCGGACGGTGATCACGGCGACGATGAGGACGGCGTTGAGGTGGATGGACGCGATCAGGGCGACGATCAGCAGGGTGGGCAGTTCCATGTCAGCCTCCGAAGGCGGCGAGGAGGGCGGTGTCGGCGGGCGTGCGGGTCTTCAGGGCGCGCAGGTGCGCGAGGTGCGCGGCGAGGGCCTGGTGCTGCGCGGCGGTGCAGGGGAGGACGCTGACCTCCAGCGCCCCGCCTTCGAAGGTGACGGGCAGGTCGCGCGCGACGCGTTTGCGGAGGATGTCCTGCATGACGTCCCGTTCCTGCGCGGTGAGGTCCGCCATGGCGTGCGCGGGGACTCGGGCCGTGACGAGTTTCACGGCTGCTCCCGGGTGACGAGGGTCACGTCGTACGCGAGGGGTTGGCTGTACCGGTCGGCGGTGCGGGCGTAGCGGAGGTGTTCGAACAGGCGGATGGCGCTCTCGCCGGTGGTGCGGGCCTGCTCGTCCGGGTACCGGGAGGCGTGCGGGCGGGTGGGCAGCCCGGTCACGTGATGGTTGAGGTCCCGCAGGGCCTCCTGGAACGCGTGGCGGCCCTCGATGGTCATGTCGGCCCGCCGGGTGTGCCCGGCCACCTCGGGCAACTGGCCCATCTGCAGGCGGCCGTACAGGTCCAGGGCCCGCTCGACGATTAGCGCCTCGTCCGGCGTGAGGCGCACGGTGGTGGTCCGCTCAGGCATGGGGCACCCGCGCACTGACGTCAGTGCGCGCTTCACGCCAGGGTTTGATGATCTTCGCGACGGTCTCACGGGTACTGCCCACGAGCTGCCCGAGCGTGGACTGGTTGAGTCCTTCGGGCGGGCAGTTCAGTTCGGCGAGCAGGTCGAACGCGTCGGTGTTCGTCAGGGTCCGCAGGAGCGTCGCGGTGGCCAGCGCGCACCCGGCGGCGATCTGCTCGTCACTCGCGCCGGGGTGCCACGTGGTGCCGGGCGTGACGCTGCTGTCCGTGGCGCTGAGACGCGCGGCGATGACGGTCGGCAGGGCGTCCAGGCCCGGCCACGTGCCGCCCCTGGGAATGGTGACGCTCATGCGGGGGTCGATGCCGGTGACGATCACGTACCCGTGCGTGACGGTGAACGGGTCGCGCAGCTCGGGGCCGGGAACGGCGTGGTGGTACACGTGGGTGCGGGGGGCGGGTGCGGTCATGGGACCTCCAGGAGCAGCGGCATGCTCGGCGCGGGGGTGGGTTGGGTCTTGCGTTGCGTGGTCTTGCGGCGCAGTTCGGTCAGGGCCCGCTGGTTCTCGCGGGCCTGCCGGATCTCCTCGAGGCGGTCGCGGGCGCGGGTGGTGGCCTGCTTGTCCTGCCCGGGCCGCCGGTGCCGGGCGGCGCGCAGGCACGTCACGGCGAACTCCTGCGCGGCACGGTGCAGGTCGGTGATGTCCTCGTCGAGCGCGTCGAGCAGTGCCCGGGCGGTCCGCGCGAAGTCCGGCAGGGCGTCGAGGATGGGGTACACCGCAGGGCTGCTGCGGAGGACCTCGGTGGCGTGGGCGATCAGGACGCGGAGCGTGACGGGCGGGCGGTCGTCCGCGCAGATGTACAGCTCGTCGAGCATGGCGTCACACGTCGCACCCGAAGGCGCGGAGGATGTCGTCCATGTCGATGGGGCGCCGGGTTCGGCGCGTGGCGGCCTGCACGCGCTGCTGCGCGCCGGGCGCGTCCGGCCCGTACTGGTCCAGTTCCGCCTGCGCTTCCGCCAGGGCGGTCAGGGTGGGGGTGCGGTCACGGTCAGCGGACGTCCTGATGTCGGTCATGGTGGGTCCTCACGGCGCAGCGCAGCCCGCCCGGACCAGGCGGTCACGGGCGGGCAGGGGAGAGGCAGATCGGGCAACAGCCTGTTGCCTGAATGTCAGCAGTCAGCAGAGTGTCGGCGTGAGGACCTGCGGCGCTGCGCGGCGGTACGCGGTGGCCCGCACGCGGTGCCAGCGGTCCGGGATGGGCGCGAACACGGGCTGCACCTGATCGGCCAGCAGGACGCCCGCGCCGAGGCTCATGACGCGGCCGCGCACTTCCACGCTGAACGTCCCGGGATCCAGGGCGAGCACCTCCCGGGACGCCTGCAGCGTGACGGAGAACGGCATGGTGTTCGCCTTGGACGGCGCGACCTTCACGCGGATGATGCCCTCCGCCCGGTCGAGTTTCAGGAGCTGCCCGACGATCAGGACGTCCGTGCCGTTCGGGCAGCGGGCGGCGCGCACGTTGCCCTTCGGGGCGTACAGGCGGCGCAGGGTACCGCCCGGTGTGGTCTCCGGGAACGCCCGGACGGTGACCCGCCGGGGCGTCTGGCCGGGACGCCAGGAGGTGCGGACGTGCACGCCCTGGATGAGGATGCCGGTGTCGGTCACCGTGGGCCAGCCGGTCAGGGCGACCACAGCGGCGTGCGGGGTGGGGCTGGTCACGGGGTGTCCTCCTTCGGGACGGCCTGGGCGCGTTCGAACAGGCCGGTGAGTCGCTGGCAGTCTCGCGTGTTGAGCTCGACGAGGGCGACGGGCTGGGCATGCCCTGGCTTGAGGCCCAGGTCGCTGAGCAGGTCGAGCGTCGCGAGGTGGGCGGGGATCTCGTCGACGTACTTCGGGACGGGCTGGCGGCGGGGCATCAGCTGGCCGCCTGGGCGCTCACGGCGCGCTTGAAGGTCGTGACGAACTTCGCCATGGAGTGCCGCGCGCCGTCCGTCAGGACGACCTCTGAGCCCTCGACGGCGGCGATCACGACGACCTCCCCGCTCTTCTTGTGCTGCCACTGCCGGCCGGGCTGCATGGCCCCGTCGGCTTCCTCGACGGGCGGGGTGTCGTCCGCGATCCGCCCGGTGTTCGCGACCTGGTGGCTGCGGTGCGTGGGCGCCTCGGTGCTGGCGCGGGGCGCGGCGGGCTGGCCGCTGAGCATCTCCACGGTGAACTCCTTGCCGAGCAGGCGGTCGAGGGCGTGGTACCCGGCGCTGCCCATGCCGCCCTTGACGCGCGTCGCGTCATGACTGGCGGCCTTCGCGGCGGCGGCGACTTCCTCGTCAGTCAGGCGGGTCAGGTACTGGCGGCTGACCCCGCCGGGCAGCGTGAGGGCCAGCTGCTCCTGGAGGTGCCCCAGGCGCTTGGGGTTCGTGGCCTGCATCAGTGCCCGCAGTTGCCGCATCTGGGACGGGTCACGCGCCGGGCGGGCGGCCAGCGTGGCCAGCGGGATCGGCTGCAGGGCCAGGATCGCCCAGGTTTCATCCACAGCGTTATCCACAGGGGCGGGCGCGGCCGGCGGAACATCTGGCACTTCCGTGGGCTGCGTCAGTTTCGTGCCTTCCACGTGTGACCCGACTCCAGTGAAGAAGGGCAGGTCATCGTCGTCCGCCGATGGTTCGGAGGTGACGGGGCCCTGCTGTTCGCCGTCAGGCGTCAGAGGTCCATCATCATCCGCCGGGCTGGCCTCCAGTTCCGTACCAGTGATGATGGATGAATTGAAATCTCTGTTGGAAGAAATATCGGATGAAGTCTCGTTATTCGTCTCCCAAAATTTTGGAGTACCCTCTCCCAAAATTTTGGAGGAGGGGTGTCCCAAAATTTTGGAGGAGGGGTCTTCCCCCCCTGTCCCAAAATTTTGGAGGAGGGGGGTGTCGGTCTGCTCGTCCGCCTGACCCTCAGCCTGCTCCACCAGTTCGGGGCTGCCGTCCGTTTCGTCGTCGCCCTGACCGTCAATGCCGTCCAGGGGTTCGTACTGACCGGCGTCGGCCTTGCGGGCGTGCATGCCGCGCTTGGCGCCCTTGCCGTACGCCTTGACCTCCGCGTTCGGCTGCGTGAGGGTCGCCGCGATGGCCTCAGCGACCGGCTCGATGAACACCACGTTGTTCTGCGCGCGACCCTTGAAGGTCAGCGTGCGGTACTCGATGCGGATCAGGCCAGCGCGACTCAGCTTCTTGCAGGCTTCGGACATCTGACGCCAGGACATGCCGAAAATGGCGCCGCGGCGAGCGTAGTCGTACTGAAGCATGTCCCGCTCGAACTTCCGTTCGAAGGCGACGAACTCACCCGTGTCCTCATCACGCACTTCGCGGGGGCGGTACCAGTACATGATGTCCGCGAGGGCGGTGATCATGTCCCGGTCGGGGCGGTTGTTGCTCGTGCGGAACTCGGTGCGCTGGTACCAGACGTGTGGTGTGACGTTGCCGGTGATGTGAAGCCGGCTGATCGCCTCGACTGCTGGGGTCATCCCCTTCTTGCTGGACGTGTTCACACTTCTCCAATGAGGCGCTCCTGGGCATGTGAGCCCGCCCGGTCATGATTGACCGGAGTCCACAGGGCGCGTATCCTGTGAACAGGCGATAAGCCGCCCGCGTAAGCGGACTAAAATCGAGAAAGACGGTGCTCCCTTTCTGCGAACTACGAGCTGGCAGGCTCTCGCGGAGGGGGGTTTCCCTTTTGATCAATTGCTCGGTGATCTCCGGGGATGGTCGCAGTGTAGCGCATACCCCGATCACGTCATGCAACATCCCCCATCGCGCGTGCGGCCGCGTCTGGCCAGTTCCGCCGGATCCACGCCAGTTCATCCCGCAGGTCTTGGCGCTTCATGTCCTTGATGGCCCCCTGCCGGATCGACGTCATGCTCGGCGTGAACGTCGGGTTCTGCCACGGCCCGTCGCCGAGCAGCGCCGCGCGGATCCGGGCGTCGAGGGCCTTCTCGGCCTCCTCGTCCGGAGCGGCGTCCCTGCCGGTCGCAGGGGCGGGCGAGGGCGGTGGGTCCTCCCTCACGAGCGGCGGGTCGTCGATGTCCTCCTCGAGGCTGCCGCTGGGGCGGATGAGCAGGTACCGGGTGCCGTTCCAGGACTCCAGCTCCGTGTCGAACAGCACCCACCCGGCCGCCTGCGCGACGATCGCGGCCTCGTCCTGACTGGCCTGGCCGTCCTTGCGGCTCAGGTAGATCACGTCCCCGTCCGCGGTACCCACCCGGACCTCCAGGCCCTTGCTGAGCACGCGCGACCGCTGACGGCCGTCACTGCGGCTCGCGCGGAACAGTCCGGCGAGTGTCGCGGCCAGCTGCGCGGTCACCGGTCAGCTCCCGGCAGGGCACGGGCTCCGACTGGCGTGCCCTGAGGCGGGGGCGCGGGCAGGAGCCGCTGGGATCGCATCTGCCGCTCCAGCCACGCCAGGCCCTTCGGGGTGACGCGGGTCGTGCGGGAGATGTGCTTCCCGTCCGGCGCGGCGCTCGTCGTGACCCTGAAGTACTCGCGTTCCAGGTACTGCTGGTACGGGATGTTGTGGTTCTCCGGGCCGCTGCGGTTGCGGTCCATCAGGATCTGCCGGTCACGCAGCAACTGGAACAGGCGTTTCTCCCCGCTCCCGAGGATCTTCGCGGCGGCGTCCATGCTGTACGTGCCGTCCGCGGACATCAGCGCCTGGAACTGCTGGGCCTGCGGGGCCAGGATGGCGTTCTCCTCCAGCAGGGCCCGGCG
The DNA here is from genome assembly GCF_001485435.1 of Deinococcus grandis. NCBI lineage: Bacteria > Thermotogati > Deinococcota > Deinococci > Deinococcales > Deinococcaceae > Deinococcus > Deinococcus grandis. Next base: position 84,146 of record NZ_BCMS01000006.1, on the reverse strand, counting down.
GGCCTTCTCCGCCTCCACGTACCGCTCCGCGAACGTCAGCGGGTCGATCTCCTGGCTGGGCGTGACAGCGTACTGCCCGGTCTGCCGGATGCTGGGGAGGACGTCTTCGGTCACCCACACCTGGAACGGTTCGGCCTGCGGGGAGTCGCTGCGCATCACGACGCGGTACAGGCCGCTCTCGTTGATGATCAGCGCGTCCCCCTGACGACCTAAGCTCAGCTTAGACCGTTGGTGGGGCTGGAGCCGCTGCGCGACCATGCTGGGATTGCTGAGGTTCAGGGCGCGGCACACGTCCCCGAGGAGAAACCACGGCTGCCCGTCGCGCAGGTGAAGGCGCAGGTCGAACAGCCCGAACGTGAACGTCTGCAGGGGGTCGGTCATGTGGGGTCACCTCTTCTCGTGAAGCCAGCTCCACGAATTCACGCGGTGTGGACTTTGAAGGTGGGGGGCCGGTCGAGCACGTCCATGACGTGCCGCGTGGTCACCTGCACCCGCTCGGGCGTGATGGCCTCCAGCAGGTCAGGCGGGCCTTCGAACACGACACCCCTGTCGAGCAGGCGCTGCGTGGCGACCAGACTCAGCAGGATCAGTTCGAGGTCCTCGCGGGGCGCGTCGTACGGCGCGCCGGTCAGGTCGATGACTTCCAGGTCGTCCCGGATCCGGGCGAGCTTCGCGGCACTCCAGATCGGTCCCAGCTCCTGGTCGTCGAGGTGCGGGAGGCGGAGCGTGACGCACAGGCAGCCGAGCATCGTGCGGCACAGGGACGTGACCGTCTGTGGGTCGTCCTGCCGCTGGGCGGTCACGCGGACACCCCAGTCGGGTCCGGCGCTTCCAGTTCGGGGACGCTGTCCATGACGTGCAGCAGCGTGATCGCGGCGTGCCCGACGGCGAGCAGTAGTTCCAGGGTCGAGCGGCCGGCCACGGGCTTGCACTGCGTCTGCGCGTCTTCCAGGGCGCACACGAGGGCGTTGTACGCCAGGTCGATGTGCTCGTACTGCAGGGTCGGGGTGCCGTCCGCTTCGAGGATCGTCACGGCGTCGGCCAGGACGTTCGCGGTTTCCTGGATCGTGGCGCGGTCTTCGGGCGACTGGCGTGGGTCGGTCGCAGCGCGCTGAACGACGTCCCGCGCGATGGCCCAGGCGTGCCTGCCGGTGATGCCGGTGCGGATCTGGTCAGCGGCGCGTTCCAGGCCGAGCAGCCACCCGCCGTGGCGCTGCTCGGGGGTGGTGACGGGTTCGCCCAGGACGGCGAGGGCGTCGTGCAGGCGCGCGCTGAACGCGGGCCCGGTGGGGATGGGTTCAGTTGGATTCACGGTTCTCCCGGATGGCCTGGGTGAGGGCGGCGCTGGTGGCGGCGCGGGTCTGGCTGGTGAGGGTGGCGCTCTTGCCCTGGTAGCTGATGGTCACGCTCTCCAGGGTGTCGCTGCCGTTCAGGGTGTCCTGAAGGCCCTGCGCGGCCTCCAGCAGCGGCGAGGCGTTGATGGGGCGGATCTCCACGTCGAAATCCAGGAACGGCGGGGCACCTTCCGTGTCCCGCATGACGTACCCGCTGAGGTAGTGCTCCAGGTTGTGGCGCGGGTTGAAGTCGAGCTGCATCACGATGCCGTACACGAAGTCCTTCGTGCTGCTGCGGACGAACACGAGGTTGAACGTACGCCGGTTGCCGTCCTCGTCCTCGACGTGCAGGCGCGCGGTGACGTCCTCCTTCCCGCTCTTCTGCCCGCGAGCGGCGCGGCGCAGCAGGCGCAGGTCCACGCCGCTCGGGAGGGCCAGCGTCAGTTCGGTCAGGGGGAAGCCGCTCTTGTCGTGCTTGTGCACGACGCCGTCGAGGTCCACGCGGGCACTCAGGCGCAGGCTCACGCGGTTAGCCCCTGCAGGTCCGTGATGCGGTGCTCCGTGACGTCCACCGGGCGGTAGAACGTCGGGTGCAGACCGTGCTCGACCGCCCAGGCGTTCATCACCTCGTCGACCCGGGCCTGCAGGTCATCCAGGGCGGGCGCAGGAACCTCCGCGAGGTACGTGCGGGCCGGAAGGCCGAACTGCTCGCCGGCAGCCGCGCGGGCCTCGGCCAGCCACGCGTCCACGTCGCCCATGAGGCCTGCGAGATCCGGGTACTGCGCGCGGGCGAGGTACACGCGCGGGTGGTCCGCGACGACGGGCGGGGCGCCGAGTGCGGCGTTCACGGCCTGATCGCGGGTGGGGAACGGGCCGAGCCAGGGGCCGTCGGGCAGCCAGGCGCTGAGCCAGGGTGCGTCATTGTGGGTCATGGGAGGTTCCTTTCAGGAGGTGCGCGTGCCGCCGGTTCAGGGCGATCACGTCACGGGTCGTCTCACGCGCGAGGTCGAGGGTCAGCAGGCGCCGGCGGCGCAGGATGGCCGCCTCACCCGGCGGGTCAGGTGGGGGCGGCGGCGTCAGCGTTTCGGGCATCGGGCGTCCCATGCCCCGCCGCGCAGGACCTTGCCGCAGCAGCGGCACACCCACTGGTGCCCCTCGCCCTTCACGGGGACGAAGCGCCAGTCGTGCATCACGGGGCCCTCCGGACGCTGTAGCCCGGGCGGGCCAGCGCCTCGAGGATGTCCGGGTGCCCCAGCGGGCGGCGGTAACTGACGCGGCCGGACGGATCGACGATCTCCACCTGAACGTCCGGGATGGGCGTGACGGTGGGCGGGTCGTGCGCGCCGTGACGGGTGGGCGGCGCGCTGAGCACCGTCGCCGCGGACATGGGCGTCCCTTCGCGCTCGCAGTGCTCGCGGTACAGCTGGTACCGGGCCGCGTGGTACACGCTCCACGCGCACTCGTGCTGGTCGCGCAGCGCGGCGTTGGGCGCGGCGCTCAGGCTGCGGCTACCGGTCATGAGGTGCTGTGCACCTTCCAGGACGTCCCGGATCTCACAGAAAGGATCGGACTCCAGGTCCATCAGCAGCTGGTGCGCGACGCTGTCGAGCTGGCCGATGCTGACGCGGGCGGCCGTCTCGGCCGCCCGGTTAATCAGTGACAGCTGCTCGCCGGTCACCACGAGTTGATAGTTCACCTTCACTCCTTCGGTTGGTTGTCGGTCACCTGGGCGCTCCACTGGGATTGCGCAGGCGGTACGCGCCGGACGGCGACTGGATGATTCGGCGGCACAGCAGCAGGTGCGTGATGGCCTGCTGGAATGTCGGGTAGGGCGTTTCCGGTAGCAGGAACTCCGCGAGCTTCTCGGGGCGCGCGTACCCCCGGCAGTCGGGGCCAGCCATGAACTCCTCGATGCGCCGCGCGATCCGCCGGACGTGGAACCCGTGCGACAGGTACGTGTAGTGCACGCCGGACCGGGGGGCGAGGCGGGCGATGGGCCGGTGATCGGCGGGCGCCGCGGCGATGATGTCCTGCCGGATGACCCGCTCGATGCCGGGCAGCGTGGCCCGCAGGGCCGCGAGGTCCTTCTCGGCGGTGTCCGCGCGGCGGCGCAGGGCGGCGTTCTCGTCAGCGGCCCGCTTGAGCAGGTCGTTGATCTGCCGGTTATCCCGGCGTGCCTGGGCGGCCGCTTCGGCCTGCGCCCGGGACTGCTCACCGTTCCGGATCCGGGCCTCCCGGCGGGCCGCCTGGGCACCCATGGCCGCGCCCCGCAGGGCGCACTCGTGCCCGTGCACTTCCAGGAGGGTGTTCAGCAGGGCCTGCTGGTCCGGACCGATCGTCCGGCACACTGCCTGGTACGCCAGGACGCGGCGGGCCTTCCAGGCGGCGCTGGCCTGACTGTAGGCCTCGCCGGGCGCAGCTGGCGCGTCGCCCGTCACCAGGTCGTGCAGGGTCGGGGGCGCCTGACAGGCGGCCGCGTCCGTCTGATTCGGCTGCATCTCTACACCTTCGCGATCAGGGCCCGGATCCGCCGTTCACGTTCGTCCGGATCTGGGCGGGCCTCGGCGGCCTCTGCCTGCGCGAGGCGCGCGCGGGCAGCGACGAGCTTCACTTCCAGGTTGGCGACCTCGCTGCGCAGGGCATCAATGCGGCTGTAGGGCCGCGTGGCGTGATCCGTGAACCGGAAGCCCTGCTCAGCGAATTCACGGGCTCTCTTCTTCACGCCCATCAGGTGGACGGGGAGACGCGGATCTGCGCGTCGGTGGCGCGGGTCATGAAGGGCCTCCAGTTGGGGGGAACGGATTGGCGGTGTGCCGGACGATCACGTGCCCGTGCAGGACCTGCACGACAGGCATGGTGGCCGAGGCGGCGTGAATGCGCATGGTCATCCAGAGGACCAGTGGCACTGCGAGGAACAGGGCCCATTCGTGCAGCTGCCACACCAGGAGGGCGAGCGCGCCGGGGAACGCGCCGAACATCGCACCCAGCCAGAAGTGACGCTGGTCGCGCTGGTGGGTGGAGATCCGCACCACTGGTGGGGTGGCCATGACCTCGTCGAGCGTCAGGCCACCTTCATTCATGGCGGTCCCTGGCGAGGGTGGCAGCGGCGCGGGACCGGATGGCTGCCATGATCTGCTTGATGGTGTCCCAGGGCGTGTCGATGCGGATGTCGGTCTCTTCGCCTTCTTCATCCACGCCGCGCATTTCGAACTGGAATTCACCCATGTACGCACCTTTCGTGTCCCCGGATGGCGTGAGCGCCTCGGTCTGGGCGGCGAGCTGAGCCTGTGCTGCGGCCAGATCACGAGTCAGGGTGATGTATGCGCCCTGAACGGCCCGGCTTAACTCCCTGAGGCGCACGGGGTCTAGCGCGCACGTCTGGTCATCCAGAGCGTCGAAATCGTTCCGAGCATCATCAAATTCGGCGTCGTCGTGTTTCACGGTGCCTGCACGCCACGCCGCTTTCGCGGCATTGAGACGGCCTTCGGCAAAGCGCCAGTCAGCAACCAGATCCAGCAGGCTCACCGCCTCCGCAATCTCCTGAGCTGGAGAGTGATGGGGCACAGTGCTCTCCCCGGTCATGCCTGCCCCTGTGGGAGCGTGAGGTCCACACCGGCGAAGGCCGGGACGTGCTGCGGGACGATGTCGGTCAGGGCGCGCTGCAGCATCGGAGAGAGCGGCTGCTCCAGATCCCGGATGAGCTCCTCAGGGGTGGGCAGCCGGATCTCGACAGTCATGACGAGCAGCGCGGCCGCGCGGGCCGGAGTGCCGCACTGCTTGAGTAGCAGGTACGTCTGCATGCCACTCAGGCCGCACTCGTCGATGTGCGTCAGCGCGCGCGGGCCCAGCAGCGGGTGGAACGTAGCGATCGCGCAGGTGGCCATCACCCCGCCGGGGTTCCCGTCGGTCGTCAGGGCGACGATGGCGTCCGCGACCGTCATGGTCGGGTGCAGGCGAGTGGCATGGGGCTGCCCGGTCGCCATGGCCCGTAGGTTCCTTGTGATTGGATTCACGTTTACCTCCGGGTGAGCTCACAGGGCCACCCGTCTTAATGTGCTTTCGCATAACTCCTGTTCGCAGATGGGGAGTGATCACCCCCTGGGAAGGGGGGAGTCACCCCCCGCGCCCAGGCTCAGGCGTTCGGGAAGGTCAGGGGCCACAGCCGCGCCGCGCCGCCCAGGTACGGAGCGTCCGAGTAGTACTCGAGGAACAGGTCCTCCGCGCACACACTGTAGGAACGCCCCGGCATCCAGAACGCCGCGCGCCGTTCGACCCAGGTCAGGGTTTCGACCGGCATGCCCCCCAGGTACTCGGCCAGGGCCTCACGGCTGTCCGCCGCGTAGAGTTCCAGGGAACCGTCCGGCATGCCCCGCACGAAGTACTGCACGCTTCCGGCCAGCCGGTCGAGGCGTTCGAGTTCCGCGACGATCAGCGCACCCGCGCGCACCAGGTTGTGCCGGTGCGCGCCGGGCTTGAAGCTGGCGCGGTCCCAGGGCCACAGGACGCGGCCCAGGTCGGTGCCGTGCCCGTCCTGCGGGTTCACGGGGCTGTGATCGCCAGCGTAGGCGTACGCGGCGGCCGCGTCGCCCAGCTCGCCTTCCATGTGCTGATCGTCATGCTCGGGCGTCCAGCCTTCCACGTCCACCTGCCGCTGTCGCTCCTCGCTGATCAGGGCGAGGGCGCGCTCCGTTCCGGACGTCACGCGCCCACCTCGCCCGGCTGAGCCGACAGGGGCGTCATGAGGATCTCTCCGTCGTCCGTCACCGGGAACACGGGTCGGAACCCGAACAGGACCCCTTCGCCCTGCCCGGCCAGCTCCAGCGCCCCGAACACCTGATCGAGCAGGTGACGCCCCGCCGCGTCCGCGGTCTCGGCGTCCACGCCCGCCCGGATGAGCTGGTCGCGGTGCATCAGGAGCATCACGTCCTCGTTGAACAGGCCGATGCGTGCACCGTCGAGGTTGTTCAGGATCTGCTCGCGCAGGTGACCGTCCAGGTCCTCGACGTCTTTCATCATGTCCAGCGGGTTGACCACCGGGCCGGACCAGGAACCGTGCGCGTCCGCCTTGAGCCACCAGCGGGCGCCAGGGTGGGCCGCGTCGAGGCGCAGCAGCTGCTCAGTCGTGATCGTCAGGTACGTCGCGGGATTCGTGGGAGCGTCGTGCGTGGTCATGAGGGCACCTCTGTATGCTGCGGGTATGAGTGGCCTGGAGTTGATGGCGTACAACCTGGAATTGCAGGGCCGCGCGGACCGGGTGGGCAGCCAGGAGCCGGACACCCTCAGGAAGGACGCGCTGCGCGCCGCGCGGGACATGGACGTACCAGGCCTCTGGGCGATCACGGAAGCGTTCCTGGTGCTGCGCGGCGGCCGGGGTGCACGCGTCAGCCTGCGCACCCTGGACAGCTACGAGACCGGCCTGCGCTTCCTCGCGGACTGGGCAGCCGGGGCGGGCATGAGTTTCGTCCGGCCCAAACCGAACGACGGGTACCGGTACGTGCGGCACCTCGAAGCGAAAGGACTCGCGCCGAGCACCGTCCGCGTCCGGCTGGCCGCCGCGCGGGCCGTGTTCGCCGCGCTGCGCTGGGCAGGCGCGACCGACGCGGCCCCGTTCACGGACGTCCGCGCCGCGAGCGACCCGGTGCCCGCCTGGGAGAAACGCAAACCCTACCCGGACCGGGACGTGCAGGCGCTGCTCGATCACGCGGACGAGCAGGAACGGGTCATGGTGCTGCTCGGCGCCGACTGCGGCCTGCGCGTCACGGAAATGACGAGCCTGCTGCGCGCGGACGTCCGCACGGGCGGGGACCGGCCGTACCTGACGGTGACCGGCAAACGACAGAAGCGGCAGCAGGTGCCGCTCTCACGCCGCTCGGAAGCCGCGCTGCTCGCCTGGATCGGCATGACGCCGTCCTACGGCCCGCACGTCCTCACGCTCCGCAGTGGCCGCGCCGTCGAGCAGCGCGTCCTGCAGCTGTGCGAACGCGCAGGCATCCCGTACCAGGGACGCGAAGTGCACGGCCTGCGGCACACCGCCGGCACCCGCATGTACCGCGAAACGAAGGACGTCCTGGCAGTCCGGGACCACCTGCGGCACGCGAGCATCACGACCAGCGAAACGTACGTGAACTACGCCCGCGAAGGCGAGAAAGCCCTGAACCGCGACTGGTAGGAATCAGTTGCGGTTCAGCAGGATCCGCAGCATGCCGCGCAGCGCGTCCCACACCGTCCTGACGTCCGCGCGGTGCTCCACGCTAGGGCCAGGGCCGTTCGGATGCCAGCTCAGGACCAGCTTGCCATTCGGGCGGGACGTCCACGCGTCGAGGTACACCGTGACGTGATATCCGAGCGCGGCCGCATGCTCTGCCACCGTCTCGGTCATCTCGGACACCCAGACCCGCACTTCAGCCTGATGGTCGCGCTGCGCGGCGAGCCTGATGTCCTCCGCGTGATCGCGAAGGAATCTGACAGCGTACTGGTCCCGGCTGCGCTGCTGCGCACCTGGTGTGCTGAGCGCCTGAGCCGCAGCCGCGTCGAGCGGCGTGGATGGCGGCGGCTTACGTGGTGGTCTGGGGAGAAGTGGAATGTAGGGCATCGTGCCTCCTGTGAACTGGTCCCAGCGGCGGGAGTCGAACCCGCGCGTGGCCCTGCCTGGGCCGGGATGACGGCCACCCGGTCGGGATGGCCGATGACACCTCGCGGACATGAGGGACGGCTACTTCATGGGAACCTCCCGGAGTGGGCGGCATGGGGCGAAGGGACGCGCGTCGCAGCTGAGCAGTTACATCGCGGGACACCTCCAGCGGTGGTGTGGCCGGGCTTCACCCCCCGGCGGGGCTGTCGGTCGGCCCGCGCGGGGCCGTCACGTGTGGAGGTGACTGCACTGCTGGAACAGCATGGGAGGTCACCTCCACGGTGAGCGGTCAAGAGTACGGGGCCGCCCTCGTCGGTGGGTGGCCCCTGAGAAACCGTGCGGCCTGGGGGCCGCGACGCTGTACGAGGTGATTCCGCGCGTTCTCCGGCGGGTGGAGGCGAGGCGCTGTCCGCGCCTGCTCGGGTCCCGGCGTCTCTCCGCCTGACGGTCACGCTGCTCCCCGCGTCTGGGGTGACCTTCCCGGTGTGCAGGGCCGCGAGTTGCCCTCTGTGGGGCGGGCGGTTCGCTGCTGGTGGGGTGGCGGTCACGGGCGCGCACCACGTGGTGCGTGTAGGCCAGGCGCTGCGGCCTGACTTCTCACTGTGGAATGGGCGTTGACCCCCGTGAGGGCGGGTCGCGGCAGCACTGACCGGGACCGCCGGTCGCGGAACGCACCTTACCCATGGCGTTACCTCCAGGCTCAGCACTTGTCGGGCTCCCCCGTGCACGGGAGGCGCTGAGGACCACGGTGGGGAGGCGGGGCGCGCCAGTGCCCCTGATTTGGGTTTCCGGACCTTCATCCCCGGCGCAGGGGGTCCGCGTGGTCAGCCGCTGACCGGTGCAGGTGGTCACGGCGGCGTCTCACTGTCAACACGGCCCGTGCGGGACCGTGAGGTGATCACGCCAGTGTTCAGTTGGCGTTGACGACTCACCCCGGAGGGACTTACCAGGGTCGGGCAGGGTGAGGGAACGGGCCGGACTCGAACCGGCAGCCCACCAGCTGGGCCGTTCCGTGACGCGCCCGGGGGTGGGCGCGGGGGTTGAGTGTTCGGGGCGGCGTCTCGCGCCGCTTCGCGTGCCCAGTTCGGCCGGGCACCAGCCCACGCTTTGCTGCTCTCGGCCGCGTGGGTGGCCTCTAAAGTTCCGACGTGTTCTGGCGGGGTCTCGCCCGCCTCTCCCGCTGTGACGCGCCGTCAGGGAGATCTCGGCGCGGAGTGGTTCACCAGAATCCGTAGTTATCTGGCCGGGCTGCTCGCCCGACATGCGCTCTCCGCCGCATGTTCACGGTCAAACCCCGTCGGAGGATGGATCCACTCACCTGTCTGTGACGTCTTCAGCGTCGGTTGCGAGACTGCTGGAGGCGTTGAGCCGGTTTGAGGGACGGTCCTGTGAGACAGAGCCGGAAGTTCGGTGTGCTGGGCCGGTGGACAGTGTTGTCTGGGCCTCAGCGGCGTCTTGTTATGCGTCTCGCGTGCACGCACGCTGGGCTTGCGCCCTGGATCCTCGTCGTTGCGGCGGTCGAGGTATCGCCGTGTCAGGAACGTGAAAGACCCGCCGTGAGCGGCTGCTCAGGCGGCGGGGGTGGACTCGGCGACCTCGGTGAAGAAATCGTCGATGCTGCACTTGTAGGCGCGGGCGAGCCCGCTGAGGACGCGGTGGCTGGGTTCCTTGATGTCGCCCTGTTCCAGGCCGATCAAGGTTTTGCGGTTGATGCGCGCTGCACGCGCTGCGGGCGCGCGTTTGGCGTACTTCGCCCCCAGTCGCTTGGCGACCAGATTTTCAGGGGACAGAACCTTCATGGATAAAGTGTACATCTGATGGACACTTTTGCCTAGCAGGTGAAATTTCGTTCAGAACCGCATCGGCTTCATGAACCGGACGTTTCGACGCGCAGGAATAAAATTGTGATGTAAAGTGTCCTATAGTTGGACACATTAGGAGGGGCAACCAGCATGGTCGAACGGGAAACGAGCAAAACCAAGTACAGGCGACGGAAAGTCACCCCCATGCCTGCACAGGTACAGTCTCCTGCGGACCGAGGGCAGGCCTTCCAGCACTGGCTCGACAGCAACGACTACTTCCTCACCGACTTCGCCCGCGACAGCGCCATTGCCCGGTCAACCCTCTCCGCATACATCTCAGGCGAACTCGATCTGGCCGCCATGAGACAGAACACCGCACAGCGCCTCCTCAGCACCATGGGCCTATCCGACACGGAAGCCTGGGAGTACTTCAACATCCCGGAAGAACACCGGAGTACCTTCCGGACCTTTCGCGCTGATCTCGGGCACGGCACAGAGCTAAAAAACGTCCTGGAATGGGAACTGAAAGTCCCACTCCAGGGTGCCACGACCGCCGGCACCGGTCATTCGATTCGAGTCAACCCAAACAAGAAACTCTCAGGCCTCGTCGTCATGGAAACAGAGGACGGCGAACTGTTCGCTCTTCCCGCAGACCTGGCGAAAGGTCGGGGGCGAATCCTGGGTCAGTTGATGGCGACGCTGTACAAGCAGCCGGACTGAACGGTCAGCAGCCGAGGCAGGTGTCGTCGTTCAGCAGAGCGGGGCCACTGCTTTTCGGCGTGACCTTGATCAGCTGAACGGACTGATCAGATGAAGACGGCTGCCCCGCCGCGAACGCGGGAGCAGCCGAGAGAACGAGAGCCAGCAGACCGGTGATGAAGGTTTTCACGCCTTCACTGTCGCACCTCCTGCCACGTCTCCACAATGGACACTCTGGCTTACATTTCCGGCGTCCGGCAGCATGAACTGCAGGGTGGCATGCGCCTGAGCCCACTGACGCTCAAGGCCGCGCCGCTGCGCATCCGCAGCTGCAATCACCATGCGGTTGATACCGCTCTGCACCGCCGCGGCACTCGCCACACGCCCCCTGATCTCACCCAGCACGGACGGGTCACCGTCCAGTGAAAGGCCCGCTGTCGTCAGCACGACCGCCGGGTGAGCATTCGGCGCGACCGCCATCAGCAGCAGCGCCTCCGGCGCCGACGCGGACAGGTAGTCGAGCACACCAGCCGTTTCCTTCAGTCGGTCAAGCGCGCTGGAAATCTCGCTGGGCAGCACCAGAGGGCTGTCCACCTCGGCGCCGTAGACGAACGCCTGCAGGTGCGCGACCGCCCACAGCACCCGCTGATCGGCGCGGCGCGGCACCTGCTCACCGAGCACGGCGACCGCCTGGCGGGACGTCCGGGCGTGCCCGGCAAGGTGCAGGCCAGCAGCGATCCGGGTATACGTATTGACCATGCCAGTCCCTGACATGGGGACGCCCGGGGCGCGGCCGTCGCGGACAGCGCGGAACATCTCGGCGGCCCGGTGGAGGGGGTGCTCCCCCGAATCGGTAGAGGCGCCGTTACCCAGCAGGGCGCGGGCAAGTGCGTGAGCTGGCCGCCCACCGAAGTCCCGGTGGGCCACCACCGCGTAACTCCCCTCGGCCAGCCGATCGGTCAGGTACGTCTGCTCATGCCAGCGGTGAATCCCCGTGCCGGGCCGCATCTGCCGCAGCACCCTGGCGGACTGCTCGGCGCAACCGAACCCGGCGTTCCCCGCGATCCGCTGCCGCTCGCCCATGACGTACTCGATGTGTTCCTGGATGCCGATGCGGATGGCGTACACCCGTGCCATACCCAGTTCCTCGAGCGCCAGCAGCGGCTGATCCTGGGCGACGAGAGCGGCCGTGCGGCCCAGGTGCGCCCAGTAGGCGCCGTCCTGGTCATTGAGTTCGGCCGCGTCCACCTCCGTATCCGCGAAGGGCAGGCTCAACGCATCTTCATGCAGGCCCAGCTGCGCGCAGAGCAGGATGCTCAGGCCGCGCGACTGGATGTCCGTGTGGTCTTCCAGTTCATGGAGGGATTCCACCATGGCGGCGCGGCGCTGGAAGAACAGCGCGACGCGCGCACGAAGAATGTGTCCATTGGGTCGATCAATCGTGTCCAGCATGTCCAGCGCACGGCTTCGAAGGGCCTTGTCGATCTCCTGCGGGGTGTCGAGGGTCATCGTTCTCCTTTGAATCTTTACGCTAGCAGTTGAATGCCCTGCGCGGTGCGAAATTTGAGCCATCGCCATCATAGACGAATGTTGTCAAAAATGTCCACTTGATATACACTTTCAGAAGAGACGAAAAACCCCCACCGGATCGCCTGCAAGCAAAATCCAAACGGTGGGGGTACGAGGTTCAGAATGACGCAGCAGCCCACGCCCGTCAAGTTCCGCGTACAGATGGCCCAGGAGCACGACCGCGCCAAGATCCACGGCGTCCCCTACAACCTCGTCAAGCCCGACGCCGTGATCACCAACGCCGGGCACGACTACAGCGTCGACTGGTTCCAGGTCGAGTTCGACAACATGAGCCCCACCCGGATCTACAGCGTCACCATCATCTGCCGCGACACCGGCCACCGCGTCAGCTACCGCGTCATCGAGAAGAACCGCCGCGCACGCGGCCGCCACGCCGTGCACTTCAACTGCGCGTTCATCGGCATGAACGTCCGCAGCCGCGAAGAAGCCCAGGACGCCCTGGTCGCCGCGACCGCCGCCGCCCGCCACGACACCCTGCTCGTTGAAGGTGTCGCGTGATCGCGTACCCCGGCCACCCCGACACTGACCTGCCCGCCCTGACGTACGCCGAGGAACTCCGCGCCCGCTTCGAGGTCGCCTACGCCGCGATCTTCGACGAGCTGCCCTGCACGCCCCAGCGCGCTCACCGCGATCTGCGCGCCCTGCGCCTCGCCCGCATGCTCCTCGCCGTCACCACCACGCAGGAGGCCGCGTGACCCTGCGCCTCACCGCTCCCATGCGCCTGCCGACCTTTCTGCACCTGTTCCGCCGCGCCCGCGCCACAGCTACCCCTGCCGAACCCCAGCGCACCCTGCTCGACCACGCCACCGACGAGGTCAACGCCTTCGCGCACCAGGGCAGCGACCACACCGAGAAAGCCAAAGAGGCTCTCCTGTACGGCCTGCTCAGCGCCCGCGCAGAGCGCCTGGAACTGATCGAATCCGCCCCCGCCCCCCACATCGAGGAGCTGCCCGCCCTGCCGTGGACCCTCGACCGCCAGATGCTGGAGGACCTGCGATGACCACCCGCCGCACCCAGACGATCACCCTCACCGTCCCCGCCCGCCGCGTCGTGCTGCCCATCCCCAGCCGCAGCAACGTCATCATCACCCTCGGCGTGCTCGGTGCCGTCCTGCTGTACGCCGTGTGCGACACGCTCGACACCACCGCGCTCACGTGGGCGGCGCTGCGCCCCCTGGTCCCCTGCACCCTGACCGGCATGCTGCTGCTGGCCGTCGCGTACGCCCTGTACGTCACGGCCCCCGGGCGGCGCGCGTGAACCGCTGGGCTGTCAGTCCCACCCGCGCCCGCATCCTGGCGGTCCTCGGGACGTTCAGCGCCCTGAGCGCCCAGCAGGTCGCCGTGGCGCTGGGCGTGGACGTGAACCTCGCGAGCGTCACGCTGTACCAGGCACGCCTCGCCGGGCTGGTCCGGCACGTGCCGCCCACCGCGCTGCAGCGCCACGTGAGCACCGGACGCGGCACCACGCACGCCTACGCCCCCAGCGCCCGCGCGCAACTGTACCTGCGCGGCCAGTGGCTCACGCGCCCTGGACGCCACCTGATCGCCCTGAGCGAACTCGTCGACAGCACCTTCCGGGACCACGAGGCGTTCATGCTCAACCACCCCCAGCCCGCCCCGAGCATCGAGGCGGCCGCATGAGCAGCGCGAAAGGTCAGGTGACGGCAGTCCGGCCCGCCGGAGACAACCATCAGGTTGTCACCGTGGTTGGCGGCGCCACCCGGCCACACATGCAGCGCCCATGCCCCCGCTGCCCCTGGCGCGTCGACGCCACGGGAGAGTTCCCCGCCGAGGCGTTCCGTCACTCCGCCAGCACGAGCTACGACATGTCAGACCGCGTCTTCAGTTGCCACGAAGCGGGCATGGAAACTCCTCGCACCTGCGCCGGGTTCCTCCTGCGCGGCGCAGATCATAACCTCGCCGTGCGGCTCGGCACCCTCTCCGGACGGTATGACCTGACAAGCGTCAGCGACGGCGGCCACGAACTGCACGCTAGCTACCGGGCGATGGCCGTCGCCAATGGTGTCAGCCCCTCCGATCCGATCCTTGCCCCCTGCCGCTCCGGACAGGACGGCACACTGTGAGCCGCCTGAAGGCCGCGATGGACCGAGACCGGGGCGCGCAGCAGGCCGCGACTGGCCTCGTGGGCGACCCACTGCGCCTGCCGTTCGCGCAGGTCCTCCAGGAGGTGCAGCAGATCCGCGTGAGCGAGGCGTACCGCCGCATGGTGACCGCCGGTGCCTGCGCCCTGACCGCCGGGCGCGCCGAGGGCCTGTACCTCGACACCATCAAGGGCCTGAGCCCGCACGACCTGGACGTGATCGTCCGCGCATTCCGGCAACTGGTCGTGGACATGGAGCACCGTCCGTTCCTGGATCTGCTGGGCCCGCTATACATGGAGATCGGGCACAAGCTCGACAAGCAGGACCGGGGGGAGTTCTTCACGCCGTTCTGCCTGAACCGCGTCATGGTAGACCTTCTCACCGCCAGTGAACCCCGCGCGATGTTCACGCCCGGGCAGATCCTCACCGCGAACGAACCCGCGTGCGGCACGTGCGGGATGGTCCTGGCATTCGCCGAGCACCTCACGACCCACGGCGTCAGCCCCCTGCACACGCGCTGGACCGTGCAGGACCTCAGTCAGACGAGCTGCTACGCCAGCTACATCAACCTGACCCTGTGGGGCGTCCCGGCCACCGTCGTCTGCGGCGACACGCTGCGCATGACCGTGCACTGGGCGTGGCAGAACGTCCACTGGCACCAGGCGCGCCCCTGGCCGACCGCCGAGGAACGCCGCGCGCACGTCGCCGAGGTCATGCGTCAGGAGCGGTTCCTGCGCACGTTCCGCGAGCTGTTCGTGGGGGCCGCGTGACCTTCCGCTCCGGCCAGACCGTCACCGGCATGAGCCTGAGCGGCCCCGTGACCGGCACGGTCCTCCGCGTCCGCCCTAGCATCATCGACCGCAGTGTCCTGATCGTCGATCTCGACGTGGACGGCGTGGAACACAACGTGCCCGCCGAGGACTGCACCCTGGTTCGCCCCGACCGCCCCGTCACCCAGGAGGACCCCGTGACCACCGAACTTCCCGCCCAGATCAAGGTCAAGCAGACCCGCAAAGCCGCCAGGGAGAACCCCGTCGCCGACCAGGACGGCACCCCCGCCCCGGCGGTCCCGCCCGGCACCCCGGCACTCCTCTCCTCCGCCGACCTCACGCCTGGCACCCTGGGCCTCCATGCCGTGCCCCTGGGCCAGACCGCGCGCAGCGGCTGCAACGTCCGCAGTCACTACGATCCGGCCGCCATCGAGGAACTCGCCGCCAGCCTGAAGGCCGAGGGGCAGATCGAGAACGCCACGGGCCGCTGGAACGCCGACGGGCAGGTCGAGATCGTCGCCGGTGAATCCCGCCGCCGCGCGCAGCTGCTCCGCCAGGAGAACGGCGAGACGGCGCTGACGCTGCTCGTGAACATCCGCGACCTGACGGACGCCGAGGCGCTCAGCATCAGCGCCACGGAGAACATGCGCCGCCGCTCCATGACCGCCCTGGAGGAATGCGAGGCCATGCAGCGCCTGAACGCCGCCGGACGCAGCATCGAGGAGATCCAGGCCATGTTCGGCTTCAAGACCGCGCAACCCGTCGCGGACCGTATCCTCGTCGCGAAGAACCTCCTGACCGCCACCCGTGAAGCGCTGGACAACGGACAGGTCAGCCTCGCGTCCGCCATGGTCATCGCCCGCGCGACCGGCGCCCAGCTGCAGCAGGAACTCCTGAACTGGGCGCAGCGTGGGCACTCCGCGAAGAAACTCGGCGAGTTACTCACCGACGGGCAGTTCCTGGTCGAACACGCCCGCTTCAACGTGGAGAAGAGTGGCCTCGCGGTTCGCCGGGACCTGTTCGACGCGTTCCCCCCGTACTTCGAGGACAAGAACGGCGCCCTGCAGAAGCAGCTGGAATGGGCGAACGCCCAGGCGGAGAAGGCCCGCGCGAAAGGCAAGCACCAGTTCGTCGCGGTCGAGACTGGCACGAGCCTGTGGGGCTCCCTTGATAGCAACAAGAAGTACGAGTACTCGTACACCGCCCCGACTGGCCTGATCTACTTCGTGAACACCTCCTCCGGCAAGGTCGAGACCAGCGAGAAATACCGCCTGAAGGCCAGCGCGAAGGCCGCTGCCGTCGCCACCGGTCAGGCCGCGCCGGACGCCCCGGTCCGCGCCATGCCGGAATCGGCATTCCTGGAGGCGCACCACTACCGCGCCCGCGCCCTGCGCGAGAGCCTGCTGGGCCACCCGCACCTGGGTCTGATCCTCGCGGTGCACGGGCTGATCATGGGCGGCAGCGCCAACGGCAGCGAGGGCCGCACCGGGGTCCGCCTTTCGACCGAAGTGCCTGTCGCAGAACCCGCCCTGATCCCCACCCTGCTCGCCGAGCGGCTCGATCAACTCCAGGCACGCGTCCAGGGCATCCCGAACCGCGGCGTCGACGCAGCCTCCACGGTCCGCGTCGGCCACCTGCGCGGCGGCGTGGAAGCGGACAGCGTGAAGCTGTTCGAACGCCTCGCCACCTGGACGCAGACCGAACTGCTCGACGCTCTGAACACCCTCACGGCCGCCGTCACGTACGACTGGGTGCACTACAGCATGGCCGAACATCCCGCCGCGCCGCTGTACAGCATTCTCGCCGCGCAGACTGGCGCGAACACCGCGCTGGCGCGCGACTTCAAACTCACCGACGAGTGGCTCAAACGCTACCCCCGGCATGAACTGATCGCCCTGGCCGAGGAGGCCGGACTGGGCCGCGCGCTCGTCGAGGATTGCAGCACCCTGAAGGAAATGCGCGCCCGCATCCTGGAGCACGCGGACGCCCTGCACCGCGAAGGATTCGTGCCCCGCATCGTGCAGTTCCCCGCCGTCCAGCAGGACCGAGGGACGCAGTGACGACCGAGCCGTCCTCCCTGCTGTTCCAGGCGGCCACCACGCCCTCCCGGCCCACGCGTGTCGCGGTGGTCCTGAACCGCCAGGTCGTCGCGCACGCGGACTCCCTGACGCGCGCGGCGGGGTTCGCGCAGGGCTGGGCGGCCCGCATGGACCACATGCGCCGCGCCTGCCCTGGTGGTGTGCAGGGCGAGGTGCGGAGCGAGTGGTACCCGGGCTGGGATCACGCGAACGACTACTGCGCCCGCTGGGGCATCGGACGGGCCGGCTGATGGCGGCCGTCGTCACGCCGATCAGCGCGGAACTGCGCGACCTCGCGCTGCGCCTCGCTCCGAAAGACGCCACGCTGCCCGAGGCACTGGCGGCCGCGAAGGGACAGGAGCACCTGCTGACCGAGTCGGGCTTCACGGCACACCTCGCGCACCTGCTGGACGTCCGCTGCCCCAGCCCCGGTCAGGCGGACTACCTGCTGGACCTAGCGCTGGACATCGAGGGCGTCATCGCCCGGGTGGGCGCCCTGACCAGCCCGGCGGACCTGGCGCACCTCCAGAAGTACGCGCAGGCCTGCCGCCTGATCGTGGAGGTCGCCGCGTTCCAGCAAGGCCTCCTCCTGGCGTTCATGCAGCAGGAACTCGTGGACCGCCCGACCGCTGAGCGGCTGGGCATCCCCCTGGAACGCCTCGATATGACCCGCAAGCTCCTGAAGCTCGCCCGGAAGAACAGCGACGGCAGCCACTGGCAGCACGGCGAGGAGTGGCGCTGATGCGGGTCCTCATTGCCCGAAACGCCCGCGGCTTCCTGCATGCCGTGACCTGCGATCACCCTGCCGGGTTCGGGGACCGCTTCAAGGTGACCATGGCCGCGCAGGCCTGCACGGTCGAGGACCTGAGCATGGACGAGTACTCGCGCCTGCGGACGCTGGGGTACGTGCCCCGCGTGAAGGGCAGCGCCCCGGCCGCAGCAGAGGCCGCGCGCGCTAATCCTGTCGAACCTGACCAGGTTGCCGCCCCGGACCCCACCGACCTCCCCGAGCCTGGGCAGGAGGTCCGCACCGACGTGTTCCCCCGCGCGACCGTCACCGGCGTCCTGACGTGGCCCGACGGTACCCGCGCCGCGCACGTCCGCGCGCCCGGCGGTGAAGGCCTCGCGCGGCCCGGCGGGTGGTGCCCGCTGGACGCACCGCCACCCATCCCGGCCCTGACGCCCGACCCCCCGCCGCCGCAGGCGCGCGCCTCTCCCCCGCCCGACCTGACCGCGCCGCCCGCACTGACCCCCACCCGCATGCCGAGCCTGTTCGGCGACTGGAGCTGACATGACCACCCCTGACACCACCCCCCTGAGCGCCCAACTGATCGAACTGGAGCAGCAGGCCGCGCGCCTCGAGCATCACGAGGCGGTCATCGCGAACCTGAACCAGGAGATCGAGGAGCTGCAGCAGAAGAAAGCCGACGCCATGCGGGCCCTGACGGTCAGCCTCAGCGCCCGCGACCGCCTGGGGAGCATCGGCGCGATCATCGCTCCCTTCCTGCACATCCACACCGGCGCGGACGCAGCGCAGGTCGCCACGCGGACCGTCAACGCGGCGGACTACTTTGACGGGGTGGCACCTATGCACCACGTCAGCGACGTCGCCGCTCAGGCTGACACCCAGCAGGAGGCGCAGCCCACCCAGGACCTGCCGACCCTGCCAGTCGAGCCGGTCCCCGTTCCGACGTGGGTGGAGACGCCAACCCAGGTCACGACCGAACCCGCCGAGGTCCTGGCGGCACCGGCCGTTCCCACGCCGCGCACTGACGTCAGTGCGCCGGGCCTGGAGCACATCGAGGCGAGCGACCTGCCCAACCGCCTGCAGATCCTGCTGTTCGTCGCGCGGCACCCGGGCGCGACCGCCGTGGAGATCATCGAGCAGACCGCGTTGCCCAAGGGCACCGTCGGCAGCACCCTGAGCGTCTACGCCACGCAGCGCCTCATCGCCCGCGAGGGCACCCCCTACAGGCACCGGGCGACCAGCAGCGGCGTCAAGGTCCTCCTCGACTACGCCGACACCATGGCGCAGACCCCCGACAGCGACACTGAGGACAGCGAGGAACCCGGCCAGCCCAGCAGCGCCGACCCTGAAGCCGTCACGCCCGAGCCTGCACCGGCACCGGCCGCACCGGCCCGCCCCGACCCGGAATCCGTGGACGGCCGCGCACTGGCGTACCTGGACGCACGAGGTCCCTCCGTCATCCCCCCCATCGCCGCGCACCTGAACGTCACCAACGGCCTCGCGGGCATGAGCCTGCACCGCCTGCTCGTCAAAGGCCTCGTCGAGCGCATCAACGAGGACCAGCCATACGTGTACCGCGTGCCCGGCGACACCCGCCCCCAGGTCCAGTTCGAGCAGGTCCCCGCAAAAAAGCCTGAAGCGCCGCGCCAGCCCGGCAGCGGCGTGATCGCCCCCACCGAGATCCTCGAACAGCGCGTCAAGAACTGCGCGGTCGTGAAGACCGCCCTGACCGAGGCGGGCAAGGCCATGACCGAGAACGACCTGATCAAGGCCACCGGCCTGGCCCTCAGTCACCTGCGGACCGCCGTGCAGATGCTCACCGACGATAACGTGATCGTCCGCGAGGACGGCAGCGGCTTCGGCGTGCGCGCCACGTACCGCCTGGAGGACATCACCAGCGAGATCCCCATGCCGCAGGCGGACCACCTGACCGACCTGGGCCGCAAGGTCGAACAGGTCCTGCTGCTGGTCACGGACCGGGGCGGGAAGGAAAGCATCACGAACCTCGCCGTCGCCGCGTACGTCAGCCGCGAGGACGTCGTGGAAGCCCTGGGGGTCCTGCACTACCACCAGAGTCGCCTGCGCTGGACCCGCGTCGGCAGCCTGCTGCTGTTCCAGGTCGCCCCGGCCGCCGACGAGGTGGCCGCGTGAACGCCCTGGGCAGCCGGTACCTGATCGCCAGCGCCGTGCAGCGCGCCCTGCACGGCAAAGACCACCGCTTCAGGACGTACGAGGTCGGGGAGCACGAGCTGGTGCTGCACCTCGACCGGGTGGAACTCACGCCCAAGAGCCTGCACGTCGCCCGGCGCATCGAGGACACCATCCGCACGATGCCTGACGCTCAGCTGGGGCGTTACATCCGCGACGCGGAACACCTCCTGAGCCGTCTCCTGGCGCAGCACACCGACACGGCCTCCGCGCCCCTGGTGCGCCTGGCGCTGAGCTGCGTGCAGTCCGGCGTGGCGGGCCTGATGCGCGGCGGGTCGAAAGTCGCCGTGAGCGACATTAACGCGCAGATCACGCAGTTCGACGAGCAGCTGTTCATCACGATGAACGCCGAGGTTCAGTTCGCGCAGGCCAAAGCGCAGGCGTTCATGGATCAGAAGGAAGCGGACCTGCAGCGGATGATCGCGCAGGCCGACACGGAAATGAAGGCCGACTACCAGCGGTGCGTGGCCGACCTCAACGCGCGTGCCGCCGCCCTGGACGCCCGCGCCGCCGAGCTGGACGCCCGGGAGGCGGGGCTGCGCGCGGCCGTCGAGGAGGACGTGCAGATGGCGACCCGCGCGGCCGATCAGGCCCAGGCGGACGCCACGGACGCCCGGCGGATGCTCGACGCGGCGCAGGCCCAGATCACCCGCGAGCGGGCCCAGGCGGACGCGGAGGTCCAGCGCCTGAAGGACACCCTGGCCAGCGAGCGCAGCGCCACGGTCAACCGCGAGCGGGACACCCGCAACCGCATCCAGCAGCTCGAACGCGACGGGCAGGAAGCGCAGAAGGTCATCGCGCACCTGAACCGCGAGTGCGAACGCCTCGAGAGTGAACTCACCCAGGCCCAGCAGGTCCGCACTGACGTCAGTGCACCCCAGGAGACCCCCATGCCCCAGCCCGCGCCCATCACCAACCCGTACCTGGCCGCCATGAGCTGCGCCGCGTACCTCACGGACCACGGCGTCCCCACCCGCGCCAGCGGCACCCGCATGGAAGCCGACCAGGCCATCCCCCCGCACCTCGTCGAAGCCTGGGAGCACGAGTATCCGACCGACACCCACCGCAAGGCACACCTGCGCGACCGCCTGCGCCGCACCGGAGCGGTGGCCGCGTGAGCAACATCATCTTCGACGCAGGCACGCCCCTCCCCGACACGCTCACCCATCCCGACCTCACGCCGGAACTCCAGACGCGCATGCAGGGCCTCGTGGACGACCTGCGCGCCGCCGGGTTCTCCGTGGCCCTCCTGGCCGTCCCAGCAAGCGGGAATGCACTGACCGTCGTGAACGGCGACGCCCGCCACCTCCTGCCGGTCCTCTCGGGCGCGTTCGACGCCGTTCGCAAGACGTGCTGCCCCTGCCCCACCTGCGCCGCCGAGCGCGCCCGCACCCGGGGGCACGCATGAGCACGGCCCGCCCCATCGTGTTCACCGGCCCGCGCGTTCAGCAGATCCTGGACGGCACGAAGACCCAGACCCGCCGGATCCTCACGGCCCTCCCCGGCATGGGCACCATCACAGAGTTCGGCCCGAGCCGCACCCCCGGGTTCGACTGGACGTTCCGGGACCGCCGCATGAGCTGGCATGACGTCACGCACGCCGAGCTGCTCGACCTGTGCCCCATGGGGCGCGCCGGTGATCACCTCTGGGTGAAGGAGGCCTTCCTGCCCGACCCGAGCGCGGACAGTGACGCGTGGGACAGCCTGCCCGCCGGGTACCTGGGCTGGAGTGACCGGCGCCGGGCGTCCGAAGTGCCCGCCAGCCTGCGCACGACCGAGAGCGTTCTGTACGCCGCCAGTTGGACCGGGCACGCCCTGCGCTGGACGTCTCCCCGCTTCATGCCCCGCTGGGCGTCCCGCATCACCCTGGAAATCCTGACGGTCCGCGTGCAGCGCCTGCAGGACCTCAGCGACGCCGACGCCCTGGCCGAGGGCATCACCGTGGAGCGCGCCCAGGCCAGCCTGGGTGAGCCGGTCGCCGCGTTCAGCCAGCAGTGGGAGGAGTTACACGGCCCGGGCAGCTGGGACGCCAACCCCTACCTGTTCGCCGTGGAGTTCCGCCGGGTGACCGCGTGAGCCGCCTGCCCTTCACCTGCCCCGCCTGCGGGCACGAGGCGGCAGTCGCCCTCAGTCTCGCGATGCTGCACGGGCACAACGCCGGGCACGGCTCCTGCCCGAAGTGCGACGCGTTCCTCTCCCTGAGCGTCCGCCCGGGCGGGCAGGCGATGCAGGCCATCCGCTGGACGGACCTCCGCTGGAAGCGCAACAGCGGCCTCGACCACACCAGCCGGGAAGTCGCCCTCTGGCGCAGTGACGTGCTGCTCGCCCGCCTGAGCCACCACGACCACCTGCCCCTGTGGGCCATCCGCTACGCCCTGAAACAGGGACCGCACGTCCTCACGTTCCTGAACGCCCTGACATTCGTCCGGGGCAGCGCCCACGCCTTCCGCGAGGCCGCCGTGTACCAGCGGGACCTCGCCCGCCGGCGCCGCCTGGACGCCCCGTACTACGAGCGCCGCGCCGCCCTCCTCGACGAGTACGCCCTCAAGAGCCACCCCGGAGCATCCGCATGACCACCCCACCCGCGCCCCTTCTGGCCCTCAGCATCCGTGAACCCTGGGGCACCGCCATCCTCGACCACGGCAAGCCCGTCGAGAACCGCGACTGGCTCCGCAGCCCCGGCCTGCTCGCCCAGGCCCGCCGGCAGATCGGCAAGGTCGTTCTCCTGCACGCCAGCCGGACGTTCGACGACGCGGCCGTGCCGTTCATCCGGCAGCTGACCGGGCACCGGATCCTGAAGGGCGACTGCACCGTCGGCGCGGTCATCGGCGCCTTCACGCTCACGGCCGTGGACCAGAACGGCACCGGCCCCTGGGTGGACCCGAACCAGTTGCACCTGCACGTCGGCACCCCCGTGCGCCTCCTGGACCCCGTTCCCTGCCGGGGCTCCCTGGGCTTCTTCGCTCCGGACGAAACCGTGCAGGCCCGCGTCCGCCAGCAACTCAAGGCGCAGGGCGTGCCGCTGTGAACACCCAGGACTTCATCCTCCAGGCCTTCAACTACGGGCACCGGGGCGTCAGGCGGTGCTACACCCGCCCGCAGTTCTGGGTGTCCATCCACCCGAAGCGCAGCCCCACCCTCCGGCGCTTCCACGTGCTGTTCGAAGGGTACGCGGACGACGTACCGAGCCCGGAGGACATTGAGGCGTACGTGCAGGCCGCGAAGGACCAGGGGTTCACGTTGACGCACCTGGGTACCGAGCAGCAGGGGCAGGCGCAGCGGTACGAGGTCACGAAACCCTGGAGGGGCGAGTGACCGTCCGCCCCATCGACCCGGCCACCGCCACGCAGGGCACCCTGGAAGCCCGTGCGCTGCACGCGAACGCGGGCCGGTGGCTGGTGTGCGGTGAGGTGCGTGCCTCGATCGGTGAGCAGGCGGCCGACCCGACCCTGACCAGCAAACGCCTGCTGAGTCTCGTCAGGCAGGGCGCCGCTGAGAAACGACCCGGGACGCGCCGCAAGGGGTACGCCAAGCCTCCCTTCGAGTACCGCTTCGTGACGTGGCCGGAAATGAAGACCAGCGCCGCCCCGGAGGCCCGCGAGGCCCGGCGCGCCTCGACCGTCACTGCCCGGCAGGCGAGTGCCGCCGCGACCGCCGACCAGATCTGCGCGTACCTCGCCCGGCACCCGAAGAAGCAGTTCAGCCTCGATCAGCTCCGCAGCGCCCTCGGCCTGAAGAACCAGGTGAACGTCGCCGACGCCCTGGCGCTCCTCACGTGGGAAGACGCCCAGCTGCTCGTCATCCACGGCACCAGCCGCTCCGTCGCCATCACCCGCTACCAGCACCTCCAGTCGTTCCTGCCCCAGGTACCCGCCACGCCCCTGACCCGCACTGCCACGCGCGTCCTGAACCGCCTGCGGCACCACTCCGCCCGGCAGACCAGCAGCACGCCCGACACGCTCGCGCAGGAGATGAAGCTCACTCCGGACACCGTCCGCGCGGCCCTCGCGCTGCTGGACGCGCACGGCCTGCTGACGGTGCGCGCCGTCGGCGCCATGGTCCTGTTCCGCACCCCCCTCGACCCCACCCCCACCGTTGTCCAGCACCCCAAGGACGCCGCATGATGACCCGCACCATCACTGATCTCGCCAGCGACACCCGCAGCATCAACCACACGAACGGCTGGGGCACCGACTTCACCCCCGAGCAGATCCCCACCTTCCTCGCGCTGATCCACAGTGAGATCACCGAGGCGCACCAGGAACGCAGCCGCGCCAAGCGCGCGCGGGAGCTGGGCGACGTGATCGTCCGCGCGCTGGACCTGTGCGAACTGATCCGCCCGGGCCTGATCGGGAACTTCCTGACGACGCTCGAGCACCGCCGCCCGCCCCTCCCGACCCGCCTGCGCGTCCGCTGGAGTCGCAACGCGCACGAAACGCAGCTGCACGCTCTGACCAGCGCCGTCCTGGAGCGGTACCGCAAGGCTCCCAAGGACCAGCCCCCCGAGCAGACCGCCACGCAGCTCGTCATGGACCTCGCCGCGCTGATCGTCATGACGAACAGGGTCCTGCTGTGCGAGCAGCCGCGCGGCACCACGCCCACCGACCTGATCTCCGGGATCCTCGACGCGAACCGTAACCGCGGCTACCGCCACGGAGGCCGCCGGTGCTGAGTGGCGACGCGTGGCTGGACTACCAGCAGGTCAAGCAGCACGCCCAGAAGAACTTCAAGGGCAGCGTCCTGCTGTTCGGCGGGCCTGACACCGTTCACAGCCTGACGGTCGTGCCATTCAATCTGGGCAACCGGGCGCTGGGCGTCATCCTCCAGAATGCCGCGCCGGACCTCCGCCCAGGCGAGAGCGGCGCGGACGCCGTCCAGCGGTTCATGCAGGACGGGCAGCGGGACGACCAGGTCGTGCTGCTGTTCCCACATCCGTTCGACGCGGTCAGTGGCCTGATGAATCACCTGATGGACGCCATGACGATGTTCATTCAGCGGAACCTCCAGCCCGACGAAACCCCCGACGAGTGGCAACTGGCTGAAACGGCCCGCCTGAATGCTGATCGGCTGCAGTTGCGCCGGCTCTCACGTGGACTTCTGCACGGCCTCGCGCAGCAGGACCGCGATCAGGTGCGGCAGTGCATCCAGGCCCTGCGGCCTCTGTGCGGCTTCACCGAAGGGTCGTTCAGTCAGTTCGAAGCGCGCGACGCGGCCGCGTTCGGCACGATCGAGCAGGAACGCCGTGAATGGGACGCCGCCTACCGCGAAACGGCAGACCTGCGCGACAGCCTGATCGACGCGCTGGGCCTCAGCACGCGTGACGGTGCCCAGCCTGACGACGCGGAGATCATCGCGGCCGCCGCCCGCACGCAGGGCCTCGCCGAGGAGATCGCCGCCGCGCGGGAGGACGCTGACCGTTGGTGGGCCGCTGCTGAGGCGACGTCCGGCCCACAGCGCGCCGCACTGTTCACCGCTCACTCCACCGCGCTCACCCTCGTAGACGCCCTGACGCAACTCGACGAGACCCGCGCGCACCTCACCCGCGCCCGCCAGGAGCACCCACATGTCGACTGACCACCCCGGCGGAAGCCTCGCCAACCGCCGCCGGCTGATGATCTTGGCCGATACGGCCGTCCGTACCCGTGACGGCACCACCGCCGCCGAGGCCCTGATCGAACTGCCAAAGGTCGCCGCCGGGATCCTGGAGAGCATCGCCGGTCAGCCCGTCATGGCGTTCATGGCGATCGGCGAGGCGGACGTGCAGGCCTTGCGAGAGTTCGTGCTGTCCCGCCAGGGGCTCGCAGGCCTGCAGCGGCAGGTCGAGGCGAACCCATGACCCTGACGCCTGAGCAGGAGCGGAACCTCGCGCGGCGCTGTGACCAGTGCTGGAAGCCGCGTCGCGCGTGCCAGTGCGTCACGTTCGAAGGTGTGCACGGGCACGCCTACGCGGGAGGTGGCCCCGCTGAGACGCAGGCCACCTGGGGGGACCACAGTCCGGACCACCGCACGTGGTGGGGCCGGGCCCTCAGGACCGCCACCGAGGAGGCGGCGCGCCTCGCGGACGTCCTGCCAGGCAGTCCCGCCGCGCAGGCCTGGCTGCTGCACGCCGTCGCCCTCCGCGGGGACCTGCACGCCCTGGGGTACGACTACCCCTTCGCACCCCTGCCGCAGCGCGTGTCGGTCCCGGTGGAGCTGAACCAGGACCTGATCGACCAGCTGAACGCCATGGCTGCCGAGCAGGGCGTGACCGTCTCCCACCTCATTCGCACGGCCCTCGGGCTGAAGGACACCCCATGACCCAGATTGAACAGCCCACCTGCGCCCTGACCGAAGCCATCAAGCCCCTGCTGCCGCCCCTGCTCGTGCAGGTTGCCGACCACCGCGTCCTGGAAGGCTTCCGGAAGTACGGGCAGGTCCTCAGTGACAACCACAAGCCCCTCCGGAAGAAGGTCGTGCACCACATCCAGGAACTGCTGGACGCCCTGAACTACAACGAGTGGGAACTCCAGGATCTGGCCCGCCATGAGGACCACCTCACCCTGATGTTCGAGGCGATGACCCGGCGGCACACGTACATCCGTCACCTGTTTGAACTCCTGGCCCTGGTCCCCGACCTGACCTTCGACGAGCTGACCTACAAGGAAGGGCACAGCGAGGCCGACCAGCTGCGTGCCGATCTCGCCGCCGCGCAGGCCCGCGTGGCGGAACTGGAGGCCGAGAACGCGGCGCTGCGCACGGACGGTGACCGTGCCGCGCAGGCACTGATCTACGCTGTCCAGAAACATCCGGACGGTCAGGTCATGGAGGACTGGTCCTCGTGGCGCGTCGGCTACAGCCGGGGCGCCCACCGGGGGCATGGGCGGACGGCCCTCCAACAGTTGACCAGCGCCGTCAGCGCCGCCACGGGCCATGCAGACCCTTACGCTCCGGAGACCCTGTGACCGCCCCGACCCGGCCCCGACACCCGCTGGCGCTGCTGGCGGATAAGTGGGATGAGGGCCTGCCGGGCTCCCCCGAGGAGACCTGTGCCATGCGGACCTGCGCCGCCCAACTGCGTCATACCCTGCGCGCCCAGGCGGAAGCGGAGGCGGGGCTGCGGGAGGCGCTGGCGCACTACGCGGAGCTCCGCCACTACGACCATGCAGGCCGCTTGTGGTCGGGGGACCCTGACGAGCACGAGGACGCACAGGTTGATTTTGGTGAGATCGCCCGCGCCGCGCTCGCTCAGGCCGGGGGTGAGTCGCTGTGACGTGGCAGCCTGAACTCACACCCGCCGAGGCGATGAGCCGGATCGCGGAGTTGAACGCCTACCTTGACCCCCACAAGGCCGCCGCTGCTGAGCGTGGTGAATCGACGTGGATGGGCATCCCTGACCGCTGGTATGACGCGCTGCGGTGGCGCTGCGTGTCCGGGCACGTCACGCGCGGCATCATCAAGAGCGAGGAACGCGGCGGGGACGTGTGCCCGGCCTGTGGCCTGCCCGCCCGTCTGACCTTCCCAGAGGACACCTCTGCTCAGGCCGGGGTGGGCAGCGAGGGGCAGGGGGAGGGGGCGTGAGCAGTTTCCCTGACACCATCGTGATCCGCGACCCCTGGACCGGCGAATTGAGGACCGTCGTTGTTCCGCCTGTGCAGACCTTCGACGCTCCCCGCCCCTGCATCTGTGAGGGATCAGGCCGGGTACTGATCGACGATGACGCAGAAGTGCCCTGCCCGCACTGCAGCGAGGGGCAGGGGGAGGGGGCGTGAGCAGCTTGGACGCTCCAGAGGACCTGTACGGGTTCAAGAAAGGCCAGCGCGTGCGGCTTCGGTGCGACTTCAACAGCTTCCTTCGCCCTGAGGAGGGCACCGTGTTACGCCGGACATCCGCTGAGGGACGCCTGCTGATTCGGATCGTTGATCGCAAGGGACGCGCTCATGAAGTGGCCGTGCTCCCTCGGAACCTCATCCCCGTTGAGGCTTCCAGGTGACCTCCCTCTCCCCCGCCGAGTTCCTCTCCCTCTCCCGCCCCGCGCAGCGTCGGCACCTGCGGGCGCTGGCGCACACCACCGAGGTACACCATGATTGACCCGCTACTGAACGACCTCGCCACCGAGGCCCGCACCATCAACGCCGCCAACGGCTGGGGCCTCGATTTCAACCCGGACGCCAACCGCGACGAGCTGCCCGGCTACCTCGCCCTCATCCACAGTGAGGTGACCGAAGCGTGGACCGCCAAGACGCCCCGGGAGGCCGTGCGCGAACTGGGCGACGTGATCGTGCGTGCCCTCGACCTCGGGCAGCTCATCCAGCCGGGCTACTGGGCCGGGTGCGACGCCGAGTACTGCTGGATCGGGGACCGTGACCTGCGCGCTGAGGGCTGGACGGAAACACTGATGCACCTGCACACCCTGACCAGTCAGGCCCTGGAGCACTACCGGAAGAGCGAGGAGTGGCGCCCGGCCGTCCTGAACCGGCTGCATGTCCTCGTCTCCCACGCCTGGGACGCCATGCGCCGCTACTCCCCGAAGCGGGCGCCCGTGGAGGTCGTCCACGAGATCCTGGCGGCCAACCGTCAGCGGGCGTACCGGCACGGAGGGAGGCGCACGTGACCGCCCCCTCCCTCCCCGAGACCCTGCGCGCCCTGCACCGGCACCTGCCCGAGCGGATCAGGGAGGCCGACCTGACCGAGCAGTGGGGCCTGATCATGCTGGAAGCGTTCGTGCAGGGCGACGGTGACCAGCTGGGCTGGCACGGCGTCTACAGCATCGGCGAGCTGGGTGATCACTCGTTCCCGGAGAGCCTCGTGTACCTGGAGACGGCGCTGCGGCAGGAATGCCAGGCGCGCGGGTGGATGTGGCGCACCTGGGCGGGACTTCCGGGTCACGGGTTCGGTGCCGAGGTTGAGCGGCGCGTGTTTGCCCAGCCGTTTCAGGGCCTGTCCGACACCCCCGCGCACGCTCTGGCCCTGGCGCTGCTGGGCGCGCTGGGCGGGGAGGGGACGTGAAGGTCCATGGATTCAAATCATTCAGAGTAAGCCTGGTGCAAAGATTTGGGGTCGAGCATGTTTTGGTTGAAGCTCAAACTGAAAAGGATGCAATCAAGCGTGCGTGTCGGATGTATTATGGGAGTGACGAAATGCCCCCCGAGCATGTAACCGTGACGGCTCGGGAATGGCCCCATACTCAGGCGACGCCCACCCACAATGCCTCTCCGCATAAGCAACAACGTGACAGCAGAAGTCGCGGTCGCGCCACCGCGCGGTAGACTATCCATCCATCTGGGGTTACTCACTGATCCCCCGACCTTCGCGGTCGGGGCTGACGCTTTTTTGGTCAATGTACCCCGCCTTACTCCAATCTATGATGGAGTGTCCTACCATTTCGGTATATGACCGTCACTTTCGATCTGCACCGGCTGATGCAGGCCCACGACATCAGCGCGTACCGCCTGGAACGCGAACTGGAAGGGCAACTCAACCGCAACACCATCTACGCCATGACCCGCCAAAGCGGCGTCAAACGCATCGACCTCGAATCCCTCTCCAAGATCGTCAACGTGCTGAGCGCCCTGCTCGGACGTCCCGTTCAGGCAGCTAAACTGTTCACCGTGACCCCGGAGGCGCACACCCTGCGCCGCACCGCCGCTGGCACCCACTACACCGGCGACCGGGAAACCGACGAGGTCCTCGACGACCACCCCGACATCCTGGAACGCCTCGCCAGACGGAATGCCACCAGCCGCGCCACCGCTACGCACGAGTGATACACTGAACCTGTCGCGAGGGGCACCTCGCTAGATCCCCCCGGTTGCCTGCCGGGGGGTGATTTCTGGCTCGTTGCGCGTGGTCGGGGTATGCTCGCCTCGTGATCACAGCAACGGTGTTCAACCATGCCGGGGGAGCGGGGAAGACCAGCATCACCCGTGACGTCGGGTACGAGCTGTCCCGCGCGGGCCTGCGCGTCCTCCTGATCGACCTTGACCCGCAGGCGAACCTGACGTCCTGGCTGGGCGTCCGGGGCGTCACGCTGGCCGCCACGGTGTACGAGGTGGCGACCGAGGGTGAGGCGCTGCCCGAGCCGATCGAGGTGCACGGCATGCACCTGATCCCCAGTCAGGTGGACCTGGCGCTCGCGGAGACGGGCATGCTGGGCGCGCCCGGCTCGCAGTTGTTCCTGCGGCAGGCGCTGGAGCACGTGCGGGACCGGTATGACGTGGTGCTCGTCGACAGCCCGCCCAGCGTCGGGCAGCTGGCCATCCTGGGCGCCGCGGCCGCCGACCGGTTGATCGTGCCCATCCCCACCCGGCAGAAGGGCCTTGACGCGCTGCCCGGCCTGCAGAAGGCCACGCGGCTCTACCGGCGACTCCAGCCGGAGCTGCGCGTGGCGCTGTACGTCCCGACGATGTACAACGACCGGCGTAGTCATGACCGTGAGGTGCTGGCCATGCTCCGTGACGGCCTGACGCCCCTGGGGGAGCCGGTGCCGGAGCGCGCGGCCGTGTGGCTGGACTCCACGACGGACGGCAGCCCCGTGGGCGTGTACGCCCCGGGCAGCCCCGTGCATCAGGACGTGCTGCGCCTCACGTCGGACGTCGCGCGCGCCCTGAACCTCGACGTGGCGGTGACGGCATGACCCGCCGGCGCCCCACGCCACGCCCCGGCATCGAGGACCTGCTGAACGGCGCGTCCTCCCTGGCAGACATGCCAAGCATCACCCTGCCCGTCGCGGATCTGCGCCCGGCTGCCTTCCAGCCCCGGCGGCACTTCGACCCGCAGGCGCTGGCGGACCTGGCGGACAGCATCCGGAAGCAGGGCGTGCTCCAGCCGCTGCTCGTGCGCCCCGCGCCGGACGGGCACGAGATCATCGCCGGGGAACGCCGCTGGCGCGCCGCGCAGCAGGCCGGACTCACCGAAGTGCCCGTGTACGTGCGCGACCTCACCGACGAGCAGGCCACCCGCGCCGCGCTGCTGGAGAACCTGCACCGCGAGGACCTCAACCAGTACGAGGAAGCGGCCGCCACCCTGCGCCTCGTCGCGCTGACGCTCGGCGTGGACGAGGACACCGCCCGGGCCCGCATGTACGCCGCCGCGCGCGGCACGAACACCGAGGACCGCGACGTACTCGAGCAGCTGTTCGCCGCCGCGAGCCTGGGCAGCTGGCAGTCGTTCACCACGAACAAGCTCCGCGTGCTGCGGTACCCGGAGGCGATCGTGCAGGCCATGCAGGCGGGGCTGCACTACAGCATCGCGGCCGTGATCGCCGCCGCGCCTGACGCGCACCAGGCGGAGCTGCTGGCCCTGGCGCTGGGCGGCGCCGGGTACCGGGAGGTCAAGGCCCGCCGCGCCGCCCTGGAAGCCCGCCCGACGCCGCTGAAGGTGGACCCCACCCGCGTGACCGAGGTCGGCAAACGCATCGGCAGCGTGAAGTGGCTGGGCACACTCGACGACAAGGCTCAGAAGGACCTGCAGGGCTGGCTGAACCGCATGCCGGACAGCGTCCGCAAGGCCATGAACCTGCCGGACTGACGTCAGTGCGCAGAAACGACCGTGTCTCCAGTAGACACGGTCGTTTCTGCTGCGATGAGTCGACTGGAATTAAGACAGGTGGTCTATCTGCACATAACCAGGCACTCACCGTGATCTGAGTAGATCACTGCATCGCTAATGACACACCCAGCTGATCAGTCTTCACCAGACCATTCTGTAGTTGGCTGCTGGACGTGCGGTGCTGGCGCGGGTGGACGGACGGGCATGGGAGCTGGGGTTGGTCCCACGGGGCGCGACATCATGGTTGGCTGAGGACGGTCACGCAGGCTGCTCTCGATGCGCTCCAGTTGATTGGCGATCAGCTGCACGTTGGTTTCCAGTGCACTGAGTCGCTGGATGATCTCTGCCACGCTGCTGGGCGGCACTGGGTCGACGTGCTGGCCCAGGCGGCGGCGCACGGCCTCCGGCCAGTTACGCGCTGTCCCGTTACTCACCATTTCAGAGGCTGCACGCAGATCGGCAACGGTGTTGGCGTCGAGGTACCTCTCGTTTTCATCAATGTCCGCGAGGCGGCAGTATTCGCGGTGCCGTTTCGTCATGACGCTGGGATCTATGCCGATTTCTCGTGCCAGCTCGGATTTCAACATGGTTTACTCTAGCCTGACCGTCATACCTGAGATATGCGATTTTCCTCATTCAATTATGGACAACATGGGGGGCAAATAACGATTGGACACTCAAATTTGAGTGTCCATTGTTGTGATTCGATGAGTTTTTTGTGTCACTCCGATTCTGCAAAAAACTCATCATTCCTAGGGAAAGCGCACCACTTCCGCCTACCGTTATTTTACGTCTGCATCAGCCTGCGTGCCCTTTTTCACGGCACTTCGGCATGAACTCAGGTGATCATGCCCCATGCACCCAGCTGTCCGCAAAGCCAAGCTGCGCCGCCTGTTGACGGAGCACCCGGTCATGACCTCGGTCTCCCTGGCCCGCCTGGGGCTCGCGCAGGCGGCTGGCTGGATGGATTATCCACGCATCGACCTTGACGTCCGCACGCAGTCACATCAGGCCAGCAGCATGACGACGCTGACGTTCGTCAGCCGGCAGGAGCAGAGCCTGCGGTCAGCGCCACGCGACCTCCTGCATCAGGCGCTCCTGGCTGAGGGTGCCCTGCGACTGGCAGATGACATAAACGCCCAGGCCCTACAGTTCACGTATCTGACTCTGAGGGGGCGCCAGGGCATGTGGCCAGACGCGGAGCTGCGCTCGCCTCATGGTCGGGCTCAGGACGTCGCCGTGGAGGTCGATACCGGCTACAACCCGGAACGGGTCGACGCCAAACTCATCGGGTTTGCCGCCGCTGGGTACCAGCGTCTGATCTGGCTGACCAGCGTGCACGGCCGCGTCGAAAAACTAGACTCGCGGGTCTACGCACTCCACGCCCAGGGCAAGCTCACAGGCCTCAAGCAGGTGCGGACGATGTACGTCGACGTGCACCGGCCGGGCGACCCGTACGCCCCGCGGCCACGGCTCAACAAGATTTCAGAGCGGACGGCCACGTTCGACAGATGATGGGCGGTACACCTGGTTCGGCAGCGGCTGCTCAAAAATCTCGAACGGTGGGACGTAATGCAGTCGCTGGTTGTAATTCCATCCCCGGTCGTACGTCCGCCGGTGCTCGGCCAGGTAACGCCGCGCGTACGCGCGAAGTGCATCGTCCTCTGCAGGGACCACGAACAGCAGGGGCGCGTGGAGGACCTGCACGTGATCGGTGCTGTATTCCTTCGGCCTGTTCTGTTCTTCCGTCGCCTTGAGGATGCGCCGCAGATCTGAGGCCTGCATGCCGCCGCCTGAGCAGCGGGCGTACAGCCACGTCCGCCCCAGGGCTTTCGGCAGTGGCCCTGGCCGGTCGCTGGCCCAGTCGACGAGGCGCTCCATCTCCTCCCGCGAGACTTCAATGCGGGTGCGCGTGATGTGCGCGGTCGTGGTGCCGGGCACCTGGCCACCCTTGTAGTCGTGCGACACGAACCGGTACCCATGCTGCGCTACCAGGTCGATCGCATCGAGCATGTACGCCCGGTCCGCGAGGCTGCCGGGTCCACGTAGACGCCCCGTGGACTCAACCTTTTCGTGGACCGCCTCGGTGGGCGTCAGCACAGGCCCGTAGATGGTCCTGACCTCTCTGAGCTGGCGCTCCGTGATGAGGCGGTGCCAGTTGGGCCGGGGACCGTATGTCGCCTGCACCCGACGGGAGGTCAGCGCACCAACTTCCAGGATGGCCCCCATAACCGCGCGCTCAGTGTCTGTCCAGTCGGGCATGGGCCTCAGGGTAGGCCCTGAGAGACACAGCCGTCCGTTGAAAAACCGTGAGGGCCGCCCGCCCCAGGGGGCAGGGCGACCCAGGAGAGCGGAGGCGATCCGCGATGAAGAAGACCAAGAAGAACAAGAAACCCTCACTGCCGGAGATCAGCGCGACCGGCACGCATCAGTGGCTCCCGGTCGACGTGCAGTGGGACACCCTGACCAGACCCGAGCGTAAAGCCACCGTCCGCGAGGCGCTGCGCACCCGGGACGTGGATACCCTGTGGTCCGTCACCGAGTACAACCTGCGTCTGTACGGCCGGGGCGGCAGCCACACGAGCGAGCACACCCTACGCGCCTACCGCACGGGCGTCTGGCGCTTCCTGCAGTACGCCTTCCCACTGGGCTGGCAGCGCATGACAGAGCACGACACGGACCTCACCGTCGGGTACCTCCGCGCCCTGGAACGGACTGGCCTGACCCCCGGCACGATCAATGCCCGCCGGTCCGCCGCCCGCGCGCTGTACCGCGCCCTGCGCTGGGCGGGCGTGCTCCAGGCGGACCCGTTCGCGGACACCCCGCGCGTCGCGGACCCCACGGACCCCTGGGCGCGTCGCGAGGCGTACACCCGCGAGGACATCGCGGCCCTGATGGCCGTCGCGGATCCGGACGAGCAGCTGATGCTGCTGCTCGGGGCTCACGGCGCACTGCGCATGAGCGAGATGATCGGCCTGACCTGGGACCGCGTGGATCTCGACAAGAAGCGGATGACCGTGACCGGCAAGGGCCGGAAGACCGCGCGGGTGCACCTGTCCGGCCCGCTGCACGCCGCCCTCAGTGCTGTGCCCGAGAACGCCCGGACCGGGCACGTGCTCCCGTGGCGCAACCCGAAATCAGTCCGGATGCTGCTGCGCGCCCTATGCACCCTTGCTGGCGTGACGTACGAGCGGCGCCAGGTGCACGGCTTGCGCCACGCGGCGGCCACCATGCTCCTCGAACAAACGGGTGACATCTACGTGGTGAGTCGCCATCTGCGCCACAGCACCATCGGCACCACCGAGATCTACGCCAAGATGCGGCCCGAGAGACTCACGGAAGCGCTGGACACGTGGGTAGAGTGACCGGACAACTGCCCGCGCATCACTGCACATCGTTCTGCCGAGCTGCATTTCAGTTGACGAAACACACTGAAATCTGCTCATTCAACGGCCCCAACTCTCATGAAGTGCACGAAAGGCGGGTTGAAGTCACGCAATGCGCACGATTGAATCTGCGCCAGCAGGGTCAATCCCACTGACGCAGTCTTCTGTGTGCTCAGTCCCCAGTGGGGTGATCCTCGGGGCAGGGCTGCAGGAACTCCACGTCCAGCCAGTACTCCGCCTCGTCGACGCTGCGGCCATCCGCGATCAGCTCATCACGCCACGCCGCCCACGCCTCGGCCCGCAGGTCCTCGTCGCAGCCCAGGCGATCCGCGAGGTAGGTGCGGGTCTCCTGATCCGGCCCGCGCACCGCTTCCCCCTGGTCCTCGCGCCACGCGGCGTCCAGCAGGTCAGCGATCTCCACGGCGGTCAGGTCTCGGACGTCCATGCCGCCCACCGTACCCTGTAGGCATGCGCGCCATCCAGCAGCCCTGCGAGGTCACGCACCTCACCCCGGACGGCACCCCGAAGGTCATCCGCTGGGCGGGCCGGACGTACCACCTCACGCAGGTCCTCGACCAGTACCGCGCCGGCGGCCGCTGGTGGCTCGGGGAGCCCAGCCGCGACTGCTGGGTCATCCAGTGCGGCCCTGTGACGATGGAGGTGCACCGGTTAGACGAGAAGGAAGGGGCGCACCCGCATGGGTGGTTCCTGGCCCGCATGCAGGACTGAGGAGGGTCGCCCCACATGGCCGCCCAGCCAAGCGGGAATGACGGTTAGGCGTCGAGGTGCGAAGGTGCGAATTTCACGTCGAGTCAGTACTCCGTCTCATCAATAGTCAACGTATTCGACCGGACTTCAGCTGGCTTCGCTGGACGCCGTGTCCGGCGCGCGGCGAGTCACCCGTCCCATGATCAGCACCTCCACGTGTGACCCCCGTCGGCCTGTGCGAACCTCCTGCACGCGCAGTCGTCCCTCCTCCACGTCCACCGCCAGGTCTCGCAGCTGCTCCGCCACGTCCGCCCGCACCTCCGCCTCGCTGACCTGAAGTACTGCGGGTGGAGTGGCCCGCCGCACCCTGACTTCCCCCAGTTCTTGGCACCGGGTTTTCACACTTTCCAGGTAGTTCACCAGCGCCACGCACGCATTCCCGTGGAACCCCTCGATGCGCGGTCCCCACGCTTCCAGCACCGAGACTGCCTCATCCGCGTCGTACAGCAGCGGCCCGACCGGCAGGCTGAACTGACGCAACTTCCCCAGCAGCAGCCCCTGCACCTCATCCAGCAGCGCCAGCCCCTCCGGATGCTCCCGCTGCATGTCCCGCTCTTCGTCCATATCCCCCAGCAGCGCCGCTGCCAGCACCGCCGCGTCATCCGTCCGCCCCGTGTGCGCACCGATCAGCGACGCCACGTGATGCCCCATACGGATGAACCACCCTAGGTACCCATACGGGTACGCCTCACTGTTCTGCGTATCGTCCGTCAATCCCTCGTTCGACCCGTACGAGTGCCGCACGAACTCCGGCCACGCCCGGTCTCCAGCAGGCTCCGGAGGCTCCATGTTCAGGTTCATACGCTCAGACATGCCCGTCAGTGTAGGGATCACGCCCGTCCCGCTTGTCCTCACCTGAGCGGCGCCAGGGGCCAAGATCATCTTCCCGACAGGGCCCGGGCTGCCAGCCCAGAAGAACAAGTGACGCATGTGTGTTCCCGGCCCATTCCCCCCTCCGGTACGCTGCCGTATGACCCTTCGCGCCTGGCTCACCCTCGCCGCCCTCACCCTCCCGTCTCTGGCGGTCGCCACGCCCGCCACGGTCGCCGGGCAGCTCGCCCAGGCCCTCGGCGGGCTCCCGCAGACCTGCCCTGCCCCCTACCAGGGCAGCTGCGTGCGGGTCACGGGTGACACGGTCGCGGTCGCGGGGAAGATCTTCACCTCCTTCCCCGCCCTGCTCCCCAACCCCTGGCGGGACGGTCCGGAAGGGGGCCTGAGCACCGACATCGAGCAGGGTCAGACCACTCTCAGCGTCCTCCCAAGGGGCGACGCGCAGGCCCTGCTGCTGCTGCAACCCAGTGCTGCGGCGGCACCCGCCAGCGCCGCCACCCCCAATGCCACTACGCCCGCGCTGCTCCCGGCGTTCACGATCGACAACCCCACCGGGAGTTACTTCGTCATCCTCGACGGCAACCAGCCCGTCCGTGACCCGCAGAGCCTGAAGCCCGGTACGTACCCCATGATCGTCAGCGCCACCGGCAAGACCACACAACGGGTGACCATTACCGTGCCTGCCTCCGGCCTCACCCGGCTAACCATCCCAGCCCTCTATGCCGCGCCCGCCCGAGCGGACCGCGCGGGCCTGCAACTCCCCATCGCCCCCGGGTACGTGTTCCTGGTGTTCACGGGAGGTGGGCAGCCGGTGCTCGACCTCGCGGAACTGCTGCCGGGGTACTACGACATCCGCAGTTACCAGAGCGGGGTGGTCGGGCCGGTCGCCTACCTGCAGGAGCTGACCCTTGGGCGCACGCTGACGCCCACCTTCCAGGGCACTTTCCAGAGGACCGTGACCACCGCCCCGACGTTCACGGCTCCCACGCCAGTCGTCACGCCAGGTGCGGCGCCGGCCACCTCCTCAGGTGGGCAGTGCTGGGTGAACGGGTACCGCCGCAGCAACGGCACGTACGTCAGCGGGTACTACCGCCGCTGCTGATCAGGACACATGGTGAGTGGTTCACTTGGTCGCCATGCTTCCGGCTTCGCATCTTGTACGTTCATCCCTGGAGCCACTTCTGCAGGTCGTTCCAGCCGCCCGTGCCGTACGCGTCCGGCCCGTCGCCACGCAGCTGTCGCCACTGCCACGTGCCGCCCTCGCGGGTCATGCTGCCCATCACGCCGGACATCCGCGGTGCGTGGTACAGGGTGCGCTCCTGGGTGGTCTGTGGGTCGGCAGGGAGGGGGCGGCCGGGCTGGAACGTCATCCGGTCAGCTTAGCGGGGTGCGGCTGGACGTTCGCCCTGCGGTGCCGGTGCAGGCGTTGGCGCGGCGGGCAGGCCTGCACGGAGGATCTCGATCAGGGCGCGGTTCGCGTCGTCGTGAGGGGACACGCGCGCAGCATGACACGCACTGCTGGAACGTGCTGCCTCAGATCCAGCCTCTGGATGCGCGACGCCACATACGCCCGCTTGATCAGGCTGTCGCGGCCCGCTCTAGGTTCAGCGCCAGTAGTCGCGCGAGCACATCGTCCTCGCTCAGCGGCCAGTCCCAGCCGTACGCGGCGGCCACCGCCTTGTCTAGGTCCGCGTGGGCCTTCACGAGCGCCGTGACGGGATGCGTGGCGTCCGGCTCGGCGCGCAGGCGGACCACGTCGTTGTACAGGCCTGTCAGCGTCGCCTTCGTGTCCTGCGCCAGCAGGTGCTCCCGCATCGTCACCACGAACCGCGCCCACTTTTCGATGTCTGCACGCTGCTCAGGGGCTGGATCCGGGAATGGGAAGGTCTCGAAGCAGGTAGAGGGGGTATACCGCAGATCATTACCAACACCCATGTACGTGCCCTGTGCCCGGGCCCAGCAGCGATGTGTTGTGGAGGCCAAGACGCCGAATGTGAAGTCATCATCCCGCGCGATTGACACCACCTGTGAGTCCGGCAGTGTGCCCTCGGGCAGCCAGACCGGCAGAAGGTGCTTGGCCACCCTTGGAATGCCAATGAAGCGCGTCAAGCCAGCGAGCCCGGCACGCAAGTTCGAAGCTGGCTCATCAAACCGCCACCAGTGGCGTGCCCTATTCTCCCGACGATTCTGACTCTTAACCGGCTGGATGTGCTGAACGACGTACGCCATAGGCATTAGATACCGTGACGCCTCCATCTCGCTCATCAGGGCGAAGTCGATGATCCACCGGTTGCTGGGCCGGCGCGTCAGGTCCATGCCGTTCACCCAGGGCTTCAGCACATCCGCGTTTTCCACACCATCCGGGTTCGGGGCGTTGATCCACTGCTGCGCCAATTCAGCAGGAATATCGAAGGCACCGCCCTTCTGTGTACCGATGAAGCTCCGCCCTCCGTTCTCCGAGAGCTTCACTGCGGATTTCACGTCGATACGCGAGGTCAGGTCGGCGGTGATGTCACTGACAAACTGGTCATTCACCGTCTTCTGGGTTTCCATGCCCTTGTCGAACGCGAAGAGGCTGACGCGGACGGCCGCGCCGTTCTGCTCCCAGGGTTCATCAGGCCACGCCATGAAGATGTCACCGGTTGCCTTGATGCGATCAAGGACCACCCGATTCTTGCCGCCACGGATGCTGTTCGTTGCCACGAAACCCGCCCGGCGCGTAACGCCCGATTCCACCATGGCCCGCGCCTTCTCCGGCCAGTAGCACACGAGGTCACTCTGCGCAGGCAGCCGGTCAGCGTAGACGCCCCGCAGGGTGTTGGTGTACTCACCGCCCAGCTGGGCGCGCATCATCTTGTCACCCAGGAAGGGCGGGTTCCCGACGATGAACTCCGCGTCCGGCCACTGCGCCTCGGTGCCGTCCGGGTTGAGCAGCGCGTCCCGGTTCTGGATGTTGTTCAGGTGCTGCAGGATCGGCGTTTCCCAGTGCCCACCGTGCGCGCGTTTCCACTGGATGTACCCCATCCACAGCGTGATGCTGGCCAGCTCGTGCGCGAACGGCTCGATTTCCAGGCCCAGCATCTGCTTGGGGTGCACGAGTGGAGGCATCTCGAATTCGCCGACGCCGTTCATGGTGACGGCTGAACGGATCTGGTACTCCAGGTCGAGCAGCTTCTTCAGGGCCACGAACAGGAAGTTGCCGCTCCCGCAGGCCGGATCCAGCACCCGCACGCCCCGCACGCGGTCCTGGAACGCGAACAGCTGTTCGATTCGCTGCTGACGCTTCATCTTCTGCAACCCGTGCCTCAGCGCGTCCCATTCCGCCCAGAGGGGTTCCATCACGACGCGGTCGACGACGCGCTCAATGTCCGTCACGCTGGTGTAATGCGCGCCGCGGCGGCTGCGGGTGTCCTCATCGAGGCCGTTCTCGAACAGCGTGCCGAAGATGCTAGGTTCCACTTCTGACCAGTCCAGCTGCGCGGCCTCCACCAGCGCGGCCGCCTCGTCGGACGTGATGGCCAGAGCGTCTGCCTCGTCGAACAGGCCGCCGTTGAAGTGCTGGATGTCGTGCCCCCAGAACTCACCACCGCCCTTCATCGCGCGGAACAGTTCCTGGAAGTACGCCTGACTGTTCTCCGGGTGGGCCCGGCTGCGTTCGAGCACCCGGGTCACGAGACCGCGCTCGAGCAAGGTGACGTCCTCCGCGAAGAGGGCGAACACGAGGCGCATCATCATGTGCGCCGCCCGCGCCTTGCCCTCACGCTGGCCCATGCGGAGTGCGACCTGCCCGACCTGCCGCGTGGCGGTCGTCGTGAGCCGTTCGCGGAAGTGCCGCGGATCCAAGTTTTCCGGCGCGTGAAAAGCGGAGTTCAGGATCTCCAGCGCCGTGAGGTCGCCGCCCTTGATCACCTGGTTGTGCTCGATGTCGTCCAGGCCAATCAGGTAAGTTTTCGGGCTGGTCCCAGTGAACGCCGTGTTCACCTCAATCCGCGCGAAGTCAGAGGTGATCAGCAGGGGTGGGTTGCCGAGCTCCCATGCGTATAGCGCCGCCTGCTGGCGAGCGGCCCCCAGGTCCCGGCCGGGGCGCTTGTACTCCGCAATGAAATGCTTGGCTTTGTACACGTCGGCGAATCCCGTGTCCTTCGTACCGACCTTCTGCACTTTCCGCTCGAATTTGTAGTTCGGGTCCACCCCGGGAAAAGGGTGCCGCACGATCTCACACAGACCACGCCAGTGATTCTGATAGCTGTCGCGTTCAGCAGCTCTTGGGATCTCGTTTCTCCAGAATCGGGCGAATGCTGCGTGGTCCATGGGTCTCCTCTCATGACGAGGTCGCCCCATGAAAAAACCCCGCGTCTGGCGGGTTTCCTCGGTCGGGGCGACTCTGCAAGGCTCCTCTCTCGGGTGCCAGGATGCGTCTGTGCGCTGAGATTACGGGTTATCCACAGAGTTGTCCACAGGATTTTCGTCGTTTTGTGGACAATGACAAAAGGCCCCCACCCGCCCGGGCCGAAGCCGGGGAAGGTGGGGGCCATAGTCATTGAAGCCAAATCAGGACAGGTCGAGCGCCCAGTGAAGGCCGGTACCCGAACGCTGCGGCGTCCAGCAGCGTCCCGGCGGTGAACGTCACGCGCCGCGAAGTACCGACCGGCAGATCCGGCAGGGTGCACGCCCAGCTCGTCGACGTGGCCGCGCGGCACCACTGGGCCGCCTGGGCGTCCGGCACCAGCCCGACGCCCTGCACGGTCAGCGCGACGCCGTCCCCGGCGCGGCTGGGGTCGCCGGTCAGGGCGTCCGGGCCGGGGTTGGTCAGCGTGACGCTCAGGCCTGCGCGGGTCAGGGTGGCCCGCTCGTCCGGCTGCGCCACCTGCACGAGCGGCGCGCACGCCGTGAGCAGCACCAGCAGCGCCGCCAGGAGTCGCGTCACAGCCGCCCGCCCGTCTTCAGGTCCAGGATGACCTGCAGCACCCGGTTGCGGTTCTGCGCGCTGAGGTGCACGTCGCCGTCGAGCAGGTCCGGCGCGACCGGGGCCAGCGCCACGGCGACGCGCATCACCTGCTCCGGCGTGGCCAGCAACTTCGCTTCGCGCAGGACCTCGGCGATCAGGTCGCTCAGCAGCCCCGTCGCCACGGCAGGCAGTCCAGTCAGCGACTGAGGCACCGTGACCGTCACCGGCGCGGCCACACTGCCGGATCCGCCGAGCAGCTGCGTGAGCAGGTCACTGCGGCCCAGCCAGCCCAGCGTCGTCTTCAGCCCGTCACGGCCGATCACGGCGATGACACCTGCCGCGAACCCGTTGAGCAGCGTCACTCCGAGGTCCAGTGACACCCCCGCGCGGTTCAGGACGCGCACGACGATCATGCGCAGCAGCACGCTCGATGCGACGCCCACCGCGAACGCGATCCCCCGCCACAGCCAGGGGTTCCAGGTGATGGGCGGCTTGCGGCGCTCGGCGTCGCGCTTGACGGTGGCGACCACGCCGAACACGAACAGGCCCAGCAGCAGCGGGTTGGTGGTCATCGCAACCGCCCAGCCGATCGGGTCAGCCAGGATCGGCGAGAGGTCGAAGGCCTGCGCGGCCGCCACGCCCGTCAGGGCCAGCAGCAGCGCGAGGAAGGGAACGAACAGTCGAAGGACTCGAGTCATGGAACACCTCGTAAAGGCGCGGCCCCCACCGCGAAGGGCAGGGGCCGGGAAGACGAATCCACCCATGGGCATGGGTGGATTGGGGACATCGATGGGTGGAATGGGGCGCGCGAACAGTAAAGTCGTCACGCGGAACGTCGCTCACGTCGTCTGACACGTGGAATGCGGAGAAAGTATTCCGGAATATTCCAATGGGGACGAATGGGGGCGGCTGCGCTCAGACGCTGCGGAACTCGCCGTTCTGGAGCCAGCCATGCCAGCCGCACTGCCCCTCGCCGTTGTGCCAGAGCGATGGCGTGAGCGTCAGGTCACCGGTCTCCACGCTGCCGCCCGCGACGGCGTGCGCGGCGCTGTACACCTGAGCGCAGCCGCAAGGGCACACGTAGTGGTGCCAGCTCGCATCGGCCTGGATGGTGCCCGGCGCGGCCCCGTCCAGGAACGGCGCGCCGGGCGTCATGCGGACGGTCACAGCAGGCCCAGGATCCGCGTGAGCTGCTCGTGCCGGGCATCCAGGTCCGCCGCGGCGTCCGCTTCCACGTTCAGGGGCGCGTCCGTGCTGAGCAGCCCGTACCGGGGTACGTTCACCAGGGCCCGCTGGTACAGCCGCTCGCGGTCGTCCAGGCCGATCGTGCCGCCGTTGATGGCGCGGGTGACGGCGCGCACGTCGCCGCGCTCAGCGGGGCGGTTCAGGCCGTGCGCCTGCCAGAACGCCCCGGCGGCCAGGAAGCCCACGCCGTACTGCAGGAGCAGGTCCGGCTGCGCGACCAGGTCGTAGCCGATCAGGCGGCCGTACGTGACGTAGTTGCTCTTCCCGGTCAGCTGGATCGGACCTCTCCCCCGGTACAGGAAGCCCTCCGTGGGGCTGTTGCCCATGCGCCCGCCGTACACCCGGTCGCCGAGGGCCTGCGGGTTGAACTGGTACGGCAGCGCCGCCTGCAGCGTCGGGAAGCGGTTGGGCCACACCTGCATCAGCCGCGTCGCTCGGTAGTTCAGATTCTCCTCCCTCGGAATCAGGCCCGACTCGTGCCCGATCTGCCCGAGGGCCATGGCCACCGTGTTACGCGTCGTGATGCCGAACTGCTCGAACGCCCGCTGGATCTTCGGGGCGGCCACGTCCGGGCGGGGGTGACGCGGGTTGATGGCCCGCACCAGGTCAGGGGTGATGTCAATCATGGGATGCCTCCAGGTGCGCGATGCGCGCGTGGGCGTCCGCCAGTTGGCGGCGAAGGTCTCGGTTGGCGTCCGCGAGGCGCTGCTCGCGCTGCGCGGCCACCATGAGGCGGGTAGTGATGATCAGTAGGCCCGCGTGGCCACACATGAACGCCAGGGTCAGTGGGGTCTCACTGAAGTGCCCACGGGCGAGGTTCAGGCTCACGCCGATCGCGAGCAGGCCCCACCCGGCGCGGCTCCAGGGGGTGAGTTCCGCCCAGCGCAGCTGAAACGCCCGGGCGACGGCCATGACGATCAGGGCGCGCAGGCCCTCCTGCACGACCGGCGGCCCGAGGACGGTGTCGCCCAGGTCGGCGAGCCAGGCGCTGGTGGC
The DNA here is from genome assembly GCF_001485435.1 of Deinococcus grandis. Lineage (NCBI taxonomy): Bacteria > Thermotogati > Deinococcota > Deinococci > Deinococcales > Deinococcaceae > Deinococcus > Deinococcus grandis. Next base: position 40,485 of record NZ_BCMS01000006.1, on the reverse strand, counting down.
GTACCCGGCGATCACCAGGGCGTAGAGGGCGGTGATGGCGGCCACGCGGGGCAGGGCGCGCAGGACGGCGTGCAGGCCGCGCAGGACGGCGAGTCGCACGTGGCGCAGCTGGTGTGTCAGGCGGGCGTTACGCATCGTCCCCACCTCCTTCCTTGCGGTTCGGACGCTGGACTTTGTCCGGGTCGTAGTTGATGGAGAGACCTTTGAGCTTCGCGGCGAATTGCCCCACGGCGAGCAGGGCACTGTACGCGGCCTTCAGGAAGTCACGCCCGGCGTACGCGCCGAGAATGCCCAGGCCGACGCTGGCCCCGCCAGTCAGGGGCTTCCCGGTCCAGTGCTGCATGACGTACTCGATCAGCAGGGGCGCACACACGCCCGCCATGACGCCCAGGCCGACGTTCCCCCAGAAGCGGGCGGGTTTGAACGGACCGCGCGCGGCCTTGCTGGCCTCCTTGCTGACAGCCGTGAAGAGCGCGGCGATCAGCACGAACAGCAGGCTCCAGAGTTCCCCTTCCGTGAAGGGCAGGGCGGCTCCGGTGAGTTCGTTGGCAGCCAGGGTGCTGGCTGTCATGACGATCAGCAGTTTTTCCACCTAGCGGACCACCTCCTTGATGCGCGTCCAGCGCAGGTACTTGTCCCGGTACTCGACCCACCAGTCGCGCGGCACGCGCCGCGTGAGGGTCTGGCCGCGCTTGAGGGTGAAGTACCCGGGGGGAGAGTCGGGTTGGGAGCCGGTGCGGCTGACGAACCGCACGTACGCCCGGCCCCCGTCGGGGCAGGTGGCGGCGGTGACGATCACGACCCGGCCGGGCCAGCTGGTCTGGGTCCGGGCCTGGGCGGCGCAGACGGTCGTGGTGGGGGCGGCCTGCCCGGCCGTGAGGAGCACGGCGAGCAGGGCGGCCAGGGTGATGTGCCTGCGCATGGGGACCTCGCGTCCGGCCGGAATGAAGAATCCGCCCCGGGGCCGAAGCCGGGGCGGATCGAGGGGTGAGGTGCGTTACTTGATGTCGTCGATGTCGGGCGCGGCGGCGCAGGTCGCTTCACGCGTGTCCCGCCAGCCCAGGGGTGCGAGGCTCAGGCCGCAGTCGGCCATGTACCTCTCGGCGTACGCCTGCGGCCACTGCTCCATCAGTTCGTGCAGGTGTGGGTTCTCGCTGTTCACGTCCGCGCCGATCTGCAGGTACCGCGCGGCGAGGCAGTGCCCGGCCTCGTGTGCGGCGACTTCGGTGAGGTAGTTGCGGATGGTGGTGGGGTCGAGGTCGATGACGCAGGACTGCCCGCCGGGGAGGACCATGGCCCGCCCGGCCCGCCCGGGCCCGAGGCCGCCGGGGTTCACCCAGCGCCAGGTGATGCTGACGCCGTGCAGTTCAGTCGTCCACTGGGCGTTGTCCCGCTCGGGGGCGGTGAATCCACCGCAGCTGGCGAGCAGGACGGGCAGGGCGAGGGTGGTCAGGATGCGCTTGAGCATGGGATTCCTCCATGGGAAGCCCCGCCCCGGCGTGCTCGGGCGGGCGAGGGACGTACACCCGCAGTGTGACCGGGCGTCTTGATGAAAGTTCTACCGGATTGGTAGAACTTTTTCAACCGGTTCGGAGGAAACGGTGAACGGAGGCTACCCTGATGAACATGACGGAGGAGATCCGCGCGGAAATCAAGCGCCTGATGCGCCAGAAAGGCCTGACGCAGCGCGATCTGGCCGCGAAGCTGGGAATCAGCGAGAAGAGCCTGAGCCGCACGCTGCGGGACCGGGGGCAGCCGCCCGGGCTGTGGCCCGCCATCTTCGACGAGTTCGACGTCGAACTGACCCTGAAGCGCAAAGAGCGCCGCGAGTCGTCCAGCGAGTAAGCTGCGCGGGCGGGGGCCCTGGTTTGGAGAACTCAACCCGCGCAGTGAAGCGCCGCGACCCTGGGGAGGGACGCGGCGTTTTCCTGCGTGTTCAGGGCCTGATACCGGGCCCGGTTCTGTGTGCTACTCGATGAGTGCAGGATCCATAGGGTCCACACGACCGTGCGCAACCATGGCCGCACTCCAGACCAATGGATGGAGAAATACACACAGGGGGGGGTGGAACGATGTCGTACGCAGTCATGATCGGTGCGCGGATCGGGGCCGGGTATGTTGCCGGTGCGATGTTAGTCGCGCTGCTGTTCTAAGCGTCCTGGGAGGCGGCTGGGTTGTCCCCAAGCCGCCTCATCTTCATCCGAACTGCCCGGCCCCCAGCGCGTAATCCCGTGCCACGGCCTCCGCAATCGAGGCGTAGCGCCGCCCCGCCCCCACCTGTGCCAGGGTCGCGCGGTAGATGGTCGCCCCGCTCTGCCCATCAGTTCCGGCAGTGCCGATCTGGAGCGGGTACTGCGGCACGCGCCACGCACCGACGTCCGCACCGATCTGGAGGCCGCCGTTGTACCCCCAGTGCATCGTTGCTGCGCCGCCGCTGAACGTCATCCCGAACGCCAGCTGCACCACCGGGCCGCCCACGGGCAGCGGGTGGTCCAGCCCGTACTGCACGAGTGCCCCCGCTGTCGTCCACGCCCGCGCCGTGATGCCGTACGGATCGAGGCCACCAGAGCCCTGGATATACAGGCCCCAGCTGTTTGTAGTCTCGGTGCTCCCCGAGTTTCCGGCGCTGCCGATCACGCCCTGCCAATCGACCGCTGCGCGCTGACGCACCCACACCGTCGCCACCCAGTCCACACCGCTCTGGAGGGGCAGCGCACCTAGGCCAGTCGCCCTGATCCAGTCGCTGATCTGCGCACCGTTGGGCCGGCTGAACCGCAGGCCCTGCCCGTCGCGCGTGACGCCCGCCGCCCCGATCAGGTCGCCAGCGTCGATACCCGCCGTCACGTTCCGACTCAGGTTCGTGATGAGTTGCCCCTCGGTCAGCACCCCAGGCGCGAGGCACCGGGCGCGTCGGTAATCGTGGATCAGCAGCACACCGGGACCGTCGTACGCGTCCAGCGGCAACAGTGGGAGATTCAGGCCAGGGTCGAACTGCACATTGTTCAGCGTGATGATCGTGGGCATCAGTCGTACCATCCTTCCCGCACGATGCGGGCGTACAGGGCGTCAGCGAGGCGCTGGTACCCGGCGTCATTGCAGTGCAGGGTGTCGCTCATCCAGGCGGGATTCGGCGTGCCGTCCAGGCGCAGCGTGCCGTCCGCATTCCGCCCCAGCACCTCGTTCGGATCGAAGAATGCAGGACCGGCAAGCTCGGCCAGCTGGCGGTTGATCTCCTCGACGACCTCGCGCCCGTTCCCCCAGGTTTCGGTCTGCGAGGCCAGCACCCCGATCACGAGGCGCGGCACGTCCGGCGCGAGGGCCGACAGCATCGCCCTGACGCTCTCCACGGTCTGCGCGTGATCCCCGACGTTGTTCCGGCCCGCCCAGATGATATGCGGCTGATCCGTGTGGGCCAGGTCGGGGTGCCAGGTGTAGATGCGGCGCGGCGCGGCAGGGGTCGCGCTGGTTTCGAGGGTCGGCTCACCCGGATCCGGCGTAAACGTGTAGTACGCGGTGCGGTTGCTCTGCCAGTCGGCGGCGCGGTTGTCGCGCGTGAGCGTGCCGAGCACTTCGCCCAGCCGTCCGCGCTGGGACAGCGTGCCGCCGTTCGGTGTGAGCAGCGGCGAACGGTTGTTGAGCCCGGTCAGCGGGTAGGTACCGCCGACTGGCGCGCCGACGCCGTACTGGGCGGCCACACCGCCGCCGCCGTACGTGCGGGCCGCGATGTCGTACGCCTGGGCGCTGCAGCTCCCCCGGTTCACGACCTGCACGGCGCCTCCCAGGTGCTGCTGTAGGACGTAGGGGTACCCGCCGCCGGGGTACGCGACCGCGTTGGCCGTGAACGCGAAGTGGCTGCTGCCGAGGCCCTGCGTCATGCTGTCGCCGTCGCATACGCACACGGTGTACCGACCGGAGCGCAGGGCGGCCGTGAGGCTCGCGGCGCCGAACTCACCGGCGTCCGTGACCCAGGCCGCCATCCGCTCGTCACGGTCGGTGAGCGCCCAGGCGATCCCGCTGCCCGGCTCACCCTGCTGCACGTCCATGTCCCCGACCGCGGCGCCATGCATCCACGTGCGGCCATCCTCGGTGATGTGCTGTGGGGATTGCCCCAGCTCATCCGCGTACCCGGCCACCACGCGGCGCCCGCGCCGGTCGGTGAGTCCGTCCAGCGCGTCAACGAGCCGGTACCCGCTCAGCCCCCCAATGGCCGCTGTGGCCTCCCCGGCGGCTACCCGGGCGTCGGCGGCGGCAGCCTCCACGGCGGCCACCGCGTCGCCGCTGAGCAGCTCCTGGGTGGGCAGCCAGCCGGGCGTCTCAGCCGGTGCCGTCACGAGGTAGAGCACGTTGCCGCTGGCGGTGAGTTTGCGGCCCCGCACACCGGGCCGGTACGGGTCCGGCAGGGGCGGGTCGTCGGCGCTGTCCGAGGCGTACACCGTGTTTTCCAGGAGATGTTGGGCAATATCGGCCAGGGAATCGTCCACCTGAATCAGCTTCTGATCGACCTGTGCGATCTTCGCCGTGCCTGTGTCGAGCAGCTGCTGCGCTGCCTGGATGGTCAGCGGGGCCTGCCCGAACGACGGCGGAAGGCTGGTCGGTTCGGGCGCGGCGTAGTCGAAGATCAGACCGTCGAGGTCCGTGGCGATGAGTCGCCGGGTGTACTCACTGCGGACGGTCTCACCGCCGTACACGAGGATCTCCTCGAAGCGGGCGAGGGGACCATCGGGGTCGCCGGGGCCCTGCACGGGGATGTACAGGTCCGCGGCGGGATTCTTCGCGTCGCCGAAGCCGGTCTTGCCGGGGTTGAGGCGGCCGCTGTAGCGGGAAACGGTGGCGTTGCCGTGCGCGTCGGCCCAGCGATCACCGATGATGTGGATGTTCAGGTACCCGTCGTCCGGGACGCCCTGCCAGGCACTCTTGCCGGTGACTTTGGCTTTCATCGGGGCTCCTTCAGGATCCGCATGGACGCGATGGCCCGTTCGGCGCGGGCTTCGGTTTCGTTCACGAGGTTCGTCATCTGCGCCTGCGCGCCGTTAAGGAACGCCTGGGCGTCCTGCAGCGCGGCGTTCAGCTCGGTCAGGTCAGGGGCAGGTCCGGCTGGCCCGGCGGGACCCGTGGCGCCCTGGGCTCCCCGGTGGCCGCGCGGCCCGGGGGGTGGGTCGGCCAGGAACGCGTCGAGCCGCGCGATGGCGGCTCGGACGTCGGTTTCCAGGGTATTCATGCGGTCGTTCAGGGCCAGGAGGATCTCCCGGTCTGTGGGGGGTGCAGTCATGAGTTTCCTTTCACCAGAGGGGGGCGTACGCGACGAACGCGCCATTGGCGTCCACGGAGTAGAAGTCGGGGCGGGGGCCGATCATGCGCAGGCTCACGCGGTACCCGTTGCCGCTGGGGGCGTGCGCGACGAGGCGGATGCGGGTGATGTCGTAGCGGAGTCCGTCGATCTCGGCGCGGACCGCGAACCGCAGCGCGGCCTTCAGGGTGCCGATCGCGGCGCCGCGGTCGCTGGGGCGCGGGCCGGTCGTGATCCACGTGTCGAACTTCAGCCAGCGGGGTTCCTGCTGCCCGTCGCCGCTGACCTGCTGCTGGTCGCTCTCCACGGCGCGGCCGACCTCGTCGGCGTACTCGATGTCGCTGGGTTGCGGTTCGACGACGTTGAACACGAGGGGTTGCCCGACGCTGAGGGTGATGGTCATGGGGTACGTGGTCACACGGGTCCCTCCAGGAACGCGCGCAGGTCGTCCTGCGCGTCGGCGGCGCGTTCCTTCGCGACGAGGCGGATGATGCGGGCGCTTTCGCTCGCGCCGGGCTGTTCGAGTTTCACGGTGGTGCTCCGCAGGGCCTTGCCGTCGTGCCGCCCTTCGAGTTCGACCACGTCGCCCGTCTGATCCCCGCCGGGCAGGCCGGTGAGGGTGACGGTCGGCGTGACGCTCAGCAGGTACGGGAGGGTGAACTCGGTGGGTTCCTGCACGGGCGGACTGAGGGCCTTGCGGGCGATGGTGTCGAGCTTCTCGAAGTCCAGGCCGAGCGGTTGAATGTCGTACAGGCGGAACGTGTCGGCCGGGATGGGTGTGTTCACGGATTCGGACTGGCGGACGGTCACGTAGATTTCCGTCTTCAGGAACGTCGGGTCGGTGGGCGTGAATGAGCCGGGGTGGACGATGCCAAGCAGGTCGGCGGGGAGGGGCATCACGCCGACCACCTCGATGGGTCCCTCGCTGGTGTCGGGAAGGTCCCAGTAGAAGCGCGTGCGGTACTCGCGGGTGATGCTGCCGCCGCCCGGTTGGGGTTCGACGACCTGGAAGTCGTACGTGATCCACATGGTGACGCGCAGCCCGGGGATGCCGGTGCCGCCCTGCAGGCGGTAGCGAGCGCGGAAGCCGGTGATCTGTGGTGCGGCCAGCCCTGCCGCCTGCTGCAGAACGAACTCACTGAAGTACGCGCCGTCCGCGTGAGCGGCGAACGTGGCCGTGTCACCGTCGAGGACGTTCCCGGGGTTGGTGAGGTTGGTGCCGTTCGCAGTGAGGCTGGCGTTCGGGACCGGACTGAAGATGTCCGCGCCGCCCGGGACGAGCGTCGCGGTTTCCAGGCCGTACAGCGCGGCGTCCGGGTCGTCCGCGCGGTAGATGTACGTGGCGGGCACGTACGTGTACTGCGGCTCCTCACGCACGTCAGTCACGGCGCCGCCACTGTCGCGCGTGGTGACCTTCCGGTACTGCTCGACGCGGCTGTACGGCGTTCCGGCGGGCCGCGTGAGGAACACCATGTAGTTGCTGGTGATCACCTCGTCCCCGCTGACCCGCAGGTATTTCAGGCCGCTCACGGCGCTGTACGGGATGGGCACGCTGGGCGTCTGGTCCGCCCCGAAGAAGAACTCCCCGCTGGGCAGCACCCCGAACGGCACGCCGTTCTCCCCGGCGACGGTCTTGGCGAGCAGTTCCAGCGCCTTCCCGAGCGGCCGCCAGGGCATCCGGAAGGACGTGAGGATCTTCCCGGTGTCCGGGATCAGCGCCGGGTTGTACGTGATGGCCGGGTGCCGGTACTTCTGAATGAGGTCCCGGACGATCACGGCGACGTCCACGTTCTGGTAGCTGTCCTGCCCGATCACGCGGCGGTACAGCAGGGCGCTGCACCCGATGGCGTTCACGGTGCCGCGCCGGGGGTCGCGCGGGTGGGGCGCCTCCACGACGGGCCCTTTGAAGACGGGCACGCCGTCGATGGCGAGGGCGAGAATGTCGCGGTTGCGGACGCCAAGGTCCGGCATGACCGCGTCGAAGTTCAGGGTGAGGCAGTCCCCGTACCGGCTCCATTTCCACACGAACCCGTCCCAGACGCCGCTGGGAGCGGCGTCGGAGCGGGCAGCGCGGGGGGAGCCGTCCGGATTCAGGATATCCAGGGTCCAGGTCATGGCACCTCCGTGATTCAGGAGCGGGTGGCGTATGCGCGCAGGTCGCTGGTGGGTGCGTTGACGGTGACGGTGCTTTCCGCCTCGACGTGCAGGCCGTCATCGGCAAGGCGTCCGAAGACTCGCGTGACGTCACGGAGGACGGGAGTCAGTTCCGTCAGCGCAGTCGTGTGCTCGACCATGTACGCGGGTGCGGCGGCCACGGCGGCGGGCGCGGCGGCCAGTCCGAGGTCGAGGGCGGCGCTGCCGGTCCCGCCGGCGCTCTGGCCGTCCGTGCCGAACTGCCCCATCTGCTCGGCGGCGGGCACGAGGACGGTCTCGTAGAACTGCGCGAGGGCGCTGTTCCCCTGCGCGATGGCACCCTGGAGGCCGTTCGCGGCTTCCGCGAGCGCCTGGGCGTTCCCGCTTTTCATGGCGGCGATGTACTTGTCGAGGAACGGCTGCAGGATGCCCTGCATGATCGCGCCCTTGAGGAACCCGTCGATCAGACCCTGGAGGATCTGCTGGCCGAGGCCTTCGCGGACGTCCAGGCCGAGTTCACCGAAGGACCGTTTCCCTTCCTTGATGCCCTTGAGCATCGCGCCGCTGATGGCGCTGTACAGCGCGTCGCCGAGACTCTTGGCGATGTCCACGGCTTCCTGGTCGATCGAGGCTTTCTTGAAGCCCAGGAACCCCCAGAACCCTCCGCGCGACTCGACCTTCGCGTACTTGCTGAGGTCGAAGAACTTCACGTCCTTCGTGGCGTCGCTGATCTGCTGCGCGGCTTTCTTGGCGCTGTTCGCGCCGCCGGTGAAGATGTCGATGATGGTGGTGACGACCGTGGTCACCCCGGCGATGAGCGCGCCGATCCAGTCGCCCTTCGCGAGGGCGCCCAGCGTGGCCTGCACACCACTGACGAACGTGTCGATGACCTTATCGATGTCCTCGTCTCCGGTCTTGAACACTCCGGCGAGTCCGCTGACCAGGGCCTGCGCCCCGGCGATCAGGCCGCCCTTGCCACCTCCGTTCTTCAGGTACGCGGCCAGTCCGTCCAGTCCGGCGCTGATGGTGCCCTGGAGTTTCCCGCCCTTCCCGATCAGTCCGGCGAGCATGCTGAGGCGGTCCCCGACGGGGTTGCCGGTCGCCGCGATCTTCCCTTCCAGGTCGGTGATGGTCTTCAGGACGTTCAGGTACTCGGGCGTACCTTCCTGCGCGGCCGCCTTCAGTCCAGCCAGACGGCCGCGCCAGTAGGCCAGGGCCACCGCGATGCCTGCTTTGTAGGCCGGTCCATCGTCCCGACCTTCCGCTTCCGCCAGGGCATGCTGGGCTTCGACGAGTGCCAGGGCGCTCTCGGCTGCCTGGTCCTTCTGAGCCTGAGTGAAGGCCTGAGCGGCATCCGCTCCGGCCTTGGCCGCCGCAGCTCTCACGTTGCTGAGCAGAGTGGTGTACGCCGCCTGGGTGGCAAGCAGCCCATCACGAACTAGGCGCTCATTCGGAGTGAGGTCCTGGTCCTTCTTCTCAGCAAACGCCGCCAGGGCGTCTTTCAGTACGGCAAGCTTGGCCGAGTAGGTCTCCGCCAACTGATCGAACTGAGATTCAGCCTTGGCCCGCGCGCTGTCAGCATCATCCGGCTTACCAACAGCGGCGACATCCTTCGCGCCAGACGACAGCAGTGCGGCAGGATCTTCAACGAGCGCTCCGGCATTCTGGCGAATTTTCACTGAGATGGCGTCGAGCTTCCTCAGCGCCGCGTCGATCTGTTTGACGGCCTCCTCGCCGCTCTTACCCATTGCAGCGTAGGTGACCCGCCACGCTTGGAGCACCGTCCGGGCTGCCGCGCGCTGCGCGGCACTCTGGTCGTCAAGATTGTCTTCCAGTGCCTGAATGCGGTCATCAGCCTCGTCCTTCAGCTGAGCGCTGGTCTCCTTGTCGGCGGCGACAATCTGCCTGCCGGTATCACGCTTAACCTCCAGCTCGTAGTCACGCAGCGACCGCTGAGCCTCGCGACCGATACGGTCCATTTCGGCGCGGTGATCTTTCTCCAGCAGTTGACGTACCGTGAGGTACGACCCATCAGCCTGAAGACGACGTTGATCGAGAATGCCCTGCTGCTCCGCCTCGGCAAGAGCCGCGCGGTACCGTTCCTGCTCACCAACTTCCTCGATCGCGCGCACCTGGTCCAATTCGGATTGCTTGGCGGCAAGCAGCTGTGGCTGGAACCGCTTGCGGATCTCCAGCTTCTGCGCCTCGGTGAGCCCCTCGGCGTCCAGCTCCTCCTGCTGCTGCGCCTCGACGTCGCGGGTGCGCTGTTCGAGGTCGGCGAGCAGGTTCGCTCTGATACGCCCCGCCACTTCGCGGTCCAGGCCTTCCAGTGTGGCGTTCAGGTTGCGGCGGGCGTCCTCTTCCGCCACGGCGCGGTCCGTCGCGTTCTTCGCCAGGGCGTTGGTCAGACGAGTCCCATTGGCCGTCAGCTCACGGTCACGCGCGCTTTCCAGTTCCTTCCGTCGCTGAGCCGTCAGCCCCTCAAGACCAAGCAGCTTGCCGTACCTCTCCCGGATCTGTCGCTCTTCATTCGCCGCTGCGGCCCGTGCGGCCTTATCACGAGCGGCCTGCACCTTCTGTCCGAGTTGGATTTCGATGGCGAGCAGTTCCGACAGGTTGCCCTTAGCTGCGGCCTTTCGATTCTCGTACTCGCCTTCCGCGCCTTCCTGGTTGGCAGTCGCCTGGGAGAGTTGGCTTTCGGTCAGGACTTGCGCGGCCTGAGCGTCACTGAGCTGTTTACGCTTGGCAATCTCGGCGTCCAGCAGCGCCAGCTTGTCTTTGTCGCCGCCGTTGGCCATGACCCGGGCGCGGGCGTTCTCCAGCGCAGCCAGGGTCCACTTATCAACTTCCGCTCGGAGCTTCTCAACTTCGCTGCGGTGGTTGACGAGCGTCTGGCCTTGAGCGGCCAGGGTTTGACCTTGCGTCACCAGGGCGGTCACGCTGGCCCGTAAAGCGGGCGGCAACTGGTCGACTTTGGCCTTCGCGTCAGCCAGCGCCTGACGATAGGCCAGCAGGCTCTCAGCGGTAACTTTGCCCTGCTGCACCTGGAGCTTGAAGCGGTCGTTGAGCTGCCCGACTTCCCGCCGCAGGTTGGCCGCGACGGTGGCGTGCTTCTGGGCCTCCTGTGAGGCCTTCCGATCAGCAGCCGCTTTCGCCTCAGTACGCCGCTTCTGCTCAGCCAGGATGGCGTTCAGTTGTGGCCCGAGGTTCTTAGCGCGCGCATCCGCTTCAAGCGCCTTGAGCTGCTCGGCGCTCTTCGCTCGCAACGCCTCCTTGTACTTCGTCAGAGCCGCGCCGCTCAACTGCACTTGACGCGTCGCCTCAGCCTCCTTCTGCTTGATCTCGGCGAGAACAGCAGCGAGCTTCTTGGTGTTACCCAGACGAGTCTGAAGGGCCTTCTCGTTGCGAAGTTCCGCGAGGGTCATCCCATCGAGACGCCGTTTGTACTCGTCCATGGCATTCAGGTCAGCAGCGGTGACTTTCGAGTTGCCCTTGGCGCCCTTCGCGCCACCTTTCTTGCCACCTTTATCGTCACCAAGTCCGATGTCATCCAGCGTCTTGGTGCCCGTCGGCATCACAGCGGGCGGTTTGATTGTGCCCACGGCCGCAGCGGTAGCTTTCGCCGTCTGCCCCAGGGTCTTCACGTCCTGCGTGAACCCCTGCACGGCGTCCTGCACGTTGCGCTTCACAAGATCAACGGCGGCACCAGTCAGCTGCGCGCCGGTTCGGATCTCTCCGAGTCCAGCGGCGGCCGTCCCACTTGCCCCAGTCAGATCATTCTTGAGGACGCCCGTAACACCGGCAATGTCCTTTTGAAGCTGCTGGCCGGAAGAACTGACCGCCTTGAATCCAGCCTGCACGTCACCCAGCGCGGCCGTCATGGCACTACCGGCACCATTGTCTTTCACGAAATCGCCGAGGGCGCCGCTAGCGCCCGTGAGGGCATTGGCGACACCAGTGGCGGTGCTGGAGGCTGTGCTGGTCGCGGCAGCTTGAGCGGCCGCTTGGGCACGCTCGTATGCCGCGCGCGCCGATCCAGCGAAGCGGTCCACAATGCCCACAGACGTATCCACAGCGGCTTTCGCGACCCCGGCGAGCGTGTCGCCGATACTCAGCCCCAGGGCTTTCAGGACGCTCCCAATCGGGGCGAGCACCTGACCGATGCGGGTGGCGGCCCCGGCGACGATGCCGCTTACGCGGTTGTACGCGGTCAGGAGGAAGTCCGCGCCCGCCTGGACGGGCTGCACGACGTACCGGAAGAAGTATGCCGCGCCCTGCTGGAGGACGTTAGCGACACCGTCTGTGAACTGCCCGTACAGGCGTACGCCCGCTGCAAGGACCACTCCGGCCTTCTCGACGAACGCGTTCCGGACGGCCAGGAGGAGCGCGCCGAAGATTCCAGTGAGGCCTTTCAGGATGAGTCCGATGCCCTGGACATTCCGCCCAACGGCAGAGGCGAAAGCACCCACGTACCCGCCAGCAGCGACGAACACGGCGCGGACGCCCTGCCCGAAGCCCTGCATGACACGGGTCACGCCGCCTAGGACTGTCCCGATGCCCGTCCCGGCGAGCTTGAACACTTCGGGAAGCGTGGCGGTGAAGCGGCCCAGCGCGACGAGCGCGGCGCGCATGATGGCGCTGCCCTGCACGACTGTCTCGGCCATGCCGGTGGCGCTGGACTGGATGCCCGCTCCGCTCGTACCGAACACGCCCAGCAGTGCCTGGATGGCCGTCCCGACTCCCTGGAACACAGCGCTAGCGAGGTTGAAGAACGCGGTCAGGCCGGTGACGATCCCCTGGAGGACCACGCCGACCACCGCACCCAGCGCCCGGAAGACCGGCGCGAGGAGCGAATTCCACAGGGCCGCAATGCCCGCGAACACGCTGCCGAAAGTGCTGCCGAGGGCCTGCGCGAGGTCACGCAGTCCGGCCAGCGGCCCCTGCCCCTTGGCAGCCTGGTCGTTCAGGCTGGTCAGGGCGTTCACGGCACCAGTGGCGCCCCGTACGATGCCAGTCAGCGCCGCGAGGAACGGCGTGCCGATCTGAATTTTCAGCTGTTCGAATGCCGCGCCGAACTGCTTCCCGGCGCCCTGGAGGGAGTCGAGTCGTTCCTTCGCGACGCGGGCCGCTTCGCCCTGTTTCCGCATCGCTTCGGTATTGGCGTTGATGGCGCGGGGCCCTTCACGCAGCAGGATTTGCGCGGCCCGAATCGCGTCGGTACCAAAAATTTGTTTAAGGACGCCCTTTTGAGCTTCAGGCGTGAGCTGCACAAGCTTGGCGCGCAGATCAGCAAGCACGGCATTGAGGGGTCGTGTCTGCCCCTTGCTGTCGAAGGCGCTGACATTGACCGCCCTCAGCGCTTTCGCCGCCTCACTGCTCGGTGCCGTGAGGCTCAGCAGCATGGTCTTGAGTGACGTGCCCGCGTCACTCATGTTCTTGAAGCCGCCCTGCGCGAGGGTGGCCATCAGCCCGGCGAACTGCTCGAGGCCGATCCCAGCGTCCCGCGCGACCGGACCCACGGCGGCAATCGCCTGGGACAGGTCCTGGGCTCCGAGGAATGTTTTGTTCGCGAAGTTGGCGAACACGTCGGCGACGCCCGGCAGTTGCTGCGCCTGCAGACCGAACGCGGTCATGGCGCTCACGGCGATGGTGGCGCCCTCAGCCGCGCTAATTCCCGCAGCCCCAGCAAGATCCAGCGCGCCCTTCAGCCCACCGCCCACGGCGTCCTTCGCGGACAGGCCTGCCTTGTTCAGTTCCAGGACGGCGGCGGCCGCGTCACGCGCGCCCACCCCGAGGGGCTTTCCGACGTCGAATGTGGCCTGACGTAGACGCTCCAGTTCGGCTGTCGTCGGCTGGGTCAGGGCCTTGATGTCGGTCAGCGTCTGCTGGAACTGCGCGGCTGGCCCGATACTGCTTGCCAGCACTGCGACGAGACCAGCGACAACCGCAACGAGTGCCGCAAGTATGGGGTTAACCTTAGCTGCGGCGCCTCCAGCAGCCATGAGGCCCCCACTCAGGGAGGTTGCCTGCGCTGCTGCTGCACCCAGGCTGCCCCCGGCGGCGGCAGCGAATTGCGGCAGCTGCTTAAGGGCTGCCATGATGCTACCCGCGAGACCTACACCACTGGGACTACTGTTCAGGCTGTTCAGGCTGCTGCGGATGTTCGTACTGATGCGGCCCAGTTCGCCAGTCTGCCGGGCGGTGATCGTGGCCCGTTCACCAACGCTTCGGATGCGCGTTTCGAGGCTGCGCATGCTCGCCTCGTACGCCTGGATGGCAGCGCGCTTGTCGCCAAACCTTCCCGCCGCCGCCGTAGCCCGCTCGAACTCCGCCCTGGCCGCAGCGAGGTCGGTCCGAATCTTGGTTATGGAAGCATCATTCAATCCGCGCGTGGCGCGGTTGAGGCCACCCATCACGCGTTCCAGGTCCGTCGCGGCGCGACTCCCGGCGGTCAGGCCGGACGCCATGCCGCTGCCGGCCGCCTGGATGCGCTGCATCTCCCGCAGGTACCCGCGCAGACTCAGCGCGCCCCGGTCGTAGCGGCTCTGGGCGTTCTGGAGTTCCGTGGCGAGGCGACGCACGCCGTCCACCTGGGTGCGCTCGGCACCCCTGGCAGCTTCACGGGTCGCGCGGGCCTGCTGGTCGGCGAGACCCTTGAGGGCCGTTCCGGCCTGGGCGCTACTGACGCGCAGGGCGTCCAGACGGGCCTGCTGGGCCTGCGTGAGCGGACCGGCGGCGCGCAGGGACGCGATTTCACTGTCGATGGTGGTCTTGAGGTTGCGGGTGGCCAGTTCGAACTGCGCGGTACTCAGGGCGCTGTTCTTCAGATCGGCCTGCAGGCCTCGCAGCTGCGCGGCGTACTGGTTGTTGACACCGGGACTGCCGCCACCGGCCCCCGTACCACCGCCCCCACTACCGCCATTCCCCAGGGCGCGGAGTTTCGTCTCCAGAGCCGTCAGGTCCGTGATCTGCTTACCGATCTTGCTGATCACGCTCTTCAGGGCACTCACGTCGACCTTCAGGACGTTCTTCAGGCTGTTCTGGAGGTTCGTGAACTCGGCCTTCACGGCGTCCACCTGGGTGCGCACCTGGGCCGCGTCGGCCTTCACCTCGATCTTGACGGGGCGGGACAGGCCGGTGAGCAGCGCGCGGGCATTGGCTGCAAACGCGGTCAGTTCGCGCCGGGCGGGGGCGGTGAGGACGGTCAGGTCGAGGTGCGCGGCACCGACGCGAGTGGACATGCGGGAACCTCCAGCGGGAAAGGGGTGGAATAGAAAACCGCCCCGGGCGGGGCGGCGTGGATCTCGGTTTGAGGGTCAGATCATGGCCATTTTCAACAGCGGATCGACTGGCGCTCCCAGGGTGGTCGCGACGTGACGAGCGATCTCGGTGTTGCGATCGCGCACCGCCTTACGCCCGTTGATGGCGTGCGCGACTGCCAGAACACTTGGAACAAGAGTCCAGCAGAGCAGCAGATGTAAGAGACCTGGGGTAGTGCGACCAAGGTAAAAGTGGTGGACACCCAGTCCTCCCAAAAGCAGTGCCAGAAGAACGTAGACGGTCACGTTCTTCTGCTGCGAAAGGTACATCTGCTGCGCCAGTGCCAGATTCTGATCTTGGGTCATGCCGCAGCCTATGCCAAGAATGATCGCCGTTCCTGCTCAGTTGCCTTGCGGCACCAGTAGCCTTTGTGCATGGCCTGCTGCCCCGCGCCAACACGACGAAGATTGCTCGCGCTGAGGCCATTCGCCTGCGCGAATAATCCAATGTTGGGGACGAGTTCAGTGCGTCCATCAGGATGCTTCACGAAGTAAGGGTGGGCTGACTCGTGCATCTGCTGACGGTGCCGTTCGATTTGGTCTGGTGTTTTCTTGATTCCCCTCGTGCTGCCCGCCAGTGGGCTGGTGTTGTACCCACCTCGCGGCGCATATGCACGCAGGAAGTTAATCCAGGCCTGCTCGATGGTCAGGAGATGCTGTTCAGCTGTCACTTGCTCAAGTAGGGCAAAGGCGAATTGAGTCTCACCGTCACGCGTCCACGCGCCTTGCAGACGCCTGGAATGATGATTGCCCCGGCGCAGTCTCCAGATGTGGGTCGCCCAGCGCCCCCTGACGCACAGAGCGCTGCCGACGTAGACCTGCCCTGTGAGACGGTTGGTGATGCTGTAGATCCCGGCGACCCCGAAAGGGACGTGACCGATCAGATCGAGAGTCTCACTTCGCTTCTTCTTGTCCACGCGCAGATCGGGAATTACACCCTCACGGCGTCGCTGCTGAAGAGCGAGTTTCCGGTTGGCCCACCGGGCCCGCTGCCGCTCTTGCTTCTGTTCGGGCGCCATTTTCGTTTTGCGAGCCTTATCCGCCTGTGCATGGCACGTTTTGCACCAGGAGCAATGTCCGTCTCGCATGCGCTTGCTGCGCGGGAAATCGTCCAAGGCCTTCTCAACTTTGCACTTGGTGCACGCCTTTGCCGTTGCAGGAACATTCAGGCGTGGCGGGTTCTTCTTGCGATACGTAACCATCTGTCTCGCCACTTCACAGGCCTTACACCGTGCCCGCAGACTGCCTGGTTTCTTGTCAGCGTAGAAATACTCCCGGGTTGCCGGGAGCTGTTCCGCGCAGACGGTGCAGGTCTTCATTTCAGTCGTCACGCCGCGCTCCTGGGTCCCAGCGGGCTGGCCGGAATTCCCACGGGAGCTTGTCGCCTTTGGCGAGGTTGCAGCCGGGGCAGGCGCAGACGATGTTGACGGCATAGTTCGTTCCTCCTCGGCTGAGCGGTATCCAGTGGTCCGCCTGGAATTTGTTGGGCCCGTGGGTGTCGAGTCTTTCCCCACAGTAGTGGCACCGTCCGCGCTGCTTAGCCAGGCGGATGCTGACGTCCCACTTGTCGAAGCTGCCGCGCGCGCCGACTGCCTTGGCGCGGCGGCGATGCTTGGACTTGTACGCATCGCCGCTCCGGTACATCAGCGCCTACGGGGCCTGCGGGCGGCGCGTTCGAGGAGAATCTGCGCGCCAATCTGCGCCAGGCCCTCGGAGAACAGCTCGTTCAGGCTGGCGTGGTCGCGGCGCATGGTGGGGTTGTCTTCCCACACGTCCAGCAGTTCGTTCAGGATTGGGGACAGTGCTTCGGTGATCTCCGCTTTGGCGGCGCTGTAGTTGATCTCGTCCTGATGGCAGGTCGAGCAGAGGTAACCGTTAGCACTCTGAACGGGGCGCCCTTCGCGCTGGCCGCAGCCACGGCAGGGTTCGATCAGGCTGGGGTTCCAGTGTTTGCCACGGGGCATCACTGCTCACCTGCCATCTCGCGCTGTTCCTGCACGCGTTCCAGGGCGCCGTTCAGGTTCTCAGCGATGAGGTCCGCCAGGGCAGCGGGCGCGGCGCTGAAGACGGGGTTCACTTCCCAGGCGTCCATGAAAGCGTGCAGGGCGGAATCGATCAGGCGTTCCAGGTGATCGTCCGCCGCGTCGGTGGTGCCCTGGACGGTGGTGCAGCGGGGGCAGAGGAGCACGTTCGTCTCGAATCGGACGCCGTCGGGCGCGCCGCACTTAGAGCAGATGCCCCGCAGGCTCTGCTTGATGCCATACACTGTCATACAGACCTCCCTAGGTCGCAGAAGGGGCTGAGGCCGTAGGAAGCTGGCCCCTTTTCTGCTGCCATCAGGTTATCACTGCTTGATAATCTTGTCAAATATTGATAAGATTATCTCGGTGATACGATGACAGGAATGAACGATCAGGTCCGCGAGGCCGTTGCCAAGGCCCTAAAAGAACGCGGGATCTCCCAGAAGGACTTCGCGCAGAGCATCGACCTTGAGCCTCCCAACCTCTCTCGCCTGCTCAATGGACATAGCGGCCGGATTCCTGAAAATTGGCAGCGCATCCTTGATGCGCTGGAATTAGATTTGGTCGCCATGCCTCGGAAAAAATGATTCTAGATTTTGATGCGGTTCATTTAAAGCCTTTCAGCAGCGGCGAGTGCGGCACGCGGGGCTGCGCGAGCGTCAGGCCCAGCAGATCGGCCGCCGCAAGACACGCATCCTGTACGTGCGGCGCGGTCGTCAGGTGCACCCTGCCCGCCACGCTCCAATCGGGGTACGCGAGGCCCTCGGTGAACAGGGCGCGCACGATGTCCCGGACGTCCTCCAGGGTCACACCGGTCACGTCCGCGAGGTGGGCGAGGGTCATCCCCTCCCCGGCCGTCAGTAGCGTCACGAGCAGCAGCGCCCGCCGGTGCGCCTGTCGCCCCTCGACACCCAAGTCCCGCAGGCGGCTGATCACGCACTCCGGCGCGTGATCCCCGTCCCAGTACTCGCAAACCGGACAAACACCTACTGAATCGCTCACTTTGACTTCCTGGGCCGCAATGGCCAGCGCCACGAAAGGGTACTTACCGTACCCGCTCTCCCCTACCGGACGTGGCACAAGTCCAGCAGGGGACGCTCGGGAGCTGTGGAGGCCGCTGGGTTTTTAACCGGCGCAAGCGCGACGGGACCAGCGGGCTTCAGGTGTTGGCGAGCGCTTCGAGCTTCTCGGCGCTGATGACGCGGTTCACGAGGGCGTTCAGGACCCATCCGGCGCCGCGCAGGTGCGGGAACGCCGCGACGATCGCCTGAGCTTCCTCGCGAGTGAACTGCACGCCCCGCAGTTCGGGCGGGATGAGCATGGCAGGCATGACGTCCTCCAGCGTGAACAGTTTGCTGCGGGGGGTTTTCTTGCCGCTGTCGCTCTTGCCGCCGTTGCTGTTGAGGTGCGCGACCATGTGGTCGTACACGGGCCGCAGTTCCAGGAAGCGGTGCAGGCGGTGCTGCTCGACGAGCACCTCTTTCAGGCAGTGGGGTTCGTCGAGGACCGCGTCGAGATGCGGGACGTGGTACGCGCGGGCGTATTCGGCCAGGACGCTCAGGAGGGCGTCGACGCGGCCGCCTCGCTGGGCGGGTCCTCCGTCTCCGCCCCGTCGGCGTTTGGGCCGTTCTGGATCAGCGTGAGGATCTGCTGGAGTTCGGCGGCGCCGAGGTGGTCGAGGAGCCAGTTGGCGGTGACAGCCTGCTGGTCCTGGTCGGGGTTGTCACTGGGGAGGGCGCGCACGTTGAGGAGTTCCGCGAGGTGCGCGGCGGTGAATTCAGTGATGGCGCGGCTGCTGCCGTCCTGCGGGAAGGCCGCGAGGCGCGCCTGCTCCCGGAACGTGAGGGGGCGCATGGTGAACGGGCGTCCCTCGATGGTGAGGGGTTCGTCCGTCCAGGGTTTGAGGTTGAGCGTTTCATGCGGGCGTTCGCCGGTGCGGAGGAAGGCCAGCATGGCGGTCATGTTCTGCACGCCGAGGTGGTCGAGCATCCATCCGGGATCGACTGCCTGGCCGTTCGCGCGGGTGGCGAGCAGGGTGGCGAGCACCTGGGCCTGCTCTTCGAGGTACGTGCTGATGGGGGCGTTCTCGTTTTCGAGGTCGTAGCGGTCGCCGAGGTCCGCGAGTTCGAGTTCCTCGCGGCTGGTGAGGGGGCGGCTGAAGAAGGTCACGCCGCCGATCTCGAAGGGGAGGGTCTTGCGGGTGCCGGTGCCGAATGCGAATTTGATGTTCTTCATTTGTGGGTGACCTCCACGGTCAGG
Source organism: Deinococcus grandis (assembly GCF_001485435.1). Classification (NCBI taxonomy): domain Bacteria; kingdom Thermotogati; phylum Deinococcota; class Deinococci; order Deinococcales; family Deinococcaceae; genus Deinococcus; species Deinococcus grandis. The sequence continues at coordinate 21,466 of NZ_BCMS01000006.1, read as the reverse complement.
GTCTGGCGGGGGTTGATGCTGAACGGATCCAGGCCCTGCGGCAGCGTGGCGCGCAGGGTCTGGCCATGCTCGTTGGTGAGGGGGACGGGGGTGCGGGGGAGCGTGTCGAGGCGCAGGGCGAGGATGACGGCGTCGAGTTCGCCGTTCTCCTCGCCCTGCACGGTGATGGCGACGACGCTGGGCGTGCCGTCCCAGCGGTCGCGCCAGATCACACCTGGGTGGCCTTCTCGGGCTTGCCGGGGCTGGTGAGGGTGGGGTTCTCGACGGTGACGAGGCCAGCGGCGGCCGCTTTGACCTTCCAGCTGTTGACGTTCATGACGCCGCGGTACACGACCTTGCCGGCGCCGGCGCCTTCGGGCATGAATTCGTACGCGATGGCTTCCTTGTCGCGCGCGGCGGTTTCCATGATGACGAGGGCCTCGTCGTCGGCGATCCACTGCATTTCGCTGAGGTCGACGGTGCCGGTCTCGCCGAAGGGGATGTCGATGTTGGTGCCGCCGCTGCAGAAGTTCGCGAAGGAGATCGTCTGGTTTTCGAAGCCGACGGTGACTTCGCTGGCGAGGCACAGTTCCTTGTAGGCGGCGGCGGCGGGCATGGCGCCGTTCACGCCGAGCGGGGCGACGCGGAAGAGGCTTTCACGGCCGAGCGTGACTTTGGACAGCAGTTCTGCGGGGGTGTATCCCATGGTGGTTCTCTCCTCAGGGGGTGATGGTCACGACGACCTGTTCGGGGTAGTCGCTGGTGGCGGGCAGGGCGTTCACGTCGGTGATGGTTTTGAAGGCGTGGTACACGGCGTTCAGCGCGGTTTTGATGGGCTGCCCGTCGTGACTGACGAGCCGGACGGGGTAGCGGTCGATGGTGATGACGCCCGCCATGACCTGGATGACGTCCTGTTCCGGCGTGGCCGGAATGAGGACTTCCAGGCCGGTGACGGTGGTGCCTTCGGGCACGTCGCCGACCCACAGGGCGGGGGCCTGGGCGCCGCCGGGGAGGGTGTACGTGCCGAGTGGCACGCCCCAGCGGGTGAGGGTCCCTTCGAGCGTGTCGCGGAGTTCCTGGAGGGTGAGCTGTCTCACTCGGCCTCCTGCCACGCCCGGGCGAAGTCCTGGAGGGTGCCTCGCTTCACGGCCGCGAGGGGCGCGTTGCGGGCGGGCATGACGTACCGGCGCTTCCGGAACATCGCGCCGAGGAATACGGCGGCGGCGTGTGAGGCGCCCCAGGTGAGGCGGGCGCTGTACCCGCTGCGCGCGTCGTTCAGCACGGGGTCGCGGCGGCTGTTCCGGAGGGTGCTGGTGTCGACGATGTTGCGTTTCGTGCCGGCGACGCTGCCGTTGGCGCGGAGGGTGGTGCCGGGCCACGTCCAGCTGCGGGCGTTGATGAGGATGTCCGCGCGGCGGCCGACGCGCTCTGCGGTGCCCTTGGTGGCCACGCGGGCGCGCCGGTTGAGGTCCCGCAGGTCGATGATCACGCGGGCGCCCACGCTCAGGCCTCCGGAGGCTGGTAGGGGTGCAGCTGGTGCAGGAGGGCCTGCAGGTGGTACTCGGCGTCGTCCGCGGCGAGGTCGTGGACCTTCTGTTCGTCGGGCCACTCGCCGTACTTCCGCTTGATGTCGCGGTTGTACGCGGCGTACCCGCTGAGGATCAGGCGGGCCACGCCGCGCAGCTGGTACCCGTGCCGCGCCTGGTCGTCCACGAGGTCGGGGTTCACGCGGACGAGCGCGGTGCGGGTGACGCGGTCCACGGTGATTGTCGCGGCGTCCTCCTGGTCGGGGGTGTCCTCGACGGTCACGCGGGCCAGGAGGTCCGCAGTGTGGTCGGCGGTGGGCGCACTGGCGTCAGTGCGGGCCGCGGTGGGTTTCTTCTTGGGGGTCATGGTGGCCTCCTTCAGGGGGTGCGCCACACGGCGAGGAATCGCGCGCCGAACTGCGCTTCGCGGTGCAGGTCCTCGTCCGGCCACGCGAGCTTGAGGGTGAGCGTGCCGGGCTGGCCGCTCAGGGTCAGGGGTGCGCTCAGGCCCCAGCGCAGGCCGTCCGGGGTGCCGGTGGGTGCGGTGAGGGGTCCCCAGCGGCCCACGAGGACCACCTCGGCGGCGTCCGCGCCGACGCTGTCCCGGATCTTCGGGTCGGTCGTCGCGGCGAGGCGCGCCTGGACGGGTAGGGCCGTGGCGGGTGCCGGGATGGGGTTCAGTGCCCCGTACGGGCGGGTGACGCCCACCCCGGGCACCTGGAACACCAGGTCGTGCACGCGGGTGCGTTCGACGAGCGGCGCGACCCGGGCGACGAGGAACAGGTTCCGCCCGGCCGGGTTCAGGATGGGCGCGACGGGCACGTGCACGCGGCCGGTGGCGTCCGTGAGGATCCAGCCGGGCGTGAGTGCGGGTTCGTGGTACGGCAGCAGGGCGGTGAAGCTGCGGTTGCTGATGCCGGGCTCGTCGACCTTGGGGGCGTCGGTGCTGCGGTCCTCCTCCTGGGCGATCAGGGCGCGCAGGGGGCCGGGTGGCTGCCCGAACCGCTCGAACGTCACCGGCTGCGCGAGGTTGCTGGCCAGCACGTCCGAGATGATCGGCGCGACCTCGTCGATCTTCTCGGCGGCCGCGTTCAGGAGGTCCAGGATCACCGGGCCGCTCCGGGGAACACGCGGCGGGGCAGGCTGGGCAGCGCCAGCGCGAGCAGCTGCCCGGCCAGCGCGGCCCAGGTTCCGGCGGCGACCTCGTGGGCCTGCGCGCCGTCCACGGTGACGGTCTTCCCGAGCTTCAGTTCGAGACCGGGGAGCTTGATGCTCTCCAGCGCGCCGCCGCTGCTGCTCGTGGCGACCTGCAGGCGCGTGACGCCGCCCGTGAGGGCGCTGCGCAGTTCGAGGGCTTTCGCGGCCAGGGCGGTGCGCGCGGCAATCTGCGCCTGGTCGCTGAGGGCGTCCTCGCTGACGCGGCGGTCACTGAGCTGCTGCGCGAGCCAGAGCGTGGCGAGGCCCAGGTGTGCGTCCGCCACGTCGGCGGGCGCGCCAGGGATGAGCTGCGGCACCTGCTGTGGCGTGACGGTGAGCACGTTACGCCTCGACGAGCGTGCCGGTCAGCAGGCCCTGCCGGACCGTGTGGGTGCGCTGCACCTCGCGGGCGTCACCAGTGATGACGCGCTGCCCCTCGGGCTGCTCGGGGTCCGTGAACGTCCCGCCGTACTCGGCGATGATGTCGTTCACGCGGACGGTGACGGTCTCCCCTGCCGGTTCGGTCGGTGCGGGGTCAGGGTCGCCCTGGCTGCCCGCTCCGGCTGCACTGGCGGGCGGGCCGTCCAGCGCCTGCTGGAGTGCGGCGCGCGCGGCGTCCTGATCTTCACTGGCCTGCGCGAGGATCCCGGCGAGGGTGTCCACGGTCAGGGTCGCGTCGGTCAGTTCGACGTCGAGGGCCGCTTCGACCTGAGCGGTGAGGATCTCGCGTTTGACGCCCTCGGGGTCCGTGTCGGCGCGGTCCGCCCAGCCCTGCAGGACGTCCGCTTTCGGGTTGCTGGCGTCGGCGTTGATGGTGACGCCGAGTTTCTCGCCGAGCAGCGCGGCATTGTCTTTCTTGGTGGCCATGGGGCCCTCCTGGTCCGGGCCGCACTGAGCTCAGTGCGGGGCCCGGTGGGTGGCGCTCAGGCCAGGGTCATGGTGATGCCGGCGCCCATGTCGGGCTTGCTGAAGCCGAGCATCTCGGTGATCTGCACGGCCTGCATGTCGCGGCGGATGATGTCCTCGTACCGGACGAGATCGAAGCGGGGGTCGTAGTGCATGGTCAGGCCCGCGCTGGGGTCGATGGCCATGAGCTGCTCGACGCCCGCCAGGACGCTGCGCTGGGGCGGCAGCTTGGGGCGCATGCCGAAGATGGTCGGGAAGGTGCCGGTGTCGCGGAAGTCGCCGCTCGCGGCGGTGCTGTTCGTGCCGGTCACGATGTCCAGGCTCAGGGCCTTCCCGAGGGGGCTGGCGGCGCCGGTCAGGACGAGCGGTTCCGCGCCGTACTCCTCGGCTTTCATGAGCAGCGCGACGAAGTCGGCCACTTCGAGGGTCGCGCCGACGTTGATGTTCGGCGCGGCGTTGTTGTTCCCGTCGCCGTTCTTCAGGACGGCGAGCGCCTGGCGGATCTTGTTCCGGTCGGCCTGACGGCGGATCTTCAGGAGCCAGCGGTCCAGGGTGCTCAGGCTGCTGCCGAGGATGGCTTCCAGGCTCGCTTCGAGGCGACCGCCGTACTTGTAGAGGCGGACGACGGCGTCACCCTGCGTGATGGTCAGCACGGGGTACTGGGCGCCTTCGGCGATGCGGGACAGGTCGGCGCTCTCGTCGTCCTTGAAGTCCAGGACCTGCGTGGCGACGACGTTCGCGTTGATGGGGCTGGTGTCGGCGACGACGTCGCTGAGGGTGAGGCTGTTGCGGCCCTCGCGGCCCAGTTCGCGGTAGCGTTCCTCGATGTACAGGGGGAACAGGATGCGGTTGTCGTCCTGGCGGAAGAACGCGTCGGTGACGGTCACGGCGGCGTGGCGGCCCTGCGCTTCGAGGCCCGCGCCGCGCACGAGGACCTGCTTCCAGGCGGGGACGCTGGCGCCGGCGCTGTTGCGCTGCTTGGGGTCGTACAGGTCGCTGCTGATCTGCCCGTGGTCGGCGAGGTGCTGCAGGTGCTGCGCGAACGTGCGCTGCTCGTTGGCGGCTTCCTGCTTGAGGTTGAGGGTCAGGTCGGTGATCTTGCGGATCTTGGGGGTGGTCATGGGTGGGCCCTCCTGGGCGGCGTGAGGCGCGCCGCTCCGGCCGGGTGGCTCGGGGCGGCGCTGGGGTGCGGGCGGGGTGTTCTGGCCCGGGGTCAGAACTTGATGTTGGCGATGCCGTTCTGGGCGATGTTCACGAGGACGCGGGTGCCGTTCGCGCCGACCTTGGCTTTCCCGGCGCCGTCCACGACGAGCAGCTGGTAGCCGGTGGCAAGGGTGCCGACGGTGGGGATGTCGATGAAGCCCGCGCCTTCGGTGGCGACGGTGCCTTCACCATCGGCTTCCTTGGTGAGGACCTTGCCGAGGAAGGGGTTGCCGTCCGCGCCGCGTCCGGCGGTGGCGGCGGCGGTGTGGGTGACGCAGTCGCCGATGATGGCGGCCGCTTCGACGTGCATGGTGGGGAAGGCGTTCTGACCCTGGAAGACGAGGTTGCCGTGTTTCATGGTGTGCTCCTGGTGCGTGGTGAGTGGGGGCGGGGGGTGGGGGCGTTCAGAAGTCGAACGCGGTGGTGGGGAGGGCGGTCACGGTGGGTTCGGTGGGGGTGGTGTCCGCCTGGGCGCCTGCACCGGCGTCGGGGGCGCTCTGGCGTCCGGCGGGGAACTTCGCGTCCCGCTGGGCCGTGAGGTCGTCGATCAGGCCGGGCAGGTCGGCCGTGTCGGCTTTGCTGGCGAGGCGCTTGGCGCGGTCGATGGCGGTGGCGTTCTCGGCGCCGTAGACGGTGGTGGCGAGGCGTTCGACCTGGCCGAGAAGCGCGTCGCGGTACTGGGTGCCGTCGCTGGCCTGCGCGCGGATCTGCGTGAGGCGGTCGGCGGTGAGGTCGTTGACGTTCACGCCGAGGGCCGCGGCGACGAGTTCCCGCTGGGCCTGGACGCCCGCTTCGTACGCGCCGCTTTCGAGGGTGCTGGCGAGCGTCTGGGCGTCGGTGGGGGCGGCGTCGGTGCTGGTGTCGAGGGTGTGGGTCTGGCCGGTGCGGTCTTTGATGGTGAGTTTCACGGGGGCCTCCTGGTGGGGCTGGTCGTCCGCGCTGGCACTGCGGCCCTGGCGGAGTGCGGGGGCGGCGGGGGGTGGCGTAGCGGCCTGCTGGTGTTCAGCCACGATGTCGGTCAGCAGGGCGACGCGGTCGGCGAGTCCGGCGGTGACGGCCGCGTCACCGAACCACACGTCGCCGGTGGCCCAGCTGCTGGCCTTGGCGAGGGTGACGCCGCGTCCGGTGGCGATGGCCTGCACGAACAGGTCGTGGATGGCGGCCATTTCCTTCTGCCACTGTTCGAGCACCGGCCCGTCCATCGCCTCGGCAGGCTGCCCGAGGGCCTTGCGGTCGGTGCTGCGGACGTACGTGACCTTCAGGCCTTCCCCTTCCAGGGCGGCCGTCTGGTCGGTGTGCGTGCCGATCACGCCGATGCTGCCCACTTCACCGGCGGGCGTGACGATCACTTCGGTGGCCTGACTGGCGATCCAGTACGCGGCGCTGCACGCCATGGTGTTCGCCACGGCCGTGACCGTCTTGACCTTCGCGGCGTTCGCGACCGCCTGGGCAGCGACGTCCGTTCCGGAGACGGCGCCGCCCCCACTGTCGATGTCGAGGATGATGCTGCGCACGCTGGGGTCAGCGGCGGCGGCGTTCACCCGCGCAGCGAAGGTGTGGGCGTCCACGGCGCCGCAGTAGTCGACCATGAGGCTGCCGCGCGGGAAGATCGTGCCGTAGAGGCTGATCAGGGCGACGCTGGGCGCCTGGTCCTGAGCGTCCTGCGTCACGGCAGCGCGGGTGTCGCGGGCGTCCCGGATCTCGCGGAGGGCGTCGGCGTCCGCGATGCGGCCCTGCAGGTACGCGCTGAAGCCGCGGACGATGTCGCGGAGCTGGTCACCCTTGATGGCCCAGATGCCGTTGGCGATCAGGGCGGTGACGCCGGAGAGGCGGGTGGGACTGCGGGATTTCTCGGTCATGAGGCCTCCAGTGGGCGTGCGGGGCGGGGTGCGGCAGCAGGTCCATGGGAATTCCCAGGGACGTGAGCGGATCAGGGGGGAGTGGAAGCGGGCAGCTCGCGCTGCCCGCTCGCCTCGCCGGGCATGTCGATGGTGGGGATGTCGATGGTGGGGATGAACGCGAAGCCCGTACTGAACCGGGGTTCGGTGAGGGCGGGCCCGACGCGCTGGACGTGTGGGTCCTGACCGCGCGGGGCTTTCCGCTCGTAGGGCTGGGTGCCGGTCACGGGCAGCAGCCGGTCGAGGGCGAAGCGCATGTCAGACGAACGCGGTGCCGTCGGCGTTCAGGCGCGGCTGCACGTGCTTGATGGGGCCGCGCTTCTGCATGGCGCGGATGGCGCCGGCCGCGCTGGTGCCGCCGGTGCGGTGCGTGGCGAGCGCCCACCCTTCCTCGCTGATGAGGAACGCGTAGTACGTGTGGCTGGCGACCACCGGGGACTGCTCGTCTGTGTCCGGGGTGGCGCGGCGCACTTTCAGGTGGCGGCGGTGGTCGCCGTCCAGGTAGTCCTCGATGCTGATGGGGAGCGGCCCGGTGTACGGGGTGTGCTGGGGTGCGGTGGGTTCAGGCATGCGGGTCTCCTGTGGGGGCGTGCACGTACCGCCGGGCGCGGGGGTCGTAGGCGGACCGCGCGGTGACCTGCGCGGCGGTGGGCGGTGGGGCTGGCGGGGCGGTGGGGGTCTCCCCTCCCCCGGTCCAGCCCTCTGCCCAGGCGGGGGCGTGCTCGTCCTCGTCGTCGGCGAGGTCGAGTTCGTCCGCGAAGCGGCGCGCGTACGCTTTCCCGGCAATGCTCTTACCGATCTGGTGGGCTTCCATCCGGGTCTTGTAGCTTTCCGCTTCGGCCTGCGCGAAGGCGCTGTCGGCCTGGGCGAACTTCACGTACGCCACGGCGCGAATGCCGCGCAGGCGCAGGTGGAGGTTCAGGCCGAACTCCAGCTGACGGGCCAGGACGGCCTGGATGTTCGTAGCGCGCGCCTCGATCATCGGGTACACGACCTTCGCCAGCGCCTCGGTGGTGCTGTCCATGTGCCCCCGCAGGAACCCCAGGGTGCTCAGCCCGCTCCACACCCGGCGGTTGTTCTCGCCCACGATGTCCTGCAGCCCGGCCAGGCTGTGGCTGATGTTGTTGATCGTGAACTTCGTGCCTTCAGGCCCGACGAACAGGCCCTTGTCGGCCAGGCCGAGGATCATGTCGGCCGCCTGCTCGGCGTACTCGGCTTTCAGGTCCTGGTACCGGGGGTCTTTCGCGTCGTCGAGGCCCAGGTCCTGCGGGCTGGGAATGGGGAGTTCCACGCCGACGAGCGCGATCTGCCGCATGAGGTCGATGACGCGGTCGACGTTCTCCGTGAGGCGGTTCTTCCGGTCGAGGGCCTTGAGGCTCGCGAGGAACATCGGCACGCCGTGCGGGTCGCCGCCCATGGTGATCAGTGGCGCGTACAGGTACGTGGCCGGGTCGAGCGGGATGGGTTTGGGTCCGACGCCCACCTGCGTGAACGTCCGCTGCCCGTCCGGGCTGAAGCCCACGCGGACGCGCTCGGCGGGGACGATCACCGCGCCGATCACGCCACTTCGGCGCTCATCGGTGGGCCACTCGACGCTGCTGGCCGGACTGGCGAGCAGTTCGAGGATCTGGTTGTTGATCAGCCCGTCGAGCCCGCCACCTTCCGGGAAGATCGTCGCGGCCCAGGTGTCCAGTTCAGCCCGGGCGGCCTTGACGGCGCCTTTCGTGCCGGTGAACTCGATGGTGTGGCCGGGGTTGACGATCGCGAGGTAGTCACTAGCGGTGCCGCTGACGTCCTCGTCGCTCTGCAGCAGCATGCGGAGCACGCCGCTGATGCGGGCGCGGGTGTCGCTCGGGTACCCGAGGTACGTCGTGGCGAGCCGGTCGAGGGTGTCGGCACTCTCCGCGGACTGCTGCGTGCCGAGGCGGCGCGTGGCGCGCAGTCCGGCCGTGAGGGTGCCCATGCCCCAGCTGGGCGTGACGGCCGCGCGGGCCGCCGGGTGGACGGGACTGGCGCGAGACCGGCGCGGCAGGAGGTGCTGAACGGGAGTGTTCAGGAACTGCCACGCGCGGCGGGCGGAATCGAGAAGTCCGATAGGTCATCACCTTCCTTTCAGGCGGCGGTTGAAGGCGTTGCGGATGTTACTCAGGTCGCTGAGCGTGACCTGCGGGGTGTCCTGCGGGGGCGGCGTGAAGATCACTTCGTCCGCGAGGCTGAGGGCCGCGCCGTCCCCGTCGTCGGGGCTGCGGGCGGGCCGGACGCGGGCCTTGAAATCGTCCTTGCTTTCAAGTTTCCGGACGATGCGGCGGTGCTCACCGGCGTTCTTCGCCATGAACCGCGTGCGGCGCTCGGTCAGGTCAGCCTGCAGGTGCTCGGGCGGGTTGGGGATACTGGCGACGAGCAGCTGGTCGTTGCTGGTGCCGTACAGTTCCGTCGCGCGGTCGTAGTACCGTTCAGGGTCGTGCGGGACGTGATTGAACTGCACCTCGTGGAAGACGAGGGTGCACCCGGCGGCCTGCGCGGCCTCGTGAAGTTCCGCGTCCGCCTTGGCAATGTCGATCTTCCCGCCGCCGTACCCGCCAGTGCCGTCCACACGGAAACTGACGGTCTTCGCACCGGCGCGGATGGCTTTCAACGCGGCGCGTTTCATCTCGGCGGCGTACATGAAGTCGTCCACCTGCCGCAGTTCCGCTTCGCGCGTCAGCACCCGCCCGTGGTACAGCCAGACGTTCCCGGCGTCCGACCCGAACCGCGCGGCGTCCACGCCAATCTGCGCCATGTGCCGGTCCGCTTCCGGATCCGGCACTCGCGCGACGGCCTGCTCGAACCGGGCCGTGCTGATCATGGCGTCCCCGGCGTTCGCGGCAGGTGGGACGCCCAGCGCACGGAACTGAAACTCCGCGTTCGGCGCGAAGATCATCCCGGCCGGGAAGACCGTGTCCTCTCCTTCCACCAGCACGTCCCAGTCCAATTGGAACGTCAGGCGGTCCGGGTCGTGCGCGAGTACCGGATCGCAGTGCTTGGCGACCATCTTGTTCAACCACGCGCGGCTCGTGCCGCCCGGCACGACATCCACGCCCTCGACGACGTTCGGGAAGTCCAGCAGGCTGAACTGGTAGTTCTGCACGCCCGGTTGCTTCCCGAGCTTGTGGAACGCGCTCGTGCGGGTCTGCGGGTTGGCGATCAGCAGCCAGATCATCACGACGCCGCCGGTCATCATGGCGTTGATCGCGTCGAACTGGTACGCCGGAACGCCTTCCGCTTCGTCCACCACGAAGAACATGAATTTCGCGTGTTGCCCCTGCGCGCGCGCCGTACCCTGACCGCCCGCGTCGCTGGTCGTGCGGCCGATCGCCCAGTGATTCTCGGCCTTCACCATGCGGGGCGTTTCCGGCAGGACGCGCCCCGGCAGGCCGCGGCCTTTGCGCTGGCTCTTGATGTCCTTCCAGAGCAGCAGTTCCACTTGGTCCTTCGTGGGCGCCGTGGTGATCGTGATGCCCGGCGTGAACGCATCGAAGAACCAGTTCACGAGACCCGCGCCGATGTACGTCTTCCCGACGCCGTGCGCGCTGTCCACCCGGAAGATCTTCGGGGCATACTCGTCCCCTTCCAGCTGGCGGCGCACACTCTCACCGATGTCCTGGACCAGCTCGTACTGCCCGCGCTTCCCGTTCCGGCCCTTCCACGGGTGAATGTTCAGGATGTCCTGCAGGTACCCCAGGGGGTTCGTCTGGTACTGCGTGAACCGCTCAGCCTGCTTCCGCGCCTGCCTCAGCGCGGCGGCTGGCGAGTTCTGCGAGGCTGATCGTTCCCCACCGGCTTTCCACGGCGGTGAGGAGAGCGCTCCGAATGTCATCGTTCTCAATCACCTCCATCGCTGCGTCCGTCACGTGACCACCCATCAACACCCACAGGCGATTGATGACGTCCATGCTGAACGTGCTCTCCTGCTGACCCTTCCGGATCCGGTCCACCATCGCCCCGACTTCCTTGATCAGGCGCGACACATCCGTGATGTCCGCCATGCGCAGCGGCTTACTCGGCAGGTAATTCATCGGATCCGGCATGCGCTCCACCAACTCCGCACTCAGGTCATCCTCGCGCTCCAGGGCGTCCGCACGCATCGTGCGCCACCAATCCGCCCAGTCCGACTGAAACGACTTCTCGAAGCTCATGTTCCAGCGGGTCAACATGCGGTCCTGCTCATCGAACCGGTTGATGAAGTCCAGCAGCAGCGCCCGCAACAGCTGCACCTCAGCCAGCAGGTTCAACGGATCCGGATCAGACTCGAACCGCTCCAGCAACTCCCGCACGCGCGGCCGCTCAACCGACGAGTACCGCCCCGTCGGCGCCGGCGTCAACCCACCATGCAGGTAACACCGCCCCGAACCCTTGTGATCCGTCCGGAAGCCCGCCGGATGACGGCACGGCCCAGCACCCCGCTTCCCCTCCGCCCCACAGATCCGCTCCGGCTCCCTCGGCTTCCGCTGCCGCTCCCCAGATTCTGCAAGGGGTTCCTGCACCTGAGCATTCTGCAAGGGGTTCCCGCCGTTCGTGACCTGCGGCTTGCTGCGGGTCTTGGCGAGGTACTCGGCGGTGCGGGTCTTGGGGGTCTTGGGTGCGGGCTGGGCTGTGCCCGGCTTCTGCGGTTCTGGTGTGGTGGGGGCCTTGGCGGCCCGGGCTTTGGCCTTGGGTTTTTTGGGTGTGGGCACGCGGGTCACCTCCTGGGGTGATGTGGTGGGGGCGCACTGACGTCAGTGCGGGTGGGTTTGCTGGGGGGTCCATGGGAATTCCCAGGGACGTGCTGGCGATATGGGGATTCCCATATCGGACCGATATCGGGATTCCGATATCGCGTCTGGGACGGCGTGGAATGTGAAACCCCCGCGCTATGGCGGGGGCGCTGGGGGATGCCGGATGTGTGGTCGCGGCATGGTCGCGGGTGTTTGCGGCACCGCTGCGCCCCTGTACCGGTGCTGTCAGTGTACGGCGTCTGGTGTCTCTCGTGGGGGTCGAACCCACACTGGGCCGCGTTTGAGGCGGCTGCCTCTGCCGGTTGGGCTAGAGAGACAGGCTGGGCACGGTGGGGGCCGTGCCCGGATCGACTGCCTGCGCGTGGCAGGAGTCTCGGGTGAGACGGGCGGGACTCGAACCCGCACGCCCTTGCGGGCAAGCGATGAGATTGCAGGACTGATCAGGTCCTCTCACAGCCAACTCTGCCAGTTCGTTCACCGTCTCACTGGCCAGGCTTTCTTCCCCCCGCGCCATGGGCGCACCCGGTTGGGGGTCTGCTGCGGGGCACTTGCCCCTCCCTGATGCGCTACGCGGGTTCAGGTGGACCGTTGACAGCTGCCCAGGCGCGACGCTGGGCAGTCAGAACCCAGGGGACGCGTGGGTCCTCTGGAAATTGAGCCGAGGCGGACGCCCTCGATGTGGCGTGGCCCTCTCCTCGGCGCGCAGCGGCACCGGCCGGTTGCCGTTGCGGGTCGTCTCTCGCCGTGCGCCTTGCGGACACGGGTGCTGGCGCGAACCATTCCAGCGGGAGGGGATCAGCGGCGTTGCTGCTGACGCTCGGGTCCTTGTGGGTCGCCACCAATCATCTGACGGTGCCAGACCGTGTAGGAGCGCGGGAACTGCGCGGTGGGGATCTGCATGGCGACGCTGCCCTGCGCGGGGGTGATATGTCCACCGTGGTAGGCCCACATGACGGCGTTCCAGATTTCCAGGTCCCGGTCGCCGGTAAGGTCGGGGGCGGGACTGCTGGGTCGGGGTGGGTCGAACGGGATGTTGCTCACGGGCACCTCGGTCAGTCGGTGTCTTTGATCCACCAGCGGTCGCGGCGGAACTGGTACTGCTCTGTCAGGGCGGCGGCGTACTCGGGTGGGAGTTTGCTGGCGTGCGCCTGGGCCTGCTGGAGGCGGCTGCGCGTCCAGGTCTTCAGGTGCGTGGTCCAGGCCTGCAGGCTGTACAGGGTGGACACGGTGCTCCACGGGTCACGGTGGGCGTTGCGCTGCCGGTACTCGTGTTCAGCGCGCAGGTACGCCTGGTGGTCTTCGGGGAGGTGCTCGGCGTCGGTTTGCCGGTCGGTGAGCAGCTGGTCGGGCCACGTACGCAGCTGGAGGTAGAACGCGTCCGGGGTGAGGGTGCGGGCGCTGTCGTGCCAGGGGCGGGGGCGGGCGGCTTTCTTGGGGATGATGCAGCCTCCTGACACGAGAAAACCCCCGGCGGTGCGGGGGCTTCTGGGTGGGTTGGTTTCAAGACACGAAGTCGATAGTAAAGAGATTGTGCGGTATTCTGACGGAATTGTCAACGCTCAGGCCGGGCACTCTCATTCAGTCTCGAAATTGGGTGTAGCAGACGTCCCGGAATGTGGCACTGGGGCCGCTTTTCTGGAGGGCTCTGGCGAAGTCTTCCAGGTCGGACACGGAGAGTTGATTCAGCCACGGCTGGACAGCAGCGACGTAGGCCTGCCGCTGCTGCTCCTGCTTGTCAAGGTGGTTGAGTCGCTCGGCAAGATGCTCAGCGAGTTGTTGAGCTGTGGGAATGCCGGGGTACTCCGGGCTGGGCGGGTAGATCGCGACGGCATGCTCGGCGATGCGGTCCTGCACGTGAAGCTCCCCAGACGGTTGTGGGGTGATGACGTATCGGGGTTCAGCGGTCATGTCAGGACTTCCGCCCGTTCAGGTTCCGCAGGCCGCTGAACAGGTTGGCGTATGGGCTGTTCTGGTCTTTGGCGACGTCCTGAAGGCGGTTGAGGATCGGGCCGATCTTCATGGCCCATTGCTCCAGGCTCTCGACTTTGCGGCGGAGTAGGGCGTTCTCCTCTTCGAGTTTGGCGATGCGCTCCTGGTCGGTCATGCGTCGTCCTCAGTCGCACTGACGTCAGTGCGACTGATGGGGGCGAGGGGGAGGCGGGTCCGGCCGCGCCAGTAGTACGGGATAGGGTCTTCGCGGTTGGGCACGAACACGCAGTCGGTGTCGATGCTGTGCTCGTTGCCTTCCGGGTCGTAGATGACGGTGCGGAGCGGTTCGTCAGGGTCTTCCTCGTCCTGCGGATCTGCGGTGGCGTCCGTGTCGTCCTCGTCGCCGTAGCTCCAGCCGAGGCGTTTGAGGGTGTCGTCGTCCACCTGCCACGGCTCGCGCCACTCACCGGTCTGCACGCGGTAGTTCACGTCCTGCATGTTTTCCGGGAGGCCACTGCACGCGTGGTCGTAGAGGTGCAGGAGCCGAACGAAGTCCTGCTGCCACCAGTCGGGCATGCTCTGCAGGATTGTGCGGGGCATGACGAGGTGCGTGGCGTACGAGAGGCCGAAGTGCGTGTGGATGGCGTCGGTTTCGGACACAACTGGGGCGGCGTGATCAGTAGTCATGTGGGGGTCCTCTTCGCTGGGCGATGCGGGTGAGGCCGGGGGCGATGATCTGACGTTCCTGGCCAGTCCTGGGGAGGCGGACGATCAGATCGGTGAAGCCCTGCGCCACGAGGCCTTGCAGGGTGCGCAGGATCAAGAGGGAGTCCGTGACGGTCTCAGCCAGGGGTTCAGGTGCGCCGGGGCGGCTCATGGCGTGCAGGGCGTGCAGGCTGGGCTCGTCGAAGTTGAAGGTGACGGCCGTCATCGCGGGGCTACCGGCGCCGCTTCGTACTCCGGTGCGTACCAGGTGATGTCGATCTCGCCGGGGTGGTCGGGAGACAGGCGGGAGTACTCGCCGATCACCCAGTTCTTCAGGTCGGCGACCTCGGCGGGGTTGTCCTGGTAGCGCAGCAGGCAGCGTTTCCAGCGCTTGCCGATGATCTTCCCGGTGGGCAGGGAGTAGCTGTACTCCAGCAGGCCCTTGAAGTCGTGGGGGCGGACGATCAGCACGGGCAGGTGCGTGCCGCCCCGGTCGGCAGTGCGCAGGGCAGGCAGGCCCAGCTGGTCGCGGTACTCGGCTTCGTGGGCGGCCTGGGCGACGGCGCGGCCCTCGGGGGTGAGGGTGCAGTGCTCGGCGTCTTTGACGTCCCGGCTGAGCTGGGCGTTGCTGATCCACTGGTGTTCCCGCATGGCGCGGTACGTGCGGATGAACACGCTGGAGCGGGTCTCGCCCTGGAGAAGCCACACAGCATTTCCGGTGCGCACGAGGGCGGCGCCGCGCAGCATGAGCAGGAGCGTGGCGTGGGCTTCACGGATGATCTGGTCTTTCACGCGGGTCCCTCCAGGTCGGGGCGGCGGGTCCAGCCGAAGTGCTCCAGGTGTTCGAGCAGTTTGTCGCTGGCTTTCAGGCTCTCGCGGAAGGTGCTGGTGCGGGCGTCGAGATCGTAGCTTTCCGGCGTCCACGTCCAGGTGCTGAGGCTGATTCCGCCGGCGTGCTGCACCTGGCGCTCCATGTGGAGGATGCAGGGCTCGGGCTGGGTGGGGTCTGCGGGGACCGTGTTGGTGTACACGCGCTGCTCACGGTGCGGCTGGCCAGGGCGGGGACCGCGAGAGCGGACTTCGAGGTGGAGGGTGGCGTGCACGTGGATCCTGGCGGGCTGGGTCATGGGACTCCTGTGAGCGCACTGGCGTCAGTGCGCCTGGGGTGGGTCAGGCGGGGCGGAGGGTGACGCGGAGCGCTTCGAGCGCGGCGATCAGGCCTGGGTACTCGCGGTCGAGGCCGGTGCGCAGGCGCAGGTGTCCGTCGTTCTCGCGCCAGATGAGCTGGTCGAGGGGGGCGCGGCGGCCGCTGCCTCCGCCACTCTCCTGCTGCCGGGCGTGCTCGTCGTGAATCCAGCGGGCGAGGCTGGCCCAGCCCTGCCCGACGCGGATGCCGGTGGTGCGTTCGAGGTGCGCGGCGCTGCCGGGTTCCACCTGCAGGGCGAGGCCGCCGGTGGCCCAGCGGAGGTCGAGGTGGAATGCGAATGGGGCGGGGCGGGCCTGGTCGGGGTCGTCGTGGTCGGGGAGGCGGGCGGTCCAGCGGTCGCCGTCCTGGAACATGAGCCCTTCGCGGTTGTGGAGGCGGGCGCGGTTGATGGCGCGGCTGATGGTCTGGTAGGTGTCCTCGGCGTCGCTGGCGAGTTGCGCGTGGTGCCGGGCGAGGCTTTCGGGGCCGGTGAGGATGTACCGGGCGGCGAGGAGGGCGTGCCGGTGGCGGTCCTGTTCCGCTTCGAGCAGGGTGGTGGTGTCCGGGTCGGCGGTCGTGCCGAGGTGACTGTCGCGCTCGCGGGGGCGGAGGAACGCGGCGGCGACGGCGTTCTGCTCCTGCCGCTGGAGTTGCACGATGTGGGCTTCTTCGACGGTGAGGGTGGGCGCGGTGGGTCGGGCGCTGACGGCGTCGCCGGGGGCGGGGCGGCGCTGGGCGGCGCGGAGGGGCCGGAGGGTGATTTCGTGCTCGGCGGTCTGGAGGAGGCGCCGGACGAGCGGGTCGACGTGCGGGCGGGGGACGTTCAGGGCGCGGATCATGCGGCGGGCGTGCGCGGCCGCCTGGAGGTTCAGGTCGGTGAGGGTGGCGCTGGCCTGCTCGGCGGCCTGCTGGGCGCGCGCGCGGCCCGGGTCGTTCTCGGGGGTGGCCTCGTCGAACCACGCGAGGGACTCGTCTGCGTCGCGACTGGCGGCGCGGGCGTCCCAGCCCTGGTGCGCGAGTTGCAGGAGGGTGCGGTAGCTGGGGCGGCCGCGTTGCTCTTCGATGATGAGCTGGGCGGCGCTGTCGTCCAGCGGCGGCGCGGGGGCGGTGGGCGGGTCGCTGGGCATCACGGTGAGTCTACACCGGGGCGTTCCAGCGGGGCGTCGTTGGGTGGGAAGCCGCAGCGGATGAGGAGGGCGCGGATGTCGGCCGCGGCGTTCGCGTGGAAGGTCTCGGGGTCCCAGTGGGCGTACTCGAGGCGCTGCATGATCGCGCTGGGTGTACGGCCGGGCTCCTCGACTTTTTCGGGGCGGTCGGTGGCGTGGCTGAACAGGATGAACCGGCGGGCCTGTCCGGCGCGGCGCAGGTCGTTCAGGGCGATGGCGGCCTCGTCCCGGGTGATCTTCAGGGCGGTGGCGACGGCGGTCGGGTGGACGGTGCGGTGGCCGCGCAGGTACTGCTCGACGCGCGCGCGGATGGCGGGGCAGCTGGTACGGGACATGGCGCTGGGTCCTTTCAGGGGGTGGGGGTGGCGGGCCGGGCGGGGACGCTCAGGGCCGCCCAGGTGGCGGTGTCGATCGCGGTGAGGGTCCGGCCGAACACGCAGCCGGTGTCGATGAACACGGCGACGGTCCCGTCGTTGGGTTGCAGGCAGGTGGGGCCGTACATCATGGGTGTGTGCCCGTGCACGCTGTGCGTCACGCCTTCGGGCAGTGGGTAGAAGGGTGTGTCGGCGGTGTTGGGGCGGCCCCAGAGGTGCGCGTGGACGTCCTGGCCGGTCGGGTCGGGGCGCATGGCGTGGCTGAACAGGACCGGGCCGATGGTGACGTGCGGGTGCAGGTGCTCCTGCATCCACAGGGCGTCCTGGGCCGCCTCGGCTTCACTGGTGTAGTTGTCGAGGGTGGCCTGGCCGCCGTTGCGCAGCCAGATCTCGCGGGCGCCCTCGTCGGCGTTCAGGAGGCTGTTGATCATCATCTCGTCGTGATTGCCGAGCAGGGCCGTGGCGCGGCCCGCTTCGACGAGCGCGCGGACGCGGGCCAGGACGCCGCGACTGTCCGGCCCCCGGTCCACGTAGTCCCCGAGGAACACGAGGTGGCGGTCTGGGGGGAGTTGCTCGAGCAGCTCGTCGAGTTCCACGAGGCAGCCGTGCACGTCGCCGATGGCGATCGGGGCGGTCAGGGGGGCGGGCGCACTGACGTCAGTGCGGGCAGGTTCAGGGTGGGTCATGGAGTACTCCGGAGGGCGCGGCCGCCCGTCTCGCGGCTGACGTTGAAGAGGATGCCGAAGTCGACGGCGCTCTCGACCGTCACGCCGGTCAGTGCGGCCAGGACGCGGTGGGCGTCGCGCGTGGGGACGGCCTGCAGGAAGTGCACGATAAGCGGAGTGAGCGCGCGGCGCAGGTCCTCGCTGGTGGGGGCGGTGAGGGACGTGCCCGCCAGGAACAGCAGGCCGCCACTCAGGGCGCGGCTGGCGATGGCCTCCGGAATCTGCTGGGTGCCGGGCCAGGTCATGCCGGGCAGCAGCGTGAACGTGATCGTGCCGGTGACGACCACGAGGCCCGCCTGGACCGTGAACGGCGTGTCGAGGTCCGCCGGCGGCTGCTCACCCACGCGTGGGGGCGTGAGCAGCCACGGCAGGCGCTGTGCCGACGGGGGTCTGGCGACCGTCACGCGCGCTCCAGCAGGGCGGCGAGGGGCGTGAACTGCGCGACGGGCAGCGGGTGCTGACCGGGCTTGATGCACAGGTGCTCGCCCTGCCAGCCGACGGGCGTGCCGGGCGCGAGGTCCGGCAGGAGGGCGTACGCCGCGTGCCGGTCACCGGTGCCCGTGAGGACGTACCGGGTGCAGGTGGCGACCAGCGCGCCCGGGCGGGACCGCTGGGGCCGAACGAGTCCCTGGATTTCCAGGGCGCGCAGCTCGTCGTCCACCTCGGTGAGGGTCAGGCGGTACAGCGCGGCGATGCTGGGCGGGTACGTGCAGCCGGTCGCCAGGGCGTGCAGGACGCGGTGGTATGGGCTGATGCGGGCCAGGGCGCGGCGGGCCTGCCAGCGGGCGAACAGCGGGCGCGGGTCGAGGTTCAGCATGGGGGTCCTCAGCGGGGGATGGGAAAGCGGCGGCGGGACGGGCGGATGGCGCTGGGCTCGGTAGGCTCTGTCGGCGTGCCCACGAGCGTCCAATCGTGATCAGGGGCGTTGGGAACGGCCTGCCGGAACGCACCTTCGTAGCAGGCGAGGGCAGGGGCGGCGCCCCGGCTGCGGGCCGCGCGGTACGCCTTCATCTGCCGGTGCGTGACGATCATCACGCCGTCCGCAGGGGCGGCGGGATCGGTCTCCACCTCAATCCTGTCGAGGTTGATCGAGCGGGCGGCGGCCAGCTGAGTCAGGTGGGCATGCGTGGCGGGCGTCATGACGAGAAGCGCCGGGTCGTCCGGACCCCGACCGAGTCGCCGGTGACCTTCGTCGACGGCCTGCCAGAATTCATTCGCTTGCGGGTCGTTCATGGGGGTCCTCGATGGGTTCGTACAGGGCGTTGACCGAACCGCTCAACGCCCTGTACCGGGGATGGGTGCGCAGGCCGGGGGCGGTGAGGCACGGGTGGCACAGGCGGGCGCGCAGGTCACGCCCGGAGGGCCGCGCGGGAATGGACGTCCCGCAGATGAGGCAGGCGGCAGTGGGGGCGGTCAACGGGCACACCAGCCCAGCGTGTCGAGTGCGGCTGTCGGGTCGCCGGGGTGGGCGTCATGGATGGCCTGCGCGAACCGCTCAGGGTGGAGGCGCCCAGCTTCGACGCGGGTCAGCACGGTCCACCAGCGGGAGATGGGGCTATCGCCGACGTCCGGCATGTCGCTGACGTGCCCCCCGGCGGCGGTCCAGATGGCGCGCATGTCGCTGAGGGTGGGATGCGCAGCGGCGAGGTAGGCGACGAGGTCGCGGCGGGCGTTCAGTTCCTGGTCGGTCGTCATCAGCGCCTCCGGGATGCGGGTGTGCGGGTGGGGCGGCGGTTGAGGCGGGCCAGCAGGGCGCGGAGGAGGGCGCGGGTCACCTGGGGCCTCGCAGGATCCGCAGGATGTCCGCCTGGGTCAGGTCCTCCCCGGCGAGGCGTTGACTGCTGGCGACCTGCCGGGCGACGGCCGCCTCGATCTGCGCGGGCGTCATGGCGGCGCGGGTGCCGCAGCGGAGGATGGTGACGAGGTCGGCCTGGGCGCCGACCTGTGACGTCACTGGGCCCTCATCAGGTCGATGAACTGCACGATCTCGCCCAGCAGGCCCGCGCTCAGCAGCACGATCGTCACGGTGTACACCTGACTCTGCCTGCCTGGGGTGGGGGTGACGTGCAGTGCGTACACCCACTGCGCGTACAGCGCCAGCAGGAGCCAGGCGGGGGCGCTGGACAGTCCAGCCACGCGCAGGCCCGCCTCTGCGAGCAGCACGACTGGCGTCATGAAGGCCGTGGCGTTCAGCGCGCGCAGCAGGGCGCGGCCCTCCACGCCGATGCCCGCGCCGGTCAGGCTCTTCGCGATGCGCTCTCCGGAACGGGGCAGCTCGGGGTGGCGCAGCACGCGGATGAAACCCCATATGTAGACGCTCAGGGCGAACAGGGTCAGCTCAGTCATGGGCGGCCTCGACCAGGCTGATCTGGGCGGGCTGATTGGCCATGGGCGGGTGCAGGACGTACAGGAAGCTGGCGGTGTGCCCTTCGGGCAGGCCGGGCAGCGCGACGTTCAGGCCAGCGATGACCTCGTTGGCGTTATCGAGGCCGTCGCGGATGACGGGCAGAATGTCGGCGAGGAGGGCCTGCGCGCGTCGTTCCCAGTCGGTGTCCGGCGCCTGCTCGGTCAGCTGGGCGCCGTGCCGACCGAAGATCTCCGTGACGCGGCGGATGATGGCCTCGCCCTGGAACAGGACGTGCCCGGCGACCTGCGTGACGGTCACGCGGGGTAGTTCACCGCCGGGCGCGTCGAGGTGGACGTGTGTCGCGCCCCGGGCAGGCTGCCCGTCGATGAGAAGTTCACCGCGTTTGCCGTCGGTCTTCAGGCTGATGTGGGCAAGCAGGTCAGTGGGTGCTGGGGTCATCTTCTTCTCCAGTGGGCGCGCTCGCGGCCTTCGAACCAGGCGGCGGCGGAGAGTGTCCGGACGCGCTTCTGCCCGGTGACGTACGCCTTGGTGGCCACGCCGTCCAGGACGTGCACGTGGCGGGTGCCGAGGGTGTAGCGGGTGGTGCGCCCGGCGGGGCTGGTGCGGCCCTTGCGGATCACGTGGTCGATGGCGCGCAGGGCGGCCGCGTCGGTGGGTTCCAGCCAGCGGATCCGGACGTCCTGAATGACCCGGTCAGTGATGATCACGGACCCAGTCCAGGTGCCGCCGGAGGGACGCGAGGCGCTGCTCGGCGTTCGGGCGGGCGCTGCCGTGCAGGCGGCGGAACAGTGCGAGTTCCTTCTCACGCGCGGCGTCCAGGTCGGGACGGCGGCCGAACTCGAGAATGACCGGACCGAGGCGGACGTACCGGATGACGGCGTACCACTGGTCGGCGCTCCAGCGGGCGATCCAGGCGGCGCCGTTGCCGGGGCGGCCGATCCGGTCGAGGCGCAGGCGGGTGGGCCAGCCGCCCCACAGGAGCCGAACGGGCCAGCGCGGTTGCCGCGGCTTCAGGAGGGACGTCTGGTGGCTGGCGAGGCGATGCATGGCTTCGAGTTCGTTGATGCGCTGGTACGCGTTGAGCAGTTCGCCTTCCAGGCGGGTGCGGACGGGGTCAGTCATGGGGTTCCTGGGGCGCGCAGGTGGCGCTGGGCGATCTCGCGCAACTGCGCGATGTCGGCCGCGCCGAGCTTGCGGCGCAGCGCGGCGGTGCGGCGGTCGATGGTGTACGGCTTGGCGTTCAGGGTCCGGCTGATCTCCAGCGTGTTCAGGCCCTGACCGATCAGGGCGAGTAGGGCGCGCTCGGCCTCGGTCAGGGCAGCGGTCACCGGGCGGGCCACTCGTTTGCCGTGCTCGGCGGCATGGCCTTCAGGTCCACCTGGGTGAACGTGACGATCCGGTGGGTTTTGCTGACGACAGTGGGCTCCGGGAGGGGCCAGGGCCGATTCAGGGGAATTTCCCAGGTGAAGTCCTTGCGCCCCCTGCTGCGAATGAAGGCGGTCAGATCAGTGAACCACTGTTCGACCATCTCGTAGATCTCGTGGGGGAGG
>NZ_BCMS01000005.1:22500-108779 GCF_001485435.1 Deinococcus grandis | reverse complement strand
AAAAGCGACTGCCCGCTTCAGGGCGTGCAGGGCCTCCCCCTTGTTCAAGCCCGCCAGCACCCGGCGGCGCAACTCGGGGTCGCGCAGCCATTCCAGCGTGAATAATGTCCGCTGGACGCGGCCCAGCTCGCGCAGGGCCAACGCCAAACCGTTTTGCCTTGGATATGAAGCGAGCTTGGACAGGATCAACGAGGCCGTCACCGTGCCCGCCTTAATCGAGGCCGTGAGCCGCCGCAACTCGTCCCAATGCTCACGGATCAGGCGCAGGTTGAGCCGCTGGGCTACCAGCGGCTCCAGCAGCCCATAGGCCGAGCCGACCTCGGGCGTGTACAGCCGGGTCTCGCCCAGGTCCCGAATCCTGGGGGCGAAGCGGAAGCCCAGGAGGTGACAGAGGGCGAAGACCTGCTCGGTGTAGCCCGCCGTGTCGGTGTAGTGCTCCTTGATCTTCAGCTCCGACAGGTGGTACAGCAGCCCATCGAGCACGTGCATCGCATCACGCACATTGGCGGTAATGACCTTGGTGTGGAAGGGCGCGTACTGGTCGCTGACATGGGTATAGAACAGGACGCCTGGCTCACGACCATACTTGGCATTCAGATGCCCGAAGGTCTTCCCGCGCCCACCTGTCGGAAAGCGTTGCCCGTCGGAACTGCTCGTCGTGCCATCGCCCCACAACGCGGCCAGGGGCAGCTTGGACTGGAAGTTCACCAGCTCCGCGAGACCCGCCGCGTAGGAGTCATACGGATTCCGTTTATTTCGTTGACAGATCGGAACGCCACCGATCTGTCAACTCCACGTCCGGAATCCGTTTCTCTCCCACTCGCTCCGCTCGGATTGAACGGCTTTGTAAGCCATTCAATCGGAGTCCGTATCAGGGCGAACGAACCAGTCCGCGAGGTACATCAATCGGCGCGCGGTCATACCGGGGTCCGGGGAAGCCTCCGCCATCTTGGTCAGCCCCAGATTCAGCCCGTCAGCCAGGATCGCGGTCAGCAGATGGTCATGCCGCTCCACCTCCTTCCCGCTGTGCAGATTCAGGAAGGCCCCTGTGAAGTGGGTCCAGGCGTTGACTTCCAGCAGCAGGTCGGTGATCTTCACGCGCGGGAGCCGCGCGCTCAGCCTGCGCCCCAGAGGCTCCACCTCGTCGGGCACTGCCCGCGTGACCTTCCCGATCCTGAGCCTGCCGCGTTGCACCGACACGGAGGACAGCTCGCCCCGGGCGAGCAGGTCGGCCACCTCACGCAACTGCTCTGTGAGCCTGGGTTCCGTGGCTGTCCAGAAGGCGTCGAACGTCTCCGGCAGGTCCAGGGACAGCTCGGGGAGGCGTTTCTGCCAGGTGCCCTGTGGCAGCAGGTAGGCGTCGAGGTCCTTGTACTTGCGGCTCCCGGTGACCCAGACATCCCCGGCTCGCAACGCGAGCCGCAATTCGTCCAGCACGCACAACTCGTAGGCCCGACGGTCTATTTCCCCGCCTTTGAACACCTGCCCGGCCCACTTCTGCCGGACAAAGCCGATGGGGACGTGTTCAGGTAAGGTGCGCTTGTTCGCCGCGTACATCTCGCGGAGGAGGTTCAGCGCCTCGACCACGGGTACCGCCTTGCCCTCTGCATGGAAGGTGAAGGCCGCCAGCAGCCGGGGGGCATAGCTTCGTACCTTCGCATAGCCCTTCATCGCATGGTGCAACGGATCAAGCTGCTCAGCACTCACCACCTCCTTCTCCCGCACGGTCTCGACGAGCTGTTGCCAGTTCACGACGGCTTCGATGGCCTGATAGGGGTCAGCTCCCTGCTCACGCGCGGCGATCACCGCCGCGCACACCGACTTGAAGGTGCCGAACTGCTCGACGAGTGGCGGCCCCTGCTGCCCGAAGATCTCCGCCGCAGCCCGTTCGCCTTCCCGCAGCAGCGACACCATCACGCGGTCGTGCATGTCGAGGACGGCATCGGTCAGGGTCTCGGAGAGGTCGAGCAGCCGGGCCATCAGCGTGGCCCGGCGGCGCCAGGGTTCAAAGTCCGCAAGGTGCGAGGCACTCAGCCGCCGGGCTTCTTCCGCCAGATGCTCCAGGCGGCTCTGCGGCAAAAAGGCCTGGAGGTTGCTCTGCACCGGGAAGGTCCGCACGAAGGCCAATTTGTCCAGCAGGGTCAGGAGATGTTTGGGCTTGGGCGCGCCTACAGGCCGCGCCAGCCACGCGAACCGCGAGACCGCTTCTTCCCCCTGCGGCACCAGCAGGTCGTCCACCCGCTCGGCGAGGTCGCCCTTGAGGGGCAAATTGAGCACGCCGTAGGTGTGCTGATCGGCGCGGACGCGGGCCGAGCGAACCAGGCGTTCGAGAACGCTGAAACGCGGCACCAGGAGGTGCCGCCGCCGCACCTCGTCCATCAGAGCACTCATCAATGGGAAAGGCTGATCGGTGACGACGGCCAACGGCACCAGCCAGTCACGCAATTCAGCGCCCTGTCGGCGCGACAATTCGACGTACCCCAGCCACTGACACAGGGCCGCGAAGTGTTCGCGCCGGGTCGGCTCGCGGGTGGCGTACTGGGTGTAGCACGCCGAATCCACCCGCAGTTGTTCGGCGAGGTAGGCCAGGACGGCTTCGGGGGGCGTTTCCCCGGAGCGTAATCCGCGCCCCAGGTGGCGCAGAACGGTGAGCTGCACGGCGAAGCCCAACTTGTTGAAATCTCGACGCCGCTCCCGCACGAGGCGGAGGTCAGCGGCGTCGAGCAGGTAGTACCGGGAGAGGATGCGCTCGTCCAGGGCAGGGAAGCGGGTGAACTGTTCACGCTGAGCAGCAGTGAACAGCGACGAGGGATGAGCCGTCATGCCGTGTCCAATCGTTTTAGGCTTGACAGAGGACTGTTCTCAGGCCCACAGTCCAAGACATAACGCCAAGTCGTCTCGCTATCTGAAACCGCCTTCCAAGGCGGCCACTCTTTCAGGCTGCTGCTCGGGCGTACGCTGGGAATACCTCGTTTTTGCGGTATTCCTACCCTTACACCCGTCGTAATTGTGTGAGAATCCCCGCTGCGATCTCCTCCACGCTGGCGGAGGTGGTGTCGCGGACGGGAATCCCGGCCCGCGCGAAGAGGCGTTCGGCCCGGCGAACCTCGTGTTCGCACTGTTCGAGGCTGGCGTAGCGGCTGTTCGGCTTGCGCTGGGTGCGGATGGCGTGCAGGCGGCGGGGGTCGATGGTCAGGCCGTGCAGCTTGGTGCGGTACGGCTCCAGGGGAATCGGCAACGACTCACGCTCGAAGTCATCCTCGGCAAGGGGATAGTTGCTGGCGCGAACGCCGTGCTGGAGGGCCAGAAACAGGCTGGTGGGCGTCTTGCCGGCGCGGCTGACCCCCACCAGGATCACGTCCGCCAGGCCGTACTGGCGGTCCCCCAGGCCGTCGTCGGTAGCCAGGGCGAAGTCCAGGGCATCCATGCGGGCGAGGTAGGAAGTCTGGTCATGCATGTCGTGGTGGCGACCCACGCTGCGGGTGGCCCGCTCGCCGAACTCTTCCTCCAAGAGGCTGAGGCCGGGGCCAAGGAGGTCGAACACCCGGGCGGGGACCACCTCCAGTTCTCGCATGACCTCGGGCTCGGTGATGGTGGTGAACACGAGTGGCCGTTCGCCTCCGCTCGCCAGCGTGGCGACCTCCTGCGCCACCCCCCGCGCGGCCTCAACCGTGGCGACGAAGGGCCGCTGGAGGTACGCCAGGGACTGCTCCGGAAAGTGCGCGAGCAGGGCACGGGCGGCGTTCTCTGCCGTCAAGCCGGTGTGGTCGGAGACGATCAGGACCGGGCGTGGACCGGCAGCCGCCGCGCCGCCCGTCATGCCCGCCACCTGATCCCTCGTGGGCGCACCAGGGCAGAAGGAACCAGCAGGTGAACCGCATCCCGCCTGTCCCCCAGGATGAGGAGGGAGAGGCGGCGGAGTTGCCGCCGGGGGAATCCGGGGGGGCAGACCTGACGTGTCCACCGGGTCGGGGAGTCCGTCAGGTGGGGATGGAAGCGGGCATCCATGCCGGACTCACCCTTGCACCGGACGCTGGTCCGCGTCCGGGTCCGCCTGGGCCAGGTGCAGCCAGGTGGTCAGCACGCTATCGGGGTTGAGGCTGACGGAATCAATGCCCTGTTCCATCAGCCACGCCGCCAGCGCCGGGTGGTCCGAAGGCCCCTGCCCGCAGATACCCACGTACTTGCCCGCTCGCTTGGCGGCCTGGATGGCCTGGCTCATCAGCGCCAGCACCGCCTCGTTCTGCTCGTCGAACAGGTCGGCCACCAGCCCGGAGTCGCGGTCGAGCGCCAGCGTGAGCTGCGTCAGGTCGTTGGAGCCGATGGAGAAGCCGTCGAAGTGTTCGAGGAACTGGTCGGCCAAGATGGCGTTCGACGGCACCTCGCACATCATGATGACCTTCAGCCCGTTCTCGCCGCGCTGGAGGCCGTTCTTCTCCAGAATCTGGGTGATGGTCTGCGCCTCGCCCACCGTGCGGACGAACGGGATCATGACCTGCACGTTGGTCAGGCCCATCTCGTCCCGCACCTCCCGGATCGCCTCGCACTCCAGCGCAAAGGCCGCGGCGAAGTCGGGCGAACGGTAGCGGGAAGCGCCCCGGAAACCGATCATCGGGTTCTCTTCCTGCGGCTCGTAGGCGGGGCCGCCGATCAGGTGCGCGTACTCGTTGCTCTTGAAGTCCGAGAGGCGCACGATCACCGGCTTGGGCGCGAAGGCTGCCGCGATGCTCGCCACGCCCTCGGCCAGCTTCTCGCGGAAGAAGTCGCGTGGCGAGGCGTACCCGGCGGTCTTCTCCTCGATCTGCGCCCGTACGTCGTCGGGCACGTTCGGATAATCCAGCAGGGCACGGGGGTGAATCCCGATCACGTTGGAGATCACGAACTCGACGCGGGCCAGCCCCACCCCCTCATTGGGCAGCGCGGCGAAGGAGAAGGCGCGGTCGGGCGAGGCCACGTTCATCATGATCTTCATACCGACTTCCGGCATCGCGTCGAGTTCGACGCGGTTGACGCGGTAGGGCAGCTCGCCCGCGTAGACGTAGCCGGTGTCGCCCTCGGCGCAGGAGACGGTGACCTGGGCGCCGCTCTCCAGCTCGCGGGTGGCGTTCCCGGTGCCCACGACCGCCGGAATCCCCAGCTCCCGCGCGATGATCGCCGCGTGGCAGGTGCGCCCGCCCCGGTTGGTCACGATGGCCGACGCCCGCTTCATCACGGGTTCCCAGTCGGGGTCGGTCATGTCGGCGACCAGCACGTCGCTGTCCTGCACCTGGTCCATCTCGGCGGGATCGCGCACCACCCGCACCGTCCCCGCGCCAATGCGGTTGCCCACCGCGCGGCCTTCGACCAGCACCTCACCTTTGCCTTGCAGCTCGAAGCGTTCCAGCGTGCGCCCGGCGCGGCTCTGCACCGTCTCGGGCCGGGCCTGGAGGATGTAAATGAGCCCGTCGCGTCCGTCCTTGCCCCACTCGATGTCCATCGGGCGGCCGTAGTGGTCCTCGATGGTCACGCACTGGCGGGCGAGTTCGGTGAGGTCCTCGTCCGAGAGGCAGAAGCGGCGGCGCTCCTCCTCGGGCACGTCCACGCTCTCCACGCCGCCGCCCTCCGCGTAGATCATCTTGCGGGCCTTGCTGCCCAGGGTGCGGCGCAGCACGGCGCGTTTTCCGGCCCTCAGCGCGGGCTTGTACACGAAGTATTCGTCGGGGTTGACCGCGCCCTGCACGACCAGCTCGCCCAGCCCGTAGGCCGCCGTCACCAGCACCGCGTCGCGGTAGCCGCTCTCGGTGTCGAGGGTAAAGGCCACGCCGCTCACGTCCAGGTCGGTGCGGACCATGCGCTGCACGCCCGCCGACAGCGCCACTTCCGCGTGCGCGAAGCCGTGGTGGACGCGGTAGGAGATGGCGCGGTCGTTGTAGAGCGAGGCGAAGACCAGGCGGACGTGGTGCAGCACCGAGTCGATGCCGCGCACGTTCAGGAAGGTTTCCTGCTGCCCGGCGAAACTCGCTTCCGGCAAATCCTCGGCGGTGGCGCTGGAACGCACGGCCACGTCCGGCTCGGTCCCCCCGGCCTCCTGCGTCATCTGCGCGTAGGCGTCGCGGATGGCCGTCTCCAACTCAGCGGGCAGCTCGCCTTCCTCGACCCAGCCGCGAATCTCCCGGCCCGCGGCGGCGAGTGCGACCACGTCGTTCACGTCCAGCGCTTCGAGCCGGGCGTTGATCTTCTCCTCGATGCGGTTGTGCGTCAGGAAGGCCCGGAAGGCGTCGGCGGTGGTGGCGAAGCCGCCGGGCACCCGCACCCCCGCCCCGGCGAGGCCCTGGATCATCTCGCCGATGGAGGCGTTCTTGCCGCCCACGACCTCAACGTCACCCATCCTTAGTGTCTGGAACCAGCGAATCATGTCCATGCGTCCTCCGCGTGCCTCTTGAAACACGAGAATTCTTTTGCCGTACTCCCCCTCGAAAGGGTCCGGACCATTGCTCAGACGGAATCCGTACTATTCGACGACGATAACGTGCAGGTGCCTCGGCCCATGCACCCCCTCCACGCGCACCAGTTCGATGTCGCTGGTCGCGCTGCCGCCCGAAAGCCAGGTCAGGGGGCGGCCCGCGCGCACGCTGGCGGCCACAGTGTCCACGGCCTGCCGGACCGTCTGCACGACCTGATCCCCACGCACCAGGCATACGTGCAGGTCGGGGATCAGCGAGAGCGCCCGGCGGCCCTGGTCGGGGCCGTGGTCGAGGACGATGGTGCCCGTCTCGCTCACCGCGACCGCGCACCCGGTAACCACCGCCTCCGCCCGGTCGAGGTCGGCGTGTGATAAGGGCGGGTCGTCGCGCAGCATATCCAGGCCAGCGGGCAGCCACGCCGCCGCGAGGCCGGGCGGCACGATGACCCGCCGCGCCCCGCCCAGCGCCGCCGCCACCGCCCCCACGATCTCGCCTGCCAGGACGCGGGTGAACGCCGCCTTGTAGTCCAGAATGCGGTCCTCGAACTGGTGCAAGACGGCTTCACGGGAGAGCGGCGCGGACACCGGGTAGGGGGGCAGAGGCTGTTGCTCCGCCCCGGCGATGGCGCGGTTGATGCGGGTCAGCAGTTCCAGTTTGGCTTCCGCCGTGGAGGGAAAGGGCTCGGCAGTCATAACGTGTCCTCTCTGGGCGGCTCGGCGTCGAACTGGCCGCCTTCCTTCTTCTGCGGCGGGATGGGGCCGTCCTCGGCCTTCTGCACGGTCTCGGGCGGGGCGGCGTTCACGTCCGCTGGCCCTGTGCCCTGACTGCGGCCCTTCCACCAGTCGCGGAAGCCCTCTTTCGGGAAGGGCCGCAGGTCACGGCTCTGGGTCCAGCCGCCGAGCATCCCCGGCAGCGAGGGAATCGCGTCCCCGCGCACCAGCGGCCCCTGGCCCACGCGGGCGAGCTTGAGTGCCCCCTCGAAGCGCCAGCCTTCCGACATCATGAACTTCAGGCCTTTCATGGCGAGCGCCTCGGCGGTCAGACCCTTTTGCAGGTTCGCCTCGGTGCGCAGGTAGATCAGCACCTGCGGAATGTTGATCTTCACCGGACACACGTCGTAGCACGCGCCGCACAGGCTCGACGCCCCGGGAAGCGTGTTCGCGTTCTTGTCGTGCATCCCGAGCAGTTGCGGGGTCAGGATCGCGCCGATGGGACCGGGGTAGACGCTGCCGTAGGCGTGCCCGCCCGCACGCTCGTACACCGGGCAGACGTTCAGGCACGCCGAGCAGCGGATGCAGCGCAGGGTCTGCCGCCCGAACTCGTCGGCGAGGACGTTGGTGCGCCCGTTGTCGAGCAGGATCAGGTGGAACTCCTGCGGGCCGTCACCGGGGGTCACGCCCGTCCAGAAGGAGTTGTAGGGGTTCATGCGCTCGGCGGTGCTGGAGCGGGGCAGCAGCTCCATGAAGACACTGATGTCCTCGACCTTCTCCAGCACCTTCTCGATGCCCATGATGCTGACGAGCACCTCGGGCAGCGTCAGGCACATCCGCCCGTTGCCTTCGGACTCCACGACGCACACGGTCCCGGTCTCGGCCACCGCGAAATTCACGCCCGAGACGGCCATCTTCGTCGTCAGGAACTTGTGGCGCAGGTAGCGCCGCGCCGCGCCAGCGAGTTCGGCGGGGTTGTCCGACAGCGCGCCCTCGCCGGGCAGCTCCGCGTTGAACAGCGCCTGAATCTCCGCCCGGTTGCGGTGGATGGCCGGCACGAGGATGTGGCTGGGCCGGTCGTTCGAGAGCTGCACGATGAGTTCGGCGAGGTCGGTCTCGACGGCGTGGATGCCACGTTCCTCCAGCGCCTTGTTCAGCTCGATCTCGTCGGAGGTGATGGACTTCACCTTGATCAGCTCGTCCACCCCGTGCGCCTGTGCGATGCGCGCCACGAGGTCGCGCGCTTCCTTCGCGTCCCGCGCCCAGTGGACGTACCCGCCCCGCGCCCGGACGCTCTGTTCGAGTTGCAGCAGGCGGTCGGAGAGGTTGACGAGCGAGGCGTCCTTCGTCGCCGCCCCCAGCGTCCGCAACTGTTCCCAGTGGGGCAGTTCCTCGACCACGTTCGCCCGCTTGGCGCGGATGGTGGTGGTGACCTTGCGCAGGTTGGCCCGCAGTTGCGCCTTGACCACCTGCTCACGCGCGGCGGCGGGGAAGGGCTGGGCGGGATGCAGGCCTCCGTGATCGCTCATATGAACACCTCCTGTTCGGTGCTCGCCAGGATCTCGGCGAGGTGGACGGTGCGGGCGCCCGACCGCAGGCGGTGCAGACCGCCGCCGATGTGCAGCAGACAGGAGTTGTCCCCGGCGGTGCAGGCCTCCGCCCCGGTGTCGATGATGTGCCGCGCCTTGTCGGTCAGCATTGCGGCGCTCACGTCGGGATTCTTCACCGCGAAGGTGCCGCCAAAGCCGCAGCATTCATTGGCGCCTTCCAGCTCCACCAGCGTCATGCCGCGCACGTTCCGCAGGAGTTGCAGCGGCGCGTCGCCCACCCGCAGCGCGCGCATGGCGTGGCAGGTGGGGTGGTAGGTGACCCGGTGCGGGTAGTACGCGCCCACGTCGGTGACGCCGAGTTTGTTCACCAGGAACTCGGACAGCTCGAAGACGCGCGGGGCGAGGTCCTCCACGTCCTTCAGCAGTTCGTCGTCGCCGGCCCAGCGTGCGGCCTCGGCGTACAGTTCGCGTACCATCGCGGCGCAGGAACCGCTGGGCATGACCACGACCTCCGAGTCTTTGAAGTCGCGCACGAACTTGCGGACGAGATCGAGGGCGTCGTCCCGGTAGCCGGTGTTCAGGTGCATCTGCCCGCAGCAGGTCTGGGCCGGGTTAAAGCCGACCGTGTGGCCCAGGCGTTCGAGCAGCCGCACGGTCGCCTGTCCGGTGGCGGGAAAGAGGGCGTCATTGACGCAGGTTAAGAACAGATCGATGTGCATGGTTGTCCTCTCGGGGGAGGGAAAGGGGAGTGTCACGACAGTTACCGCGACACTCCCCCTTCCCCTCTGCATGGCCCTTTCGACATGGCAGCCGGAGCCGGAAAGGCGGGAATTACGGCTGGGGAATCATCCCCGGCACGACGTAGGCCTGGAGGTAAGTGATGACCATGATGATAGCGAGGAAGCCCAGGCTCTTTTTCACGGTGAAGCGCAGCAGCTCGCTCTCGCGGCCCACCAGGCCCACGGCGGCGCAGGCGACGGCGATGCTCTGCGGGGAAATCATCTTGCCGGTCACGCCCCCGGTGGTGTTGGCGGCGACGGTCAACGCGGGGTTGACGCCGACTTGCTGCGCGGTCACCTGTTGCAGCCCGCTGAACAGCGCGTTGGAGGAGGTGTCCGAGCCGGTCAGGAACACGCCCAGCCAGCCCAGCATCGGCGAGAACAGCGGGAAGAGGTGCCCAGTCTGCGCGAGCGCCAGGGCCATCGTGGCGCTCTGGCCGGAATAGTTGGCGATGTACGCGAAGCCCAGCACGAACATGATGGTCAGAACTGGGTAGAACAGTTCCTTGAGGGTTTCTACGAAGGTCTGCACGCCTTCACGGGCCTTCATGCCGAGCACGGCCATGCTGACGAGTGCCGCCAGGAAGATGCTGGTACCGGTGGCCGAGAGCCAGTCGAGCTTGTAGCTCGCGGCGTAGGGGGTCGGCTCGGCGACGATGGGCGCCACCTTCAACACCTGGTTGTTGAGGGTGGGCACGTCCCAGTGCGACACCGTCCAGGCGAGCGGGCCGGGAGCCTTGAGGTCGAACAGGGCTTTGAAGCCGGGCAGGCTCCAGATCACCACGAACAGCGTGAGCAGCAGGAAGGGCGACCACGCTTTGAGGACGCTTCCAGCGGTCATGTTGGCCGTCTGGACAGGCCGGTAGGCCGCCCCCACCGTCTGCGGCGCGGGGATAGGTTGGATTTCCTGCGGTTTCCAGAACTTCAGGAAGGTGGCGGTGGCGACCAGGCTGACGAGTGCCGAGGTGATGTCGGGCAGTTCCGGCCCGATGAAGTTGGAGGTGAGGTACTGCGTGACCGCAAAGGACAGCCCGGCGACCAGCAGCGCGGGCCACAGGTCACGCACGCCCTTCATCCCAGCTTTCATGCCGCCCTTGCCCGAGTCCATCAGGTAAACCATGAAGAACGGGACGAACAGCGCCAGCAGCGGGAGCTGTCGCCCGGCAATCTGGCCGATGGTGTGTGCCGGAATCCCGGTGAGGCCGCCCGCTACGGTGATCGGAATGCCCAGCGCCCCGAAGGCGACGGGCGCGGTGTTGGCGATCAGGCACAGCCCGGCGGCGTACAGCGGGTTCAGCCCCAGGCCCACCAGCAGCGCTGCCGTGATGGCGACCGGCGCGCCGAATCCGGCGGCCCCTTCCAGAAACGCACCGAAGCAAAAGCCGATCAGCACGACCAGCAACCTCTGATCCTCGGTGATATTCAGCACCGACTGCCGGATGACCTCGAACTGCCCGGTCTTGACCGCCACCTTGTACAGAAACACGGCGGCGACGATGATCCAGGCAATCGGCCACAGCCCATAGCCAAAGCCGTACAGCGTGGCCCAGGCTGCCTTGGCGAAGGGCATCCCGTAGCCGAGCACCGCCACCAGAAAGGCCAGCAGCACCGTGATGGCCCCGGCCACGTACCCCTTGAGGCGCAGGCCCACCAGGGCGACGAAGAAAAACACGACGGGAATCAGCGCCACCAGCGTGGAAAGCCACAGACTTCCCCCGATGGGCGCATAATTCTGCGTCCAGACCGACGCCGCTTGTTCCATAGATCCTCCTGTGCGGCTTCACACCGCCTTTCTGGTCAGGTTTTCAGTGTCCCCACATCCTAAGAGGGTATTGTTCTGAAAGTCAATTGTTCAGAACAATAGGTGAACTGAGTGCAAGAACAAGACATGGGGCTTGAGGGATAGACTTCAGGCCCCATGCCAGCCCGCACGCCGCCTGCCATCCGCCCCCTGCAAAAGCGCCCCTCCATCGGCGCCGACATTGCCGCGCGCTTGCAGGGGATGATCAACGACGGCACCTTCAAGCCGGGGGACCGTCTGCCGGGGCAACGTGAGCTGGCTCAGCAGTTCGGGACCAGCCTGGCCGGGGTACGCGAGGCGATCAGCGTCCTCACGGCGGCGGGGCTGGTTGATGCCCGTCCGGGGCGCGGCACGGTGGTGAGCAGCGTGGGGGGGGCGGCCCCCACCTTTGACGGCTGGCTGGGCGCGGTGGGCGACGAGCAGGAATTTGAGGAGTTGATGCAGGCCCGCCGGATACTCGAAGCCTTCAGCATCTCACAGGCCACGGCCCTCGCCACGCCCGCCCAGGTGGCGCGGCTGCGGGAGGCGGTAGGGGCGATGGGTGCCCAGATGCACAACCCAGACGCCTACGCCGAGGCCGACATGCACTTTCACCTGCTGCTGTCCGAGGTGGCCGGAAACCGGGTGGTGACCCGGCTGATGCGGGCGATTCAGCGGCCCATGATGGAGCAACTGCGCCGCAGCATCGCCCATCTCAAGGCCAGCGGGCAACTGGAAGAGAACCTCGCCACCCACGGGCGCATCGTGGACGGTATCGAGCGCCGCGACCTGGAAGCCGCCCAGCGCGGGTTCGACGACATGCTGGCGATTTCGCTGGCCTTGAACTGGATAGAGTTTGGTGGAGGGTAAGTTCAGTGTGATCCACACTGGAGGACAGAATGTCCGTACCCAAGCAGCAATTCACCGCTGAGTTCAAACAAGAAGCCGTCCGGTTGGTTCGCACGACCGGAAAGAGTTGCGCCCAGATTGCCCGCGATCTCGGCGTTCCCCCTCACTACGTCGTCCGGTGGAAGCAGCAGCAGGACACCCAGACGGCCTCCGGCCGCCCAGCCTTCACCGGGCGGGGAATCCCCGCCCTTTCACCACAGGAGGCTCGCCTTAAGGAACTGGAGCGGGAGCTGGAAATTGCACGACAGGAACGGGATATCCTGAAAAAAGCGCTGGCCTGTCTTGGCCAGAACAGCACCCGTATGGGGCTTGGCCGCTTCTTCGCCAAGCAACCCTGATCTTCAGGTTCATCGAGCGGCACCACGACGAGTTTCCAGTCGAGCTGATGTGCCGGATTCTGGACGTGAGCATCAGCGGGTACTACGCTGCGCGGGGAAGGCCGGAGAGCAAGAGGATCTCAAAAGACCGCGTGCTGATCGAGAAAATCAGGACCAGCTTCGAGGAAAGCCGGGGAACATACGGGGCGCTGCGCATCCAAGCCGACCTGAAGGCACAGGGAGAGCAGGTCAGTCGTCAGCGGATCAGGCGGCTCATGCGACAAGCACAGCTTGTCGCGCGTGGAAAGCGGAAGTTCCGGACGACGACGAAGGCGAAATCTTCGCGCCCAGTCGCAGAAAACATTCTTGATCGGGTGTTCACTGCGGACGGCCCGAATCAGAAGTGGGTCACGGACATCACGTATGTCCCCACCCGTGAAGGCTGGTTGTACCTGGCGACGGTCATGGACCTGTACTCGAGGAAAATTGTCGGCTGGGCGCTGAATGAGCGACTTCAGACGCCGCTGGTCACAGCGGCGTTGGAGATGGCGGTGGCTCGTCGGAACCCACCAGGCGGACTCCTGCATCATTCGGATCGAGGGAGCCAGTATACGAGCGATGTGTACCAGCAGGCGCTGGACAGATTGCAGGCCGTTCAGAGTATGAGCGAGGCAGGAGAATGCTGGGATAACGCTGTCCAGGAAAGCTTTTTTGCGACATTGAAGACGGAGATGGGGCTTGGCGAAGCGCAGTGGGACCGTGCCCAGACACGGACAGAGGTGTTCGAGTGGATTGAAGTGTTCTATAACCGTCGCCGTCGTCACTCGTCGTTGGGGTATCAGTCACCGACGGCCTTCGAGGAGCAGGCTTACATCCTGAACTGAGGCTCCACCAAACCCTTGACAGATCAGAGGAAGAACGCCAAGAGGAAGAACGACCTGGTGACCGAGGATGATGCACTGGCGAAACCGATACAGGCCAGCAGCACGGCGAAGCTGGGCACGGGCAGGACACTGTAGGCGCTGACGAAAAAGAAGATCAGGGCCACGTCTCTCCAGCCGACTTGATGTGGCGCCAGCGGCGCCAGGAAGACGGCTGAGAGCGCCACTTCAGTCACCTGGGTCGCCCGCGTGAAGACCTCGGCGGTGAGCGCGATGTGCGGCGGTTTGATCAGGGGTACAGTCACGGTTGAGCTCTGCTTCAGGAGCTCTGTGATGACCTGGATGTTGTGCTGTAACTGATCCTGTGTCAGCCCTGTCAGCAGCTGTGTGGTCACCCCAATCGGGATCATGGTGGTCATGAAGTACCGCAGGGCCGTTCCATCAGTGAATTCAGGCGAGATCAATTTCCACAGTGCGGCGAACAGGAATGACGTCCCGATCAGGTACCGGCCGGAGACCGCCAGCATGCCCCGTGGATCTCGTGCGGAGAACGACAGGAATACGGCGCAGATCCAGTACAGGAGCAGGAAAGTGTGTCCACCCGGTGCCCACCAGTTGTTCGCCACTGGCAGAGCGACGGCCAGGAGCACGGTGAACCAGAAGCCTTGTGTGTCGATCACCCGCCGGAAGAGGAGAGCCACGGCCAGGAGACAGGCGTAGGCAGCCTGCACCTGATCGCCGAAGCTGCTGTATCTCACCAGGATAAAGAGCGTCATCAGGCAGAGGGCGTGCCAATCGTCCACCTCAGCGGCGAGGCCAGCCCACCAGCTGAGCGCCTTACGGACAGGGGTCAAGGCGCACGGACTCCTTCAGTGTGTTGGTCACGGTGAACCGTTCAGGATCGAAGGTGAGTTCTCTGTAGTCGACTTTCAGAGCAGTCAAGCCGCTCTGAGACTGCCGCAGTTCAGCGCTGCAGGCGGCGGCCTCCCCTTAGGCCCGCAGGGCAGTTCTTGATGGGTGCAGCGTCAGTGCATCACTGACGTGCCTGAGTGTTCGGGGCGGTTCAATCTGCTGCCACTGTCCGTGCCCGTCCAGAGCGAGCAGGGAGACCCGGCGGCCCCGCTGGTCATTCACCGTGGCGTACATCCCGAAGCCACCCCCTCGCCAGGCGCTGACCGGCTCGTGATGCCAGCGCCAGACGTGCACCGACGCGACCGTTACCAGCAGCAGCGCAGGAACGGCCGACAGCAACAGATCATGGAGACACAGGCGTGACGACATGGGCATAGGCAGGGGCTGGTTATAGATTACGGCATGCTCACCGCCATGCAGAACCTTGACCGCCGGGCACAGGCTATTGTCGACGCGCAGCGGGCCCTGACGGATCTCAACCCAGGTCAGGAGGCGCTGCCCGGCTGGTTCCGGTCCTGGAACGAGTTGAAGTTCGGGGTGCAGAGCCTGTGGTTGGAACAGATCGTTGCCCAGCACACCCGTTCGGACCAGGAGGAGACCGAGGCGCTGCACCGCCGGTTTTCAGAAGACTGGTTGCGTGAGATGGAACGCTTGGACGGTGAATTACAGCGCCAGGCTCTGGCGAGCGGCCTGGCGGACCTGCACCCGCGGTGGCTGCCGCGCTGGCGGAAGAACCGGAGCCGTCTCCGCGGCTCCTCGAATTGCGGACTGAGGAGCGGCAACTGTTCAAGGAGTATCAGACCATAACGGCCCGCCAGGAAGTGGAGTACGCCGGTGAGCGCCTCACGGTGGCGTCCGCTGAAGCGCGGCTCAGAACAACACGGGAACAGGATGAGCGTGAAGCGCTCTGGCGCCAGATCAAAGCTGCGGAGCTGGCCTGCGCACCTGCCCTTGACACGCTGTTCGGTCGACTCCTTCAGGTGAGGCGGGATATCGCTGTGGAGAGCGGCCACCCGGATTACGCCAGTCTCAACTGGGCCGACCGGGCAGATACGATTGCCAGCACCGAAACGCTTCTGGAAGCCATCGGTGAGGTGTTCCAGGGCGTGGAACGGGGCCTTCAGGAGCACAGGGCTGAGGCGCTGGGCGTGCAGACCCTGCGGCCCTGGGATCTGGATGTGGCCCTGACGGTCCCCACGACCTTCCAGCTACCAATCGAAGAGTACGTGCCCACCGCAGAGCGAGTCCTGAACCGCCTGGACGTCCAGTTTGGTGATGTGGTCAGGCAAATCCGTGATCATGGTGGATTTGACCTCTCCCCTCGGCCTGGGAAACCGAACGGCAACATCTGTGCCCACTCTATGAAGGAAGGACGCTCTGTGCTCGTCTGTAATTTCTCCGGTGGCGTGGAGTCATTCCGGGGTCTTCTGCACGAATTGGGCCACGCGGCGCACCATCACAGCATCTCCAGCGTGCCGGATCACGTGTTCTGGGATTTCACGGGCTTCTGGGAAGTGCAGGAGTTCTACGCGTTCGTGTTCACCTATATCGGGCTGCTGGAATTCTTCGAGCTGCACGCGGTGAGTGAAGAGGAGCGGCGGTGGTACCTGCGTTCAACAGTGGAACGCATCATGGAGCGGTTCAGTGACGTAGAGGAACGCACCCGACTGGAACTGTGGCTCTATCAGCAGGAGCCACCAACCACCAATGAGATTGACGCTGCATCCCGGCGATTGACGCGGACGGCCGGTGTGGACTGGAGAGATCTGGATGACGTCCTGAACAAGCGGTGGCAGAAGCCCCACACCTTTAAGTACGCCTTCTACAACATTGATTACGCGATTGCGATGCTTGCGGCCCTGCAGTTCGTACATGCGTACCAGCAGGACAGAACGGCGTCTCTCGAACGACTGAAGTGCAGTATGCTGCTGGGCGCAACCGCTGGAGCACAGAAAATATTTGCTGAGGCTGGGATCACCTACCCATTTCAACGGGCTCAGCTTGAATGTGCCAGATCCGTTCTGGAAGATTGGTTGGCGTAAGGGGGCTCTCCATGAAAAAACTGCTCGGGTATGCTCT
Organism: Deinococcus grandis; assembly: GCF_001485435.1. NCBI lineage: Bacteria > Thermotogati > Deinococcota > Deinococci > Deinococcales > Deinococcaceae > Deinococcus > Deinococcus grandis. The sequence goes on along the minus strand of NZ_BCMS01000005.1, from coordinate 92,419 downwards.
TGTCCTTCTGATTGGCGTGGGTTCAGCGTACGCTGTAAGTACGCAGGGGCACGTCTTCCAGCCGGCTGGGGCTGGCTGCTGCTCTGCGATCAATGCAGACAAGGACTGACCGCCTGCTGGCCTGCTGCTGGTGTTGAATGGACATAGACGCCGTCGATCTCGAATCCTCCCAGGTTTTTCAGGACTGGTTCATTGAGCAGCTCGAGCGGGAGGTCACCCCCGAGCAGATCGTCGACGCACTGGAAGGCGTGGGCTCAGACACGGCCTATGTGCGGGCACTCATCGTGTCCTACTGGCGCAGCACGCCTAAGTATGACCGCCTGCTCAAACAGTGCCTGACGCTGAGCAGCGTGATTGCGAACGAAGTAGCCAAAGGATTCGCGGTCTACCAACGGTCGGTCAACATCATGATGGAGGGCGGCGCCCATATGCACGCCCGCCTGGCGGAGATGCGAGGCGCCCTGGATTTTTCGCTCAGGCGCCTGGCTCAGGTGCCGATCACGGACCTTCAGATCGAAGCTCAGATTGGTATTTACATTCCCAAATCCATTCTTCACCTCAACGAGCAGAACTTCGACGAGGCCCTGCAGTACGCTTCGCAGGCCTTGTTTCTGGCCGAGCAGATCGGCGGTAGGGTCTCCGTGGCCCGGGCCAGGTCAGCCCTGATCTCGTGCCACTCCGTGGCCGGGCACGTGGAGACGACGATCGCGCTGGCTCAGGATGATCGGCGGCAACCGTTCCGGTACGGGTGGCGGTTCACGGAGCTGGCCCTGGCGAACAGCCTGTTCCTCCTGGGCAACTCTGCTGAAGCGGTGGCCACAGTGAATGATCTGATTCAGCGGGTCGATGGGGTCTACCAGCAACGGGCCCGCTCACTGATGCAGCAGAAGGCGGCGTTGTGGGGGGTGGGGGGACTGGACGGTGAGGTGTTCCCCACCCTGCCGGGGGAGGAGCCATTTGGCTGGATGACCGAGGCCATGCGTGAGTTGATGCGTGCCACGGCCCTGCCCCGTGAGGGCCGCGAGTTGGAGGAGCGCGCCAGTCATTTCGCTCAGGCCATCCAGATCTGTCGCCTTGCGGACGATGAGGGGCTCCGGATTTACCAGTGGCAGCGTCTGTTCACGAAGTGGGTGACGGCTACAGCGCATCTGGGCCGCGGGGAGTATTCCGCAGCGGCGGGGGCGCTGGAGCAGATCGGTGACCTGCCTGGGGAATTCTTTGACCTGCGGGTGCTGTCGCTGGGGGCCGGGCTGGAGCTGGCGTTGGCCTGGAACGCGCCGAGTGGCACGTCCGTCGCGCGGATGGAGGCTGGGTTGCGGCGGGTGTTTGCTGAGGCTGAGGAGCGGCGGTACGCGAGTGGCCCGGGTCTTGCCCGCCTCCTTCACCGCTGGCACCCCACCGCTGCCGCGTATCTGGCGCTCATGCCGGAGCCGATCGGCGCCTGCGCGTTTGCCATCCGGAACGTGATGAAGGTCGGTCAACAGAACGTTGCCTTTGATGACGTCGTCCTCCCGCCGGTCTATGCGTGTGATCTGGTGCTCCGCGCGCTGGATTTCGACCTTCGCCGTGATTTCTCGTTTGTTCAGAGTGATCCCGGCGGGAGCCGACGTAAGAAGAAGGAGTTGCTGCAGCAGGTGGGTGAGGTGATGGTCTGGCGTCAGCCCATTTCCGCCGTCCGGATTGCCTACGGGCTGCTGACCCATCACAAGGAGAGCTACCACTTGCGGGCCCGGTCCATCATTCAGAGTTACGGTGTGCGTCCGAGCACGGCGGCGCTCTATCCGATGATGGGCACCCTGGAGGAGGTTGACCGTGCCGTGCGGGCCCTGCTGGACGGTCACCTGACGCCCAAAGGCCTGGCAGCCAGGATGCTGGAGATCAGCTGAGTTGAACAGGCGAAGCGGGAATGAAATGCGCGGAGTGAATCACATTATTTTCTCATAAAATAGTCGGCTTCCAGTCGGCCAACTTTTTCACATCAGCTTTACGCTTCATTCATGGGGCAAGTTCTACACAGTGGTCAGGGGAGCAGCAGCACGCTCACCGGACTGACTCCGTCCACTCGTCACCCCGTGTTTACCACGTCTCACCAGCTCACCTCTCACGTTCATGCCGCTCGGCATCTCGAGTTCATCCTGCCTGACGAACTGTGCCGCTCACCGGAAGCGCGCGCCCAGTGCAGTCAGCACCTCGGATCACTGTTCGACACGGAGTTCCTGGCGGGTCAGCAGGGTCGCCTGCTCCACCACCACCACCACCCCACCACCCATGGGTCCCACCTGCTGTCACTCCACGCGCCGCAGCGGTCACGTCAACCGGCAGACACTATTGATTCCTGCGTTGGAGCGTAACGAGAGGGGTACGATGAGGGCATGCCGCCAGCCTGGCAACCCACCCGGTGGACCCGCGAACAGATGGAAGAACGGCGACTGTTCGCTGAGCCGTATCTCCGCGCAGGGGAGCTCAGCTCCACCCAGATCGCCGAACGGTGCGGCGTCAGCAGCAGTGCCGTTCGACGATGGCGACAACGTCTGCGCACACAGGGCTCTCTTGAAGCCACCATTGCTCCAGGCCGCACACCACGACTGACAGACGCTCAGATCGCCCAGATCATGACGATCCTCAGCGCGGGGCCGGGCCCCGCGCAGGCCCCGAATGCCCGCTGGACGTGCCCACAGGTGCGCGAGCTGATCGGCCAGACCTACGACGTGTGGTACGACGTCGATCACCTCAGTCGGCTCTTACGGCAGTGGGGATTCACACCACAGAAACCGATGAGGCGGGCACGAGAACAGGATCAGGAGGCCCTCGTCACCTGGGTGGACACCACGGTGCCCGAGTTGGAAAAAAAAAGTTGAGGCCGGAGAAACACTCGTCTTCATCGATGAGGTGGGCTTCAGCTTGAAGCCCACCGTGACCCGCACCTGGGCCCCCTGTGGTCAGACGCCCGTGTTGGTGTCCAAGTACCGCTGGGACAGCGTGTCGACGATTGGAGCGATCGCCACGACGGGACAGTTTCTGCAACACACGCATCCAGCGTCGATCAACGGCGCACACGTCCTGTCGTTTCTGTCGCATCTGTTGCGTCACATTTCTGGATCGATCACGGTACTGCTCGATAACGCCCGCATTCACAAGACGAAGGCGCTGGGCGCCTTCGTTGCAGCTGAACCTCGATTGTCGGTGGTGTACTTCCCGCCATACGCGCCTGAACTGAATCCGATTGAGCCGGTGTGGGCGTATGTGAAGCAGCATGTCCTCGCGAACTTCTGCCCGTCAGATCTTCAGACGTTGAAGGCCCGATTGCCCGTGGCGTGGCGGAAAGTGCGAGCGGCTGAGCTTCCAAGGCGCCTCCTGCATGGAGCTCGGCTGTGACCCAGTTGCGCAGGAATCAATAACCACAATTCCCTCATAGCGTGCATGGTGCAGCGGGGCTTTGCGGTTCGCCTGCTGGACGTATCCGAGGTGCCCTGTGCACAGAGCTCGCTGCACCACACGCTCCTGCACCGCCACGTCACGCTGATCACCCTGCAGTGCGGCCCGGAAACAACGCACCCTCACATCACTACTGCGCTCCGTGAGGCGCTAGATCACCAGCACTACTTCTATGTCCTGGACTTCCAGTGCCTCCCTGACCGGGACGCGGTCACCAACAGCGCACACTGCCTCTACAACCTCAATCTGGTGATGCCGGATGCCACCAAGCACGCCATTCGGCGCGCTCAGGACGCCCTCTTCGAGATGAATGGCGCGTTGGGCGACTGCTCCAACCACCGCCTCACACGTCGGGGGGGACTGCATTTCCCATCGCCCACACGCCTGACTCACCTCGGCAGCACCTACACGATTGCCGACCTCATTCCCGCATGACCAGGTGCCTATGACCTCGACCATGACGCTCTACCGTAACGCCGTGCTGTGCGCGCAGCAGGAGAACTGGGAGTTCGCTGCCGCAGCCCTGGACGCGGCCTATAGAAACCTCCCTCCCGCAGAACTCAGCGTGGAGGAGTGCCGGACACTCAAACTCCACAGTGATGAACTGGCGGTCGTGGGGCAGCAACTGCCCTGCCTGGCCCCCACTCTTCAACTCTTCAGTCGATTCCTGACCATTTCCGCCTGACTGGTCAAGGGCAGATGAGGCCCGGCTGGCTCCGGGCATGAGCCACAATCAGAAGTCATGAACCCTCACGACATCGCCAACGCTGAACTGATTGAGCTGCTCAAGGACTCACTCGACACGCAGGCAATGTCACCGGTTGAGGCGGAGGGTCAAGAGAAGCCAGAGGAGCTGGACGCAGCTCCGAAAAATGAGCCGGTCACTTCATGATATTCTCCGTGTAGGACGAAGAGGAGGTGCCACGCATGACCGTACAGGATTCTCCCATTCTGGCCCAGGAGCGCCGGCGTCAGGCCCTGGATCACGCCCGGCATGAAGCGCGCCTTGAAGGCCTGCACATCGATCCCGCGTTTGAGGGTCACTTGGACGGGTACGTGCGCGGTGAGTTGAGCGCGGATGAGGTCGTGGAGCGCCTGAAAACGGCCCCACTTCCAGCCCGTCGTCCCTGACCGGCTGCCCGTGGCCGATCCTTACCTCCAGGAGAACGGCACCTTCAAAAACCGCCTGGGCATCACGGACGCCGCCGAGCTACAGGCCCGCGAGACAGCCATCAGCAGTGTGCGTCTGGCCCAGATGCAGCAGCTGGAGCGGCCGGTGGGCCGCTTTGATCTGCACCACCTGCGCGAGATCCACCGCCGTGCGTTCGGCGACGTGTACGAGTGGGCCGGGAAGACCCGCGGGGAGTGGACCACCATCGAGGGCGAGCGATTCATGCCCCCTGCAGGGCTGATGAAGGGCGGGACCCGCTTTGCGGATGGCCCCATGGTTGAGCCCTTCCTGCGCGACACCTTCCGCCAGCTGGAGCGAGACGACCAGCTGCGCGGCCTGTCCCGGCCGGAGTTCGCGGGGAAGGCCGCTGAGCTGATGGGGGACATGAATGCCGCCCACCCCTTCCGCGAAGGAAACGGCCGCACGCAACGCGAGTTCATGCGTGAGCTGGGGGTGGAAGCGGGCCACCAGCTGAACTTCTCGGTGGTGAGCCAGGCACGCATGATTCAGGTCAGCATCGAATCCGCGCGGGGGGACAACGAGGGCCTGCGCCGGATGCTGCTGGAGATCAGCGACCGCCAGGCGGTCAGGGCCTTGCAGCAGGCCGAACAGGCTCTGGAGAAGCGCGGGCACGACTGGAATGGGCTCTATGTGGCCATCACGACCAAAGGCCAGCAGTACGCCGGCGAAGTAGCCTGGAAGGGGCGTGAGCTGTCCGCCGTGCAGGACGGAAACCGTGTGATCGTGGCGCCGACGCGCGAGCTGGGGCGCGGCGTGCAGGAAGGACAGACAGTGCAGTTCACCGCGAGCGGGCGCGTGCAGGGGATGGATCTGGAGCGGTAATTCGGGTCTCTTCGACTGGCTTGCCGTCTGTGCAGAGCTGTTCTTTCACGGGGACGCCGGGTACAGCGTGAGGCCCAGCAGGTGCGCCGCGCCGGGCCGCTGCCGGGCCGCGTAGCGGGCGTAGACGTCCAGCAGTTCGGCCTGCAGGGCCTTGGCGTCCTCGGCACTCAGGGTCAGGGTGCTGCTGACGTCCACCACCGCCGGGGCCTGCCGGTCCCGCAGGTCGTCCATGGTCGCGCCGCGCTGCTCCGGCCGGGCCAGTTCGGCCACCAGGTCCGGTGTGCCCGCCGTGACGCGCAGCCCCCACCCGCCCCCGGCGAGCAGCGCGGCCCTCACGCGCCGCACCTGCGCCAGGAAGGCGTCCTCATCCGGATGCAGCAGGGTGTCCGGCCCGCCGGGCACCTGCAGGCCCGGCACGAACACCGGCAGCGGCAGTCGGTACACCGCCTGCGTCCGCCCGCGCCGCGTGCGCCGACCCGCCGCGACCAGCACCCCCGCCTGCACGGCGCGCCGCGCGCGGTACCGCACGGTCTCCAGCGGCAGGTTCAGCGCGCGGGCCGCGTCGGCGATCACCTGCCCGTCCCCCTGGAAGGCCGCCAGGATGCGCCGCGTGTGCGGGTCGGTGAGCAGCCGGGCGGCCAGGGCCGAGTCGAGGACGATCACGCCTTCACGCTACCCGGTCAGCGGACCTGTGTAGGCAGCGTCCAGGCGCGCACGGTGCCGTCCGCCCCGGCCGTCAGCGCCCGCCCGTCCGGCAGGACGAGGACGTGCCAGAGCTCCCCGCTGACCTGCGCCTGCCCGACCAGTTGCCCGGCGGCTGTCCAGGCGTTCACGCGGCCCGTTTCGCCCACCGCGACGACCTGCGCGCCGTCCGGCGTGAAGGCCGCCCAGCGGGTGTCCTCGCCGCCCGTGAGGGTGCGGCGCAGGTGGCCGGTCGCGGCGTCACGCAGCAGGACCCGCCCGTCCTGATGCGCGCTGGCCAGGGTGAGCCCGTCCGGGGAGAGGCTCAGGCCGTTCACCTCGTCCAGGCCGTAATAGGCGCGGCGGGTGTGCATGGCGGGGACGTTCTGCTGCCGCCAGCGGACCCGGCCGGTGGCGGCGTCCAGCGCGTACGTGGCGCTGTCCTCCTGTCCGGTGCTGAGAAACAGCGTCCGGCCGTCCAGACTCCAGGCGGCGGCCATGACGTCGCCGCGCAGCTGGCCGCGCGGCCCGCCGGGCGTGACCTGCCAGTGCCCGCCCGCGTCGCCCAGTGCGAGTCGCTGGCCGTCCGGGTGCCACGCGAGGGCGAACACCCGCCCGCCGGGCGAGTCGAGCGTGCGTGGTGGGCGGTTCAGGTCGTCCCAGACGGTCACGCCGCGGCTCATGTCGGCGGCGGCCAGTCGGCCCGCGCGGCTGAAGGTCGCGCCCCACCCGCCGCCGTCACTGCCGGGCAGGACACCCAGGGGGCGGAGCGTTCTGGGGTCGAGGCGCTGCACGTCGCTGGCCGTGCCGACCACGAGGGTGCGGCCATCGGCGCTCAGGGCGACGCTCTGGGCGGGCGCGCCGACGTCTACCTGCCCAGCCGGGGGCAAGGGGGGCACTGGGGAAGGGGCAGCGAGACTCAGGCCGAGCAGCAGTGGGAACAGGACGCGCATGGCTTCAGCGTGCGGCGGATGAACCGGAATGGACAGAGGCATTCTCCGGTTGTCCTGAGCTGCGTCGACAGTTGTGATCCCATCCACCTGGAAAGGCCGATCTGACACTGCCTCCCGAACTGCTGACGACGCGCACCTTGCTCACCCGAATGCTCCTCCGGCGCCACCCACCTGTTTCTCAAGTCCTCGACAGGACATTCTCACCTGTTTCGCACGGTACTATCCCTGCGATGCTCCGCCGCGCCAGCACCCAGTCCCTCACGGTTTCCGCCGTGGGCCGCTGGGTGCTGGCGCTGCTGACCCTCCTCGCGGCCCTGGCCCACCTCACCCGCAGCCCCGCTGCCGGTGGACTGGGCCTCTCCCTCACCACCCTGGCGTCCACGACCGCGCCGTCACATGCCACGTTGACAGAGAGGCACGCGGCCGCTCACGCCCCCGTCATGCCCGACGGCATGAGTGACATGCCAGATGCCTCCAGCCCGGCCCCTCATGCCGGTCATGGTACCGGGCCGAGTCTGACGGACGCCGCACCCAACGCGCCCCCAGCTCACGACCACCACCACTCGGACGCGCACTGCCCCTTCTGTTTCACGGCCGCTTTTGCCCTTGAAGCCGAAACTGTCACCGCGCGTGCCGATAACAGCCCAGCTGGACCTACACCGACCAACGTCCCCCTGACGTTGGCGCTTGCCATTGTCCGGCACGCGGACCCCCGCGCGCCCCCCACCTCCAGAACAGCACACGTCTCTTCCCTCACGTTCTGACTTCTGGAGGTTCCCTCTTGACGACGATGCCCTCGCCGTCTCCGTCCCGGCCCATGGCGCTCTACCGCGCCGCGTGGCGCTGGCACTTCTACGCTGGCGTGTTCGTCACGCCCTTCCTGCTCCTCCTCGCCCTGACCGGCCTGGTCATGCTGTTCGCCCCGCAGATCGAGCGCCTGCAGTACCGCGCCTTCCTCACCGTCACGCCCGGCCAGACCGCCCTCTCCCTCGACCGGCAGATAGATGCCGTGCGGCCGCTCTACCCGGCCGGAGAGGTCACCCGCGTCCGGCCCCCCGCATCCCCCACCCAGAGCACCCAGGTCGCCGTCACCACCCAGGGCCGTGACCTGACCGTGTACGTCAACCCGTACACCGCGCAGGTCCTCGGACAGGTCGATCAGGCCAGCCGGGTCAACACGGTCGCCGAGAAGATCCACGGCACCCTCCTGCTCGGTGACACCGGAGACCGCATCCTGGAACTCGCCAGCGGCTGGGCACTCGTCCTGACTGCCACGGGCCTCTTCCTGTGGTGGCCCCGGCCCGTGAAAGGCCGCCGTGCCTGGCGCGCCGCCTTCATCCCGCAGCGCGCCCCCGGCCGGGCCGGCTGGAAGCACCTGCATGCCACCCTGGGCTTCTGGGTGGCGGGCATTCTGGTGTTCTTCCTGCTGACTGGCATGGCCTGGACCGGCGTGTGGGGCGGGAAGATCGTGCAGGCCTGGAACACCTTCCCCGCTCTGGTCTACGGCGCCCCCAAGAGCACGCTGCCCACCGCCACCCTGAACCGCGAAGGGGAAAAGGCCGTGCCATGGAACCTCGAGCAGACCCCACTCCCCACCTCCGGTTCCGGTGCAGGCACCCCCGGCGTGACCGGACCCGTCACCCTGGACGCCGTGAACCGCTACGCGGCCGCGCAACTCCCCAGCTACTGGATCGCACTGCCCGGCAGCCGGGACGGCGTGTACACGATCAGTGCCAGCACCATGAGCGGCGACCTGACCGACGCGCGCCGCGACCTGACCCTGCACCTCGACCAATACAGCGGCCGGGAACTTGCCCGCGTCGGCTGGAATGAGTACAGCCTGGGCGCCAAGGGCATGGCCGCCGGTATCGCCCTGCACCAAGGCCGGCACGGCCCGCTGAACTACGCCCTGGCCCTGCTGTCCTGCGCGGTGATCGCGTTCCTGTGCGTGAGTGGCGTCGTGATGTGGTGGCTGCGCCGACCCGCCGCGGCCCGCCGCCTGCACGCGCCGCCCATGCCCAACCCGGTGATCTGGAAAGGTGGCGTGGCGATCATGGCCGCGCTGGGCATCGCGTTCCCCCTGGTCGGGGTGAGTCTCGTCGCGGTGCTGCTGCTGGACCTGCTGCTGCGCCGCCTGCCTGCCGTGAAGGCGGTCCTGTCGTGACCGCCCAGCACCGGAATACCCGCGCCGTGCAGGTGTGGCTGCTGGGCTTCGGGCTGCTGGCCGCGCTGCCCGTCCCCCTGTCGGCCCTGGTTGCCCGGCAGAGCGCTGGACGCCCCCTGAGCGTCTCCTGCTCCGCCACGCATCCATGCCCGCTGGTCATCCATATCCCGGGACAGCCCCTGTCGGCGCTGCCCATGCGCGAGATCACCTCCCCGCGCCCGTGATCCGGCTCCTCTCCCGCTCATCCCGACGTCACCCTCATCTCGTCTCTTCCGGCCTGCCCTGCAGGTCCCCCAAGGAGTTCACCATGCGCACCCTGATCCGACTGACGGCCCTGACCGCTGCCCTGACCGGCACCACCCTCGCCGCGCCCTTCGCCCTGAACCTGAACGTCCTGAACGGCGACCGGCCCTTCACCGGCCAGCTCACCACCCAGGCCGGACAGGTCATCACCACCACCCTCTGGCAGCTGTACATCAGCAACGTTGCCCTCGTCAGAGACGACGGCACCGAACTGCCTGTGCCCGGCCTCACCCTGCTGCAACTGGGCGGCACGAACCCCACCCAGAACGTCCCGGTCCTCAAAGCTGACGTGCCGGCCGGGACGTACCGGGGCGTGCGCTTCGACGTGGGCGTCCCGCGCGCCCTGAACCACCTGGACGCCAGCACCCAGCAGGCCCCGCTGGGCCTGGACGTCGGCATGTTCTGGGCGTGGAACCCCGGGTACATCTTCAGCCGCTTCGAAGGCAAGGCGCAGGTGGGCGGTCAGACCCGCGACGTGGCCCTGCACATGGGGGCCGATACCCGCCGCCTGACCGTGAGTCTGGGTGACCCCATGAAGCCCGGCACGATCCAGATCAAGGACAGCGGCGCGCCCGTGACGGTGAACCTGAACGCCGCGCGGATGGTCGCTGCCGGGGTGGGCACTGAGAAGTTCGACCTGAGCGACGCGAAGTACACGCAGGTGCACGGCGGCCCGGTGGCCGATCAGATCTACCTGAACCTGGGTACGGCGTTCAGCCTGGCGGGCACGGCACCCACGGCAGGCATGAGCATGCCCGGCCAGAAGTAAGTCAGACACTGAACAGTCCCAGTCATTCGCCCTCATCCGGGTGGAGCGCAGCGCTCCACCCACCCTCAAGGAGACGCCCCATGAAGACCCTGATTCGTTCCGCCCTGACCCTGACCGCCGCCGTTCTGATCTCCGTCGCGAGTGCCCACGCGACCGTCCGCACCGAAACGGGCCTGTCGGAGAGCAAGGTGGGCGCCAGTGAGACCTACCGCCTGAACGTCCCCACCGAGAAGGAGATCGCCACCACCCAGATCCGCCTCGTGGTGCCCGCCGGGGTCGTGATCAGCCGCTTCCAGGTCACGCCCGGCTTCACGCGCACCGTGAAGAAGGATGCGAACGGTCTCGTGACCGAGATCGTCTGGACGGGCCGCGTGGCGCCCATGGAGTACGCCCGCTTCTTCTTCCAGGCGAAGAACCCGGCGGCGGCGGGTGAGGTCGTGTGGAAGATCTACCAGACGTACAGCGACGGCAGCGTCGTCGCGTGGGACGACACGAACCCCGCCGAGGGCCCGGCCAGCAAGACCACCGTCAAGTAACCCGCACTCCGGGGCAGGCCCCGGCCTGCCCCGACCTGAGGTGCCCCATGAAGAAGATCCTGATGCTCCTGACTGCCCTGACGCTCTCCACGGCGACCGCGCACACGGCCGTATCCTCCATCACGCCGTCACTGAACGCCGTGGTGGCCGCGCCCAGGGCCGTGCAACTCAAGTTCAGCGAGCCCATCAAGCTGCGCTTCAGTACGTTCCGGGTGATGGCCATCCCGGCCGGGCAGAGCGTGGAGGCGGCTGCGAAGCTGGCGCTGGCGGAGAAGGCCGACTCGGGCCGACTGGTAAGCCTGCCCCTGAGTGCCACCATCACGGCCGCGCAACTGAGCATCGCGCTGAAAGCGAACCTGAAGTCCGGCCAGTACGTGATCGCCTGGAAGATCCTCTCGGAGGACGGGCATCCTGTCACCGGCCAGAGCACCTTCCGCATAAAATGACCGAATCCACACCCGTACACTGCGCGCTGGCGGCGCTCTTCGAGCGAGGTGAAGTATGCACTGGCCCGTGACCGCACTAATCGTGCTCACCACGGCTGCCGCTGCCAGTTCGGCCCTCGCGCCGCTGCCTCCCGGTCCACCCTCGAACCCGACCACACCTGAGAAGGTCGCGCTGGGCCGCGCCCTGTTCTTCGACCCTATCCTCAGCCGGGATCGCACGGTGTCCTGCGCGTCCTGTCACGACCCCGCGCGGGCCTTCACCGCGCCGCAGGCCGTCAGTTCCGGCGTGGGGGGGCGCCTGGGAAAACGCAACGCCAGCACCCTGATCAACGTGGGGGACCGCAAGGCCCTCACCTGGGCGGGCGCGTCCCCGAACCTGGAGGTGCAGGCCATGATTCCCCTGCAGGATCACGCGGAACTCGACATGACCCCCGACCTGCTCCGCGAGCGCCTCACGGCAGACCCGGTGTACGCCGCGCAGTTCCGCGCGGCGTTTGGGGAAGCGCCCACGGTCCAGCGCCTCGTGCAGGCCCTCGCAGCGTTCCAGCGCACGCTCACCAGCCGCGGCAGTCCCTTTGACCGGTATCAGGCGGGGGACGCCAGCGCCCTGAGTGCCGCGCAGGTGCGCGGCCTGGACCTGTTCTTCGACAAGGCCGAGTGTTTCCACTGCCACACCGGGCGGGACTTCACGGACGGGCTGGCGCACAACAACGCCATGCGGGTGTTCAACCCGGACCTCGGGCTGGCCGACCGGACCGAGCAGGAGAGTGACGTGGGCCGCTTCGTGACGCCCACCCTGCGGAACGTCGCGCTGACCGGCCCGTACCTGCACGACGGGAGCCGCGCGACCCTGCGGGAGGTGCTGGAGACGTACAACGACGGCGGGGAACCCAACCCGAACGCGGATCCGCTGATCCACCCGCTGGGCCTGACGGACGCGGAGCTGGATGACCTGGAAGCCTTCCTGCACGCTCTGACGGATGAGAGCGTCGCGCGGAATCCGGCGTTCCACCCGGAGCGGCCATGAGGCGCGCCCTGACCACGCTGCTGGTCCTGTGGAGCCTGACGGGGCCAGGTGGAGCGGGGGCGCACGAGACGCAGTCGGCCGGGGCGGTGCAGGTGACGTTTGCGACAGACGCGGAGGACACCCTCAGCACGCAGGGCCCGACGCTGCTGCGGTTCACGCTCACGAAGAATGGCGCGGCGTTGCCGGGCTGCCGGTGCCGCGTGCTGGTGTACAGCGGCGTGCCGTCGGCGCGGGTGGCGCCGCTCATGGACGTGCGGCTGGAGGCGCTGCAGCAGGGCGCGGTGAGCGGAGCGGTACCGCAGGTGGCGGCGGGGGCGTACACGGTGGTGCTGGATGGGCGGCCGGTCACGTTTGGCGACTTCGATGCGTTCCGCCTGCGGTACACCCTCGGCACGTCACCGTAAGCATCACCTGGACGGCGTCCGCGTGCCCTGTCCGGTCGGCCAGTTCTGCCTGGTCAACTGGACAGGGCACTGCGCCAGCTGGCGACTCCCACGGCGCGGCTGTGGCGCGCATGCTGCGGACATGCGGCCGCTCGTGTACTCCCCTTGTCGGTGGCGGGGGTATCAGTCCAACCATCCAGGTCTGGTGCGCGGTCTGCTGATCGCCCAGGCCGCCCCGCTGATCTGGGCGGTGCTGTTCCTGCCGGACACGCCCCCGATCCCTGCGATGTGTCAGGTGAACTGGATAGAGTTTGGTGGAGGGTAAGTTCAGTGTGATCCACACTGGAGGACAGAATGTCCGTACCCAAGCAGCAATTCACCGCTGAGTTCAAACAAGAAGCCGTCCGGTTGGTTCGCACGACCGGAAAGAGTTGCGCCCAGATTGCCCGCGATCTCGGCGTTCCCCCTCACTACGTCGTCCGGTGGAAGCAGCAGCAGGACACCCAGACGGCCTCCGGCCGCCCAGCCTTCACCGGGCGGGGAATCCCCGCCCTTTCACCACAGGAGGCTCGCCTTAAGGAACTGGAGCGGGAGCTGGAAATTGCACGACAGGAACGGGATATCCTGAAAAAAGCGCTGGCCTGTCTTGGCCAGAACAGCACCCGTATGGGGCTTGGCCGCTTCTTCGCCAAGCAACCCTGATCTTCAGGTTCATCGAGCGGCACCACGACGAGTTTCCAGTCGAGCTGATGTGCCGGATTCTGGACGTGAGCATCAGCGGGTACTACGCTGCGCGGGGAAGGCCGGAGAGCAAGAGGATCTCAAAAGACCGCGTGCTGATCGAGAAAATCAGGACCAGCTTCGAGGAAAGCCGGGGAACATACGGGGCGCTGCGCATCCAAGCCGACCTGAAGGCACAGGGAGAGCAGGTCAGTCGTCAGCGGATCAGGCGGCTCATGCGACAAGCACAGCTTGTCGCGCGTGGAAAGCGGAAGTTCCGGACGACGACGAAGGCGAAATCTTCGCGCCCAGTCGCAGAAAACATTCTTGATCGGGTGTTCACTGCGGACGGCCCGAATCAGAAGTGGGTCACGGACATCACGTATGTCCCCACCCGTGAAGGCTGGTTGTACCTGGCGACGGTCATGGACCTGTACTCGAGGAAAATTGTCGGCTGGGCGCTGAATGAGCGACTTCAGACGCCGCTGGTCACAGCGGCGTTGGAGATGGCGGTGGCTCGTCGGAACCCACCAGGCGGACTCCTGCATCATTCGGATCGAGGGAGCCAGTATACGAGCGATGTGTACCAGCAGGCGCTGGACAGATTGCAGGCCGTTCAGAGTATGAGCGAGGCAGGAGAATGCTGGGATAACGCTGTCCAGGAAAGCTTTTTTGCGACATTGAAGACGGAGATGGGGCTTGGCGAAGCGCAGTGGGACCGTGCCCAGACACGGACAGAGGTGTTCGAGTGGATTGAAGTGTTCTATAACCGTCGCCGTCGTCACTCGTCGTTGGGGTATCAGTCACCGACGGCCTTCGAGGAGCAGGCTTACATCCTGAACTGAGGCTCCACCAAACCCTTGACAGATCACTGGTGCGTTCGAGGGGCACGAAGTGCGCCACGTTCAGATACACCGTCAAGGCGTGGACCCGTGGACCGTATTGCACCTGAGCCGTGACGTGCGTGGGGAAGGGTGCTCGCTGCCGGGAACGACATCCAGGGCAGATCTTGACGTCGGCGCGGTATTCGGTGACCTGAAGGTGGAGGTCGGGGAGGTCATGAACCTGTCGAGCGACCTGGGTGTCGACTGGAACGTCATCCCAGGCCTGCCCGCAGGTGCAGTGTCCCGTCACCGGGAGATCGACGATGACGTCGGGATGCGCGGACATCTTGAGGGTCTTGCCGGGGTGATCGGGTTGAGCGCCAGAAGACCGGCCGGTCTTCTGGCGCTCACTCTTGGGCTGCCAGGGCTTGTCCTGACTGGGAGGCTGACTGGATGTGGTGCTGTTTCGGGCCAGTTGAGCTTTGATGGTGCGAAGTTCAGTCAGCACCTCAGCGAGCTGGGCTTCGAGTTCACGGACGCGTGCCTCGAGTCGTTTGCAGTTTGGGCAGGGGACCTCGCTGATGGTCCACCTTACCCAATCGACTCCGGAAAATCACCCTGCTGAGCAGTTACGTTTTCGAAAGTGAAGTCGCAGACGCGACGTCTGGAAGCACGGTCGAAAACGACCGTCAGTGAAGCGATCCGGGTGGCGTTGGAAGCCGTCCGCCCAAAAGATTGCGCTGGCTGGTTTCAGCATTGTCTTTTCCCTCAATGCCTCTGAAAACCGCTGTGAGACCACTTGCACGGCCCTGCGGCTCTCCAATTCGCACGTGCTGCAGCCAACAGCTGGCCCCTGGCATGAATGCCAGGGGCCGAGCGTTGATCAGGTTGTTTGCCGCTGTTGAGCACGGGTGCACCACGATTCAGGCTGGCGCCGCTGTGGGAATCCGTGTTGCTCGGCGGCAGGTACGCGCGCATCTGCCACTGGTCTGTTTCCAGCGCCGCTTCCACGTCCTGCAGCAGGTTAGAGATGGGCGGCGGGCGTCGGCGCATTTCCCCTGGCCAGATGGACAGGAAGCAAGTCAACTGGCGACTTCCGGCACGAGGGTCCAGCCGCGCATCCTCATCCCATGACGCCTCCCGTGGTCTTTCCACACAGCTGGCAGTTGGCTGGACGGGGACATCCTGTGGGGCACCAGGCCGGCCGCTGGCGCTGGATTCTTGCGCTGCTCCCCCCGCTTGTGGCCTGGGCCGCGCTGCGCCCACCCGACCCGAACCGGGCCAGGATGACCCGCGTTCTGGACCACTGCGTCTCGGCAGTGGCCACTCGTACGTGATTAGCGACGCAGGTTGATCAGGACATCGACGGGGTCCTGACCGCGCAACCGCGCGGTCTCCACCGTCGACTTGATCCGCATGTACGTCTGTGCACCCAGCGCGTTCTTGCTGCACTGCGAGACCTTGCGCGCGATCACCACCGACCGCAGGCTCCGTTCCGCCGCGTTGTTCGTCGGCGGGATATCCGGGTCTACTAGGAACCGCAGCAACCGGCCCTGCCGGTACTGCTTGAGCAACCCCAGTCGTAGCCGTTCGTTCCCCGGGGTCTTCAGTGGGCGCCGGTCGAGTAAGGCGTCCAGACGCAGGGTGAGTGCCTCACCCTGCTGTCGGTACTCATCCAGGCTGCATCCTCCACGACGGTGCTGGGCATGCAGCGCCATCAATGCTCGGCACACCTCGGCCAAGCGCTGCCCATACTCCCGGCCCCGTCCCCGCTTCCCCTGAGCCTGCTCACTCACCGTCTGGACGTTGCGCAGGACGTGAGCCAGACATTTTTGCTGCTGGACCCCTGCCAGGGTGTGACTGTCATAGACCTTGAAGCGGTCGCACACCAGGACTCCACCAAAGGCGTTGCCGAGCACTGCACGCAACTCGACGTTGGTGTGCTGGAGATTCGCTCGGAACAGCACCGTCTCGGCCGAGCGGAAGGTGCTCACCCAGGCCTGTGTCGCGTTCACTCGCCAGCCCGTGTCGTCGTGGTGGACATAGGGAGCTGCGCGCAGCTCCCGTTCCAGGGACTCGACATGTGTCGCCAGCGGACGTCCATCACGTGCCAGGCGCTGGGCGGCCTGGGTGATGGCCCCCTGGGACACCCGGATGCCGGTGGTCAGTCCCAGCACCCGTGGAATGCGGCGCTGTGGGAGACCAACCTCGTGGTGCAGCGCCTGAATGGTGGCCGCCAGTCGGGGACCACATCGGTGTCCCGTCGCCCCACGTTGGTCCGGTTGGAGGTCGGGATGCGCGCCACGTACGGTCTGCCCGCACTGCGGGCAGACCATCACCGGCACGTGGTAGGCCGTGATCTGCACGGTCTGAGCGGGCAGGTCACTGATCCAGGCGCGGTCGTGACGCTTGAAGATCAACTCGCCGACGTAGCCACAGGCCGTGCAGGTGTTGGGCGCCGGGACGTCGATCACGACGTCCTCCTGCTCGGGAGCAGGAGGACGCTTGTATGTGAAGACGCCTTCCCCAGCGCGACGACCTGCGGTTTTCGGGTGGGCTTTCCGACTTCCCCGGCTATGAGGGGCGGCATACTTGCGTTGCTGACGCTCCAACTGCTCGATGCGCTTCTGAAGCTGTTCGATCTGCTCCGCCTGCTTGCGGATGATCTCGTAGAGATCCTGTTCCGTCAGCGGGGTGGCCATGCGGCTCATCCTAGCGAATGTGACGATGCTGTCCGGCTCGCGGGGTCGCTAATCAGATACGGCCACTCAACCCGGCATTGACGGGTACCGCCTGATCCCGTCCAGTCGAGTCACGCAGCGCGACCACACGACCCTTGACTTCAGCGCCCGGCGCAGCAGCCCACAGGGCTGGAATGCGGGCAAACTCAACTTCTGGCGTAGTCATACAGAATTCAGTGCTGGCGCATGTGGTCTTTAAGCCGGTCATCGGCCCATTTGCCGTAGGTGCGCGCGGTCTGCACGTCACTGTGGCCCAGGTGTTCGGCCACGTCCTGGAGTTGGAAGCCAGCCCGAACCAGGCGCGTGCCCGCAGTATGCCGCAGGGCGTGCAGGCCCAGGTACGGGACCCCTACCCGCTTGCAGAGCGTCCGGAGCCGGGCGCGGGCGGCCTCCGGCGTTCGGCCGATCACCAAGGCGTCCGGCGCCTGTACGCCCAGCTCCCGCAAATCCTCAAGGAGAGAGGCGGACAGTAGCACCCGGCGCGTCTTGCCGCCCTTGCCGTTCACCACGGTCAGCGCACCCCCATCGAGGTCCACAGCGCCCCAGGTCAGGCCCGTGATTTCCGATGCACGCAGCCCGGCAATGCCCCCCAGCCGCAGGAGCACCCGCATCTCTATGGGAGCCGCGTCGAGCAGCTGCTGCACGTCGGCGTCCGGGTAGGGTTGCCGCTTGTCCCAGGGGCGGCGTTTATCTTTCCTGGGCTTGGTGTCGGTAAAGGGCGTGTCCTTGGTGGCCTTGGCCCAGCGCAGAGCGGCGTACAGGGCCCGCGCTCCGGCGAGCAGGACACCGACGCTAGCCGGAGACTTGCCCGCGGCCTCCAGGGAGCGTACCCACAGATCCGTGTCTTCGCCCTCTGGATGCAAGACCTTCACAGCCTGGTCAGCGGCGTACGCCAGCCAGGTTCTCGCGCCGAGGCGGTACTTGCGCAGGGTCTCCGGACTGACGTGCCCGTGGGTGTGGACGTGGTGTGCTTCCAGGAGGTCGAGGAGGGTAGCGGTGTCCTGACTGGCGACGGCCGCCATTGCCCGGCGGCGGCGTTCCTCTGGCGGCAGCGCGGCCCAGGCCCGGGACGGCGCAAGTGGTCCGTGCCGGTAGAGATCCAGCGTCATGGGTGGACGCGACTCACAGCGACAGGTGCAGGCGCAGGGCCGCGTCCAGTTGCCCCATCAGGGCCGCTGGAACGGTTCCGACGGGCGCTGGCCCCAGGCGGCTGAAACTGATGGTGCGGATCTGCTCGGCCTGGGCCTTGCTGTCCTGATCCAGTCCGGTCTGCTGGGCGGGCAGCAGGACCTGGAAGTCGTAGACCCGGGTGACGTTGGAGGTCAGCGGCACGACGGTGATGGCGCCGGCCCCGAGGCGGTTGACGGTGCGGTTGAGGCTGTTGGCGCTGACGATGACCACGGGGCGGCGTTTGTTGGCTTCGCTGGCGCGCGCGGGGTCCAGGTCAGCGATATAGATGTCACCGCGCTGCACTGCTCTCCTCCTGCAGGCCGTCGGCGGCCACGTGGTCCCAGAGGTCCGCCTCGCCACTGCCCTGCCACTCGCTCAGAGCGGCGGCGTACTGGGTTTCGAGTTCCTGATCCCGCAGGAGGGTCAGGGCCTGGGCGACCACTTCAGAGCGGGAGCGCAACTGGTGTGTTTCCTGGTAGTGCGCCATGAACTCCAGCAGTGAAGCGTCGAGACTCACACTCATCTTCCCAACAGTCATGCGAAAATTATATCGTACTTCTGGTAGGAAAAACTGTGAGGCGTCTGCAATCTATGCTTTCTGGTAACTCCGATTACCGGAAAGGTGCTCATTTTTTGGGACACCTGAGCTGATAAAGTGTCCCTATGTCAGATAGTGGCCCAAGGGGTCAAGAAGTTCACAGCGCGAGCCTAGGGCCAAAGTACCGGGTGATTGTGCCCAAAGCTATTCGTGAAGTCCTCAATGTGGGGGAGGGGGACACACTGCTCTTCGTGGTGGAGAACGGAAACGTACAGGTCACTTCCCGCGCGCAGATGATCCAGGCTCTACACGGGAGCACGCCTGACGAGGAGAACACCGATGAGTAAGCTGGCCGACGCCGCAGCGCTTCGGGCCTACCTCACCGGAGGCACTGGGGCAGAGGCGGTCCGCGCCGCGCTCTCCGAAGGACAGGTGCAGGTGAGCAGCGTCACCGCGGCCGCCGTGGTGAGCCGGTACCCCACCGGCAGTGCAGGCGCCAAGAAAGCCACGCTGCTCCTGCAGAGCCTGGTGCATCTGGTGCCGTTTACCCCAGACGACGCCCTGCGCGCACCAGGAGCGCCGGACGTGGAAGGCGCAGCGGTCCTGGCCACTGCCCGCCGCCTGAACTTGACGGTCCTCACCCCCCGCGCCGAGCTGGCCGCCGCCGCCGAAGCGGCGGGGCTCCCCGCGACCCTGATTGGAGGTGCCCCATGACGAGCAGCGCCCGTCCCCGTGCCCGCGTGAAAGCCGCTTCGCCCGCCGCCCCAACCGACCAGCCCGCACCTGCTCAGGCGCAGCCACCGAAGGAAACGCAGCCGGTTCGTGCGCCCGAGCCTCAAGCCACTCCACCGGCTGCGCCAACGCCATCTGCCCGCACCCAGCGGCGGAGCGAGCGACCCGACGTGCTGGCCCAGGCCGCGCAGCATGATCACGTCGCCGTGACGGCCGCCGAGGTGCTGCACCAGGAAGATGGCGAGCTGATGTTCACGGCCAAAGACGCCCGCTGGCCTGTGCACCCCGCTCCTGGCCTGACGGTGCCGGAGGCCGGCCCCGTGGCGCAGGCCCTACTGTGGCCCCGCACCGATGAGACGGGACTGGTCACGACCTGGACGCTGGGGCGAGCGAAGGCGGAGGGCAAGGCCGCCAGTGTCGGCGCGCTCCGGGCCTGCGGCACCCTGACCGGGCGACGCGGGGAGACGTTCACCCTTCGGGTCACGCCCAGTAAGGCGGGCAGTGAGCCCTTTGAGGTGACCTTCCGCGCCACGGGCCGCCTGGTGGCGGCCCTGCCGAAAGCGGGCGGGCGTCTGGTCGTGCACGGCCGGGTCGTGGACGGCACGCTGCACGCGGTGAGGTTCCATCCGGAGCAGGCGTGGACGCCGAGGGAGCCGCAGCCCGAGTGACGGCCGCGACCGCCCCGGCCCTGCCGGTGATGCCGTCGGCGGCTCCAGCGCAGGCGTACGTCCCGGCTTTTGATGGGTTGCGCGGGGTGCTGGCGCTGGGCGTGGTGCTGTCGCACTTCACGCTGATGACCGTCAACCCCTTCGATGACCCGACCCGCCCGCTCGCCGTATGGGAGCACCTGTGCTGGTACCTGGGCGCACCGGCCGTTGATGCCTTCTTTGTGCTGAGCGGGTGGGTGGTGGCGGGCAGTTACCTGCGGCACCGCAGCGTCTGGACGTTCTACCTGGCCCGGCTGCGCCGCCTGTACCCGCTCGCGCTGCTGGGCGCGCTGCTGGGCTTGCTGGTGGCGCGGCCCCTGATGAGCCTGATTCCCACCTCGGCGACTGAGCATGGCCTGCTGGCGTACCTGCGCCTGCCGCTGAGCGGGCCCGACGTGTGGGGCAGCCTCAGCATGGGCCTGCTGGGGCAGTACCGGGCCGCGCGGATCTCCCCGCCGCTGTGGTCCCTGGCGGTCGAGGTATACGCGTCCCTGCTCACGCCGCTGCTCGTGCTGGGTGCGCGGCGGTGGGGCTGGGCGGCGCTGTGGGTGAGTCTGCCGGTGTGCCTCGCGCTGTCGTCGGTCTTCACGGCGTTCGTCTACCTGCCGCTGTTCCTGCTGGGTACGCTCCTGGTGCTGGCGCCGCTGCCGGGCATGACGCCCAGGACCCGCCAGGCGGCGCGAGGCATGGCGCTGTTCGGGGGCGCGCTGCTGTTCTCCCGGCACCTGACGGGCGTGAATCACGACCTGATGCGGTGGGGCGCTGCGGTGGGGGCCGCGCTGCTGCTGCTGGGCCTGCGGGGCCTTGATCCAGCGTGGCTGCGGAGCCGCGCGGCGCAGTGGCTGGGGCAACGCAGCTACGCGCTGTATGCCACGCACTTCCCGGTCCTGATGGTGGGGTTCGCGTTCCTGAGCCCTGTGCTGGGTCCAGCCTGGAGTGCGGCCGCCCTGGTGCCCGCAGCGCTCCTGTTGGCTGATCTGGCCCAGCGAGGAGCGGACAGGCTGTCGGGCGCCTGGAAATCTCGAAGTGGAGAAGAGATAGGGTAAAACCTTATCTGTGCCGAAACCTGTCCTGCCGCCGTGCAGGCCCAGTTGCGGCGCCTCGCGGTGTGGCGGGCTGAGGACAGCGTGGCGCCTGAACCGGGCCTGTGGCCCCCAGAGCGCTTTGTGTCGATCATCGAAGAAGGCCTGCTGTTCGGCCAACTGCACGAGAAGGTCACGCGCATCGAGGTGACGTACCGCCACGCAGTGGCCTGAACTTCAGGCGCAGCTGGTAGCAGCCCACGCGGAGAAGATGGTCTAACTCCAGGCGCTGGGCCTCAGGGTAACGGACGTGTCCGGCAGAGTGCAATCTGTCCTCTCCGTGGAGGATCAACGTAGCCAGCGCTTCACCGTGCGCCCCCGCACGGGGCGAGCGTGCTACCTCTATGCCAGCACGAGCGAGGGCGAACTTCGGCGGCATGTGCGGGTGAGTGTGGTGGTGCGCATCCTGATGAGCGACGGGCGAGAAGAGCACCCGTCAAGGGCTTCACGGTGGGACGCGCTGACTACGGGTGTTCTGGCAGGGAGGCTCGAGGTGCTGGGCTTGGGCAAACACCTCCTATTGGCTTGTCAGCAATGGTCTGTCACGATGCACCGAAAAAGCAGAGCAGGTCTGTCGTGAACTGGATAGAGTTTGGTGGAGGGTAAGTTCAGTGTGATCCACACTGGAGGACAGAATGTCCGTACCCAAGCAGCAATTCACCGCTGAGTTCAAACAAGAAGCCGTCCGGTTGGTTCGCACGACCGGAAAGAGTTGCGCCCAGATTGCCCGCGATCTCGGCGTTCCCCCTCACTACGTCGTCCGGTGGAAGCAGCAGCAGGACACCCAGACGGCCTCCGGCCGCCCAGCCTTCACCGGGCGGGGAATCCCCGCCCTTTCACCACAGGAGGCTCGCCTTAAGGAACTGGAGCGGGAGCTGGAAATTGCACGACAGGAACGGGATATCCTGAAAAAAGCGCTGGCCTGTCTTGGCCAGAACAGCACCCGTATGGGGCTTGGCCGCTTCTTCGCCAAGCAACCCTGATCTTCAGGTTCATCGAGCGGCACCACGACGAGTTTCCAGTCGAGCTGATGTGCCGGATTCTGGACGTGAGCATCAGCGGGTACTACGCTGCGCGGGGAAGGCCGGAGAGCAAGAGGATCTCAAAAGACCGCGTGCTGATCGAGAAAATCAGGACCAGCTTCGAGGAAAGCCGGGGAACATACGGGGCGCTGCGCATCCAAGCCGACCTGAAGGCACAGGGAGAGCAGGTCAGTCGTCAGCGGATCAGGCGGCTCATGCGACAAGCACAGCTTGTCGCGCGTGGAAAGCGGAAGTTCCGGACGACGACGAAGGCGAAATCTTCGCGCCCAGTCGCAGAAAACATTCTTGATCGGGTGTTCACTGCGGACGGCCCGAATCAGAAGTGGGTCACGGACATCACGTATGTCCCCACCCGTGAAGGCTGGTTGTACCTGGCGACGGTCATGGACCTGTACTCGAGGAAAATTGTCGGCTGGGCGCTGAATGAGCGACTTCAGACGCCGCTGGTCACAGCGGCGTTGGAGATGGCGGTGGCTCGTCGGAACCCACCAGGCGGACTCCTGCATCATTCGGATCGAGGGAGCCAGTATACGAGCGATGTGTACCAGCAGGCGCTGGACAGATTGCAGGCCGTTCAGAGTATGAGCGAGGCAGGAGAATGCTGGGATAACGCTGTCCAGGAAAGCTTTTTTGCGACATTGAAGACGGAGATGGGGCTTGGCGAAGCGCAGTGGGACCGTGCCCAGACACGGACAGAGGTGTTCGAGTGGATTGAAGTGTTCTATAACCGTCGCCGTCGTCACTCGTCGTTGGGGTATCAGTCACCGACGGCCTTCGAGGAGCAGGCTTACATCCTGAACTGAGGCTCCACCAAACCCTTGACAGATCAGGCAACCACGCCCGATTTTGTGTCCAAGACGAAGCATACTCTCGATCGATTCTCGCCTTGGCCTACACGCCCTAGGAGCACTTCGGCAAGACGACGGAGCGCGTCCGTACGGCGGTGTGGCCAACGAGTGTGTAAGTAGGTGGCCAACGTGTCAGCATGGAAGCGGGCAGTATCGGGGCTCGTCACAGACCCAGATACCGCCCTTTGTCATGTCGAACTGCGTTCAGGACGCCATTTCTCGTGAAGTGTCAGGTGCTGAGGAAGTGCTGCCTGAACTTCGGGTCGGAGGGCAACAATTTGGTCGTAGCTGGCGTCAAGCTGCTGCTGCGTGATTTCAGCAGTGGGAGCTTCGACCATATCTTGCGATTCTCAGCACCTGACACTTTGGGAAACTGACGTGCTGGCGGTCGGAAGGACAGCCTTGTGCTCTCCTGATCACCATGACGGACAATGCGCTCGTAGATGTGTTGTTGATGGCCCGGCAGGAGAATCGCCTGGGCTGGTTCACGGCCACCATGGACGCATGGTCAGACAAGACCCGTGCTGGGGTGTTGGATGCGGTGTTCGGGCGCTTGTCGACCGCCGAGCCAGAGCTGCAGATCATGCTGTATCAGGTGGGCCGGGCCGTGGTCGCTGAACGGCCTGCACCCTTTGCAAATCGAGTGCTGGCTGCTGGCGGGCCGGACGCCCTCCTGACTGAGGTCTGCTGGTCGATTGATGGGTGGGCAGACGCGGCGTCGGTCCCTCTGTTGATGGCACTGGTCCGTTCCGATCGGGGGATTGGGGTGGAGCGACAGGCATTGCTGACCCTGCTTCAAACGCGGGATGCAGGTGTGCCGTCGATGTTGGCTGAGGTGGCCGCCTGGAAACTGGACTCGCCTGAGGGAAAGGAACTGGTGACCTTCATCCGCGAACTTCGGCGGAACACCTGAGCAGGAAGGGCGATCCTCAGCACCTGACACTTCACGAGAAATGGCGTCCTGAACGCAGTTCGACATGACAAAGGGCGGTATCTGGGTCTGTGACGAGCCCCGATACTGCCCGCTTCCATGCTGACACGTTGGCCACCTACTTACACACTCGTTGGCCACACCGCCGTACGGACGCGCTCCGTCGTCTTGCCGAAGTGCTCCTAGCCGTGCTCCAGGCCGAGTCCACACTTCACCGCAAGATCGCGCTTCATCTCCCCAGATCAGCCACGTTGGAATCAAAAACCCGGACGGTGGCCCGCGTGTTTCACGACGCTCAGCTCACGCCGCAGGACGTCACAGACGTCCTGCTTCCCTTGCTGCCCGACGGCAAGCTCACCCTGATCATGGACCGCACCACGTGGCACTACGGCCAGACGCCGCTGAACATCCTCGTCTTGGGCGTTCTGCTCGGGGCGGCATAAATTCGCATTCATGAGCTGATGAGGCAAGTCGATATACCGAACCCGCTGCCAAGCCGTCACAAGCTTTGCTTTCAGCTCCGAGACCGAGCGGGCACAGAAGTTCCCCAGCATATTGCGCTTCACATACGCCCACACCAGCTCGATCGGGTTCAACTCCGGCGCATAGGGTGGCAAAAACACCAGCGACAGGCGTTCGTGGAGACCCACGAACGCCTGTGTTGCCTTCGCCCGGTGGATCCCGGCGTTATCCAGCACCACCACGATCTCCCCCTGAACGTGGCGGAGCAGGTGCTGGAAGAATCGGATGACGTCCCCACTCCGAATCGCCCCAGACTTCGTCTGCTGGAAGAACCGCCCATCCGACGTGATCGCACCGATGGTCGAGAGTTTCTCCCAATTGGCCGGGAGCGTGACCAGGGGCGTCACGCCCCTGGTCCACCACGTGCGCCGTCGTACGCCTTTCAGTGAGAACCCGACCTCATCCAGATACACCAGGGTCGCGCCCTCAGCGACCTTTTTTTCCCAACTCCGGTGCGACCTGTTCTTTCCAGGACGCGATCCGGAGTTCATTGCGCTCTGCCGCCCGCCCATCCGGCATTTGCGGCGTGAAACCCAACTGGCGAAGGATTTTTCGGACGTGGTCGTGGTGATACCACACGTCAAAGTGACGTCCGATCAGATCAGTGACCCGACGTGTCGTCCACGTCGGATCAGGGAACCCGTGGTGCACCGCACCCTCCCGCAGGAAGGTGCGCAATTGTTCGTGTTGTGCCGCTGTGAGCCGCGAGGTTGCGCCACTGGCAATGGTGGCTTTCAAGCCACCATTGCGTCGTAGTCGTGCTTTCCAGGTGTAGACCGTATGGACGGAGACACCGAAGTGATTCGCAATCTCTTGGTTCCGATGGCTTCCGCGTTCAATCCATGCGAGAGCGGCGAGGCGGCGCTCCTCGAGTTGAGCGCGGGAGTAGTGGGTCGGTTGCCAACCGGGCATGTGGCCAGTCTATCAACTCAGATCTTCGCCGTGATCAATAGATCAAGCCAAGCCTGTGGTCATCCACTAGTCGGCCAGTTGCCGCAGCCGGGCGGTGTCGCGGCGGGCGCGGAAGTACTCGAAGGTCCCGACCCGCAGGTGACTGGCGGCCACGCGCGTGAGCACCGCGCCGGGCAGGGGCCGCTCGCGGTGGACGGTCTCCCCGGTGGCCGCCATGGCCAGCGCGCGGGTGGTGGGCAGCCTCAGGGGGTGCATGGCCTCACCCATCAGGGCTTCGCGCAGCATGGGCCCGGCGGCGGCCTTCCCGTCCCCCCGGCCGGAGAAGGCCGTGCGGCCCGAGTCCTTCAGGGCCACGTCCCGTCGTCGCCCGTGCCGGTCGATGACCTCGCCGAGCAGCAGCGCGCGCCCGTCCCCGAGTTGCGGCGAGAAGCCCCCGAACTGGTGACCGGCGTAGGCCTGCGCGAGCGGCTCGGCGCCCGCCGGCACCCGGTTCCCCGCGAAGATCGCAGTGCTCTCCGGCCCCCCCAGCAGCTCAGGATCCAGACCCAGGTCCCGCGCGTAGGTGTTGTCGAACTGGAACAGGACGGGCATGAGCGACAGTCTGACGGGAACTTCGGTCTTCGGGTGGATCCCGGTCACTGTTGGTCCGAGTTCGTGTGAGGTTGGGTTTGGATTTCTCCTGTGCCTTGGGTCTGGCCACGCTGGTGAACTCACAGTCGTATATTGTTTCCAGATACGAAACGCGGAATGCGCGGGCCTTTCTCACGCATCTGTACTCTGCTTTTCGTGGCCACCGCGATGCTGAAGCATGTGCCTGTGCAGCGTGTAATGCCCGAGAGACAGCGTGGTGGATAGAGAAATGCTTGTGTGTTATCGGGTGATTTCCACTCGACACTGGTGAATGTCATCTCCAACGTGGAGCGACTGGGGTCACCCTCTCCGGTACGATCTGATCCATCAACCCTCACTTGAGGCCTCACTTCGTATCTGCGTTTGGATATACTGTCGGTATGGTGCACCCTGCCGATGATCTCGCCCGGACCCTCACCAACGCCCTGCACACTGGCGACCTCGACACCCTCGTCAGCACCCTGCACGCCCAGGGTCGCCTCCAGGGCCGCCCCGCGCAGCTCATCAGCAACCTCCGCCCCATCATCACCGCCGCGCAGCGCGACTACGTGAGCCTCCTGCGCCCCCCTGCGGACTTCCACGCGTGGCTCAGCGGCGTCCTGCTCACCAACGCCGACGGCACGCCCGCCAGGCCGAACACCCGCACCAGCCGCGTTCTCACCCTGCGGGCCCTGTACCGCGCGCTGCGCCAGCTGGGCATCATCACTGGGGACCCCCTGTTGGACTTCCACGCTCCGCCCGCCGAGCGCCGCAGCGATCCACTGCCCACGCGCGAGACCATCCAGACGCTGATCGACGCGGCCCGCCCGGACCCGGCGCTGCACGCCGCGCTGCTGCTGCTATGGCATCACGCCGTGCCCATCGCGACCCTGCTGCGCCTGCGGTGGGACGCGTTCAATCCCCACGAGCGGACCCTGCTGCGGAACGACGTCGTCAGTCCCCTCACGCCGGCGACCGCCACGGCGGTCGAGCGCCTGCACCACCGCGCCGGGTACGACCCGCTGTTCGAAGACACCCTGGACGTGGTCGCGCCGCGGCGGATGTTCCCGTACGACTCGCCGGACGCCCTGCGACTGCGGATCCTGCACGTGGCGCGCGAAGCGACGCTGCCGTTCATGCCGCCCGGCGCACTGCGTCGCGCCGCGCTACGCGACCACGCCCGCAGCGCCACACACCTCGGGTACCTGAACACCACCCACTACGACCGCGTCGTACAGCTCGCCCAAGCCCTCACCGACGAGCCGTGACGGCGCGGCGATGATCGGTCAGCGTCAGGTGACGTGGACGGGGTATTGCCGGAGCGGCGGGTGGGCCGGGTAGCAGGGGAGGGTGGATTGACGGGGTCAGACCGGAGGTGCACTGTCAGGGTAACCGTTAACCCACTCATCGGTGGGACAGCCGCGTCCCGCCCCAGGAGTTCCCATGTCCGCACCCGTCACCATCGCCGACGTGGCGCGCCTCGCCGGCGTGTCCACCGTCACGGTGTCCAGGACCCTGAACAACACCGGACGCATCAGCGACGAGACCCGCGCCCGCGTCATCCAGGCCGCCCGTGACCTCGGCTACGTCGCCAACCCCGCCGCCCGGCGCCTGCGCGGCGCCCGCACCAACCTCGTCGGGATGGTCATCCCCGAACTCGTCAACCCCTCCTTCGCCGAGGTCACCCGCGCCGCCGCAGAGGCCGCCAGCAGCGCCGGACTGGACCTGGGCGTCTTCACCACCAGCCGCGACCCCGCCCGCGAACGCCAGCGCGTCGCGGCCCTCAGTGGCGGACTGACCGACGGCCTGATCCTGGTCGTCCCCACCGACGACCCACAGCACCTCCGCACCCTCGAACGCAGCCGCACCCCCACCGTGCTGATCAGCCACTTCGGCGTGCCGACCGACCTCCCGAACGTCCGCGCCGACTCCTACCACGGCGCGCGCGCCGCCACCACGCACCTGCTCGACCTCGGGCACCGCCGCGTGGGCTTCATCGCAGGCGCCGCCGAGTCCAGTCAGGCACACGAACGACTGCGCGCCTAATGGACGAACGCGGCCTGCTCGACCCGGCCCTGATCCGCCCCGGGAACTTCACGCAGCGGCGCGGGTTCGAGGCCGCCCGCGAACTGCTGGACCTGCCCACCCCCCCCACCGCGATCTTCGCCGCGAGCGACGCGACCGCCCTCGGCGCGATGGACGCCGTCAAGGACCGCGGCCTGCGCGTTCCGACCGACATCAGCGTGGTGGGCTTCGACGACATCGCCGCCGCCAGCCAGAGCCACCCGGCCCTGACCACCGTCCGCCACCCCATCCACAACATGAGCGGCAGCGCCCTGCGCCTGCTCGCGGGCGCACTGGTCGGCGAAGCGGTGCGTGGCACCGTCCTCGACTACCCCAGCGAACTGGTCGTCCGGGAGACGACCGCCCCGCCCCGAGGGGCCTGACGCTTCGTCATGGCAAGTCCAGCTGCGCCGCCGACAGGTCAGGTGGGGTGCCTGACCTTGACGCCTGAACACCAGGCCGCAACGCTACTGAGCAACCACCCAGATCCAAGCGGAAGTGAGGTGATCACCGATCCGCGCGGTCAGGGTGCGGCGAAACCGGCCGTGCCGCTCGTGACCAGCCGTGATCCCGCGACGGTCAGCGCCTCCCACGCCCGGCTGTCCAGCGCGGTCCGCCGGGCGTCACATGGTGATCCGCTCAGCCAGGGCATCACCTCGTCCTCGCGCAGCAGGGCGGGAATCCGCGCGACGGTCCCCGCGAGGTCCGGCGGCGCGGGCCGGGTGACGACGGCGCACGAGATCAGTGGACCTGCCGGGGTCAGGATGGACGCGTGCAGTCCAGCGGCGAACATCGGCACGTCCAGCTGTGGTCGCACGAGCACCCGCACCAGCAGGGGAGACGCGGTGGGGGCGTCCCAGTAGGCCGCGAGGGGAATCACGCAGCGGCTGACGGCCAGCAGGCCCGGTACGTGCGGTGAGCGCCGAGCGATTCCACCCGCGCCTGGAACGCGTGACGACGAGCCTCGGCGGCAGCGGTTCCCGGCGTGACGAGCCCCCACTGTCCGGCCGCCAGGGACCAGCCCAGTGCCCCCTGATCCGGGGTGACGTGAGAGTAAGAACAGAAACCTACGCTAAGGAATTATTTGCGACTGCGACGCCATTTCCTGAGTTCGGCGTCTGCTGAGGCGTCACTGACCTCGGCATAGCGCAATGTGGTCTGGATATGGCGATGCCCCAGCCGCTTCCGTATTGTTCCCAGACTGACCCCACCATTGACCAGTTCAGTAGCGTGGCTATGCCGCAACTGGTGCAGTGTGCAGGCTACGCCTGCCTCAGCCGCGTAATGCTGCCAGCGCTCCTGCACGCTCTGATACGGACTCCGATTAAAAGGTTTATGATTGTCAGATCAAACAGACACTCCTGACGGCTCCCCTGGCGCATGACGCCGACACTTTCTGGCACCTCTACACGACCAGCACCTGCGCCGTCGAGCGGCGCAGAGCCCAATTCATGGCCCTCCTCGCTGAAGGACGCCCCCTCCCAGAGATTCTCCAAGTGACCCGGTACAGCCGGGTCACCGCCTACGATCTGGTGTACCGCTACCGCGACCGGGGACTTGCCGGGCTGTGTGACGGGCGCCACACGAATCAGGGTGCACCCCGGCTATTGAGCGCTGAGCAACAACAGACCCTGGCGACCCGACTACACGCCGACTTCGAACAGGACATCGTCTGGTCTGGGAAAGACGTTCAGAACTGGCTTCAGGAGCAGTACGGACTGTCCGTTCACCTCGGGCGCACCTATGAATTCCTTCGAGCGGCTGGCTTTACCCCCCAACGACCCCGCCCCCGGCACGTTGGGGGCGATGAGGCCGCGAAGGAAGCATTCAAATCAAAGTCCTGATCGAGACGCTCCGCCAGGCGGAGCGTCTCTCACCGCGCGTCTCCCTGTGGTGTATGGACGAACATCGGATCGGGCTCAAGCCAATCCGCCGTCCAGTCTGGGCACCAACTGGGCAGCCGTTGACCTGTCCGGTTCAGCCTGGGTACGAGTGGCTCTACGTGTACGCGTTTGCCAATCCGGAGAGCGGCAAGAGCCTGTTTTGGTTGATCCCAGTCGTCAACAAACAGGCGTATGTGGCCGTCATGGCTGCGTTTGCCCGCATGGTCGGCGCCAGCGCCGACCATCGTGTGCTGGTCGTTCAGGATGGGGCCGGTTTCCACGTGCCACCCGATGATGGGCATCCGGAGGGCATTCAGACCGTGACGCTCCCGCCGTATTCGCCGGAATTGCAGCCAGCAGAACGGCTCTGGGCGTTGACGGATGTACCAATCGCGAACCGGGCGTTCGACAGCATTGAAGAGGTAGAATTGGCACTCTCCGAACGCTGCGTGTGGTTGGAAGCTCAACCTGATCTCATCACTCAGCAGACCCTCTTTCACTGGTGGCCTTTGTTAGCGAATTAATCGGAATCCGTATGATAGCGCAACGGGCCACCACGCCCATTCTTTTGCGCCTGGAACAGCGGCCCATGCTCGTACTCCAGTGAGCGCAGATACTTCCGCAGGGCATTGACCAGTTTAGGGTCATCGAGCAGCACCGTCCGGCGCTGCCCCCCTTTGCCCAGCACGGTCAGATGTTCGTCGCCTTTGCTGAGGTCGAGGTCGTCCAGATGGATGTTCAGGGCTTCGCTGATGCGAAGTCCCGTCTCGAACACCAGGCGGAACAGCAACGCATCTCTGGCCTGTTGCCCTGGAATCACGGCAAAGATGCGCTCCACATCTTCACGGCGCAGTCCTCGCGGATGTGGTGGTGGCACAGTAGGCCGTTCCAGATGCAGCGTCGGGTCAATTTCCAGTTTCCCGTGCTGTATGGCCCAGCGGCAGAAGCGTTCAATGGCGGTCTGTTTGCGGTTCTGCGTGGAAGCAGCCCACTCGTGGGCTGCAAAGTAGGCTTCCAGCGTCGGGGCATCCAGTTCCTGATGGTATCTGATTAGCGACCCCGCGAGCCGGACAGCATCGTCACATTCGCTAGGATGAGCCGCATGGCCACCCCGCTGACGGAACAGGATCTCTACGAGATCATCCGCAAGCAGGCGGAGCAGATCGAACAGCTTCAGAAGCGCATCGAGCAGTTGGAGCGTCAGCAACGCAAGTATGCCGCCCCTCATAGCCGGGGAAGTCGGAAAGCCCACCCGAAAACCGCAGGTCGTCGCGCTGGGGAAGGCGTCTTCACATACAAGCGTCCTCCTGCTCCCGAGCAGGAGGACGTCGTGATCGACGTCCCGGCGCCCAACACCTGCACGGCCTGTGGCTACGTCGGCGAGTTGATCTTCAAGCGTCACGACCGCGCCTGGATCAGTGACCTGCCCGCTCAGACCGTGCAGATCACGGCCTACCACGTGCCGGTGATGGTCTGCCCGCAGTGCGGGCAGACTGTACGTGGCGCGCATCCCGACCTCCAACCGGACCAACGTGGGGCGACGGGACACCGATGTGGTCCCCGACTGGCGGCCACCATTCAGGCGCTGCACCACGAGGTTGGTCTCCCACAGCGCCGCATTCCACGGGTGCTGGGACTGACCACCGGCATCCGGGTGTCCCAGGGGGCCATCACCCAGGCCGCCCAGCGCCTGGCACGTGATGGACGTCCGCTGGCGACACATGTCGAGTCCCTGGAACGGGAGCTGCGCGCAGCTCCCTATGTCCACCACGACGACACGGGCTGGCGAGTGAACGCGACACAGGCCTGGGTGAGCACCTTCCGCTCGGCCGAGACGGTGCTGTTCCGAGCGAATCTCCAGCACACCAACGTCGAGTTGCGTGCAGTGCTCGGCAACGCCTTTGGTGGAGTCCTGGTGTGCGACCGCTTCAAGGTCTATGACAGTCACACCCTGGCAGTGATCTGTCAAGGGTTTGGTGGAGCCTCAGTTCAGGATGTAAGCCTGCTCCTCGAAGGCCGTCGGTGACTGATACCCCAACGACGAGTGACGACGGCGACGGTTATAGAACACTTCAATCCACTCGAACACCTCTGTCCGTGTCTGGGCACGGTCCCACTGCGCTTCGCCAAGCCCCATCTCCGTCTTCAATGTCGCAAAAAAGCTTTCCTGGACAGCGTTATCCCAGCATTCTCCTGCCTCGCTCATACTCTGAACGGCCTGCAATCTGTCCAGCGCCTGCTGGTACACATCGCTCGTATACTGGCTCCCTCGATCCGAATGATGCAGGAGTCCGCCTGGTGGGTTCCGACGAGCCACCGCCATCTCCAACGCCGCTGTGACCAGCGGCGTCTGAAGTCGCTCATTCAGCGCCCAGCCGACAATTTTCCTCGAGTACAGGTCCATGACCGTCGCCAGGTACAACCAGCCTTCACGGGTGGGGACATACGTGATGTCCGTGACCCACTTCTGATTCGGGCCGTCCGCAGTGAACACCCGATCAAGAATGTTTTCTGCGACTGGGCGCGAAGATTTCGCCTTCGTCGTCGTCCGGAACTTCCGCTTTCCACGCGCGACAAGCTGTGCTTGTCGCATGAGCCGCCTGATCCGCTGACGACTGACCTGCTCTCCCTGTGCCTTCAGGTCGGCTTGGATGCGCAGCGCCCCGTATGTTCCCCGGCTTTCCTCGAAGCTGGTCCTGATTTTCTCGATCAGCACGCGGTCTTTTGAGATCCTCTTGCTCTCCGGCCTTCCCCGCGCAGCGTAGTACCCGCTGATGCTCACGTCCAGAATCCGGCACATCAGCTCGACTGGAAACTCGTCGTGGTGCCGCTCGATGAACCTGAAGATCAGGGTTGCTTGGCGAAGAAGCGGCCAAGCCCCATACGGGTGCTGTTCTGGCCAAGACAGGCCAGCGCTTTTTTCAGGATATCCCGTTCCTGTCGTGCAATTTCCAGCTCCCGCTCCAGTTCCTTAAGGCGAGCCTCCTGTGGTGAAAGGGCGGGGATTCCCCGCCCGGTGAAGGCTGGGCGGCCGGAGGCCGTCTGGGTGTCCTGCTGCTGCTTCCACCGGACGACGTAGTGAGGGGGAACGCCGAGATCGCGGGCAATCTGGGCGCAACTCTTTCCGGTCGTGCGAACCAACCGGACGGCTTCTTGTTTGAACTCAGCGGTGAATTGCTGCTTGGGTACGGACATTCTGTCCTCCAGTGTGGATCACACTGAACTTACCCTCCACCAAACTCTATCCAGTTCACAGGGGTCCAGCAGCAAAAATGTCTGGCTCACGTCCTGCGCAACGTCCAGACGGTGAGTGAGCAGGCTCAGGGGAAGCGGGGACGGGGCCGGGAGTATGGGCAGCGCTTGGCCGAGGTGTGCCGAGCATTGATGGCGCTGCATGCCCAGCACCGTCGTGGAGGATGCAGCCTGGATGAGTACCGACAGCAGGGTGAGGCACTCACCCTGCGTCTGGACGCCTTACTCGACCGGCGCCCACTGAAGACCCCGGGGAACGAACGGCTACGACTGGGGTTGCTCAAGCAGTACCGGCAGGGCCGGTTGCTGCGGTTCCTAGTAGACCCGGATATCCCGCCGACGAACAACGCGGCGGAACGGAGCCTGCGGTCGGTGGTGATCGCGCGCAAGGTCTCGCAGTGCAGCAAGAACGCGCTGGGTGCACAGACGTACATGCGGATCAAGTCGACGGTGGAGACCGCGCGGTTGCGCGGTCAGGACCCCGTCGATGTCCTGATCAACCTGCGTCGCTAATCACGTACTCCTGATGCTGTTCCAGTAACCACCGTTGCAAGTGATTCAAGTCAGCCTGGTAAGCCCGCAGGGTGGCCGGGCTGCGTTTCAGCCCTTTCAGAAACTGCTCAATCGCTCTCTGGAAATCGTCAGCGTTCATTCCTGTGATAAGTGTACTTTCACCCTCTGAAACCGATGGCAGTTTTTGCCGTCAAATTCGCAGACAGTTTTCAGTTTTCCTGTGATAAGGATAATTACAACAGGTTTTACACTTGTTTGTCGCAGCACCAGCAAATCAACATTCAGTCACCTTTCATCACTACTATGCCTAAATGCGGATACTCACTGCTGCCCTCGTCAGTCTTGCCCTGGGGACGCTCGCCCTCGCTGCACCACCCCTGCACCGCTCGGCTTACCTCTTCAGTCATCCAGCGACCCGAATTCCCCTGACAGTTGGCCAGAACCAGGTCACGGCCTTTGACCCTGACGAGGGCAGCGCCGTGACTTTCGCCGGGAGCAGCCAACCCCACGCCTTGAAGCTTCCCGGCAAACTGGCGTGGAATCCGCGCCCGACCCCGCAAGGTGTTCTGGCTGCACAACTGGACTTCGCCAAGTGCCGGGTGGTGCTCTGGAACCTCAGCACGCAGAAGGCCATTTCCACGCTTCAGGGCGACTTCAAGGAAACTTTCGGCTGTGGTCGGGACGGTACCGAGTTCGTCTTCAACTCGGCGTTTACCGCCGATGGGAAGTTTTTTCTGGCCGCCGACCACCGGGGGGCCAGCCGCTGGGACGTAAGAACAGGCAAGCGGCTCAATGTCCGCACGGGGGGTTGGTACAGCCTGGATGTCAGCCCAGATGGCAAGACCGTGGCGCTGCTGGGCGAAGGTCGCCGCATCGAACTGTGGGCCTCTGACTTCTCCCGCCGCCTTAAGGCCCTACCTGCCCAGCCAGCCACCTGTCTTAACTTCATGGGGGCACGTCCAAATTGGAGTCCCGATAGTCGCCTGCTCGCCTTTCCCTGCAATGGTGAAGTACGCGTCTGGAACGTGCAGGCCGGGGGTCTGCGGCGCTATGAGCGGGCGGAGCAGAACGAATATGCGGAAGCTCCTGTATTCAGCCCCGATAGCCGTTTCCTGGTGGCCGACGAGGATGGGGCAGGCGTAGAAGCCTGGGATATCGCAACCGGAAAACGCGTCGCCAACACTGGCCCTGTGAAGGGAACGCAGGTGACGGCTGTGGTGGTGACCAAGCAGAACCTCGTTCTGGCGGTGCTGGATGACGGTCGCTTGTTGCGCCTGGACTTGCAGCAGCCCGGCTCGGCTTTGCAACCCATCCAAGTCTACGACCGACCTCAAACGGGAGCCACTCTCTGGCCGCGTCTGACAGTCAACGCTGAAGGAACTTGGTTCGCCATGTCCAGTGGTCGAGGGCAAGTCAAAGTGGTGCCTCTACCTTTGCCTGATGATTGGCAGACTGAAGCAAAGGAATGAACCACAAACTCAACGCAGCACAGCTCCACCAAAAGGCGAACGTACTGCCCGCAGTTCACGCTGTAAGCTCTGCTATGTCTCTACAGGCCCGTTTTCTTTCTACAGGTTTTCTCGGCGCACTGCTCAGTGTCAGTGCTGCCGGAGCGGTAAGCATCCAGGCTTCAGGCATCTTGCCGGATGGCCCGGCCAGCGAGGTCAGTGTGCGGGCCGATGGCGCACAAGTCGCCGTCACTACGGCTGACCGCGTGGGCCTGTTCACTCCCCAGGGGCAACGGCAGGCTCTTGTGTCGCCCACTGGCCGCCTGCTGGTGGATG
The DNA here is from genome assembly GCF_001485435.1 of Deinococcus grandis. Lineage (NCBI taxonomy): Bacteria > Thermotogati > Deinococcota > Deinococci > Deinococcales > Deinococcaceae > Deinococcus > Deinococcus grandis. Next base: position 56,833 of record NZ_BCMS01000005.1, on the reverse strand, counting down.
TCGTTTACAGCGGCAATGACCTTTTTACGCTGGACACGACAGGAACTCTGGCTCAGGTCAGTGGAAAGCAAACCAAGGTCGTGGGGCAGGCCCTCTGCGGTAACCTGAAAGGCAGTGAAGGGCCACACCTCGCGGCGAGCGGCTCCACGCTGACGGTGGCGTGCCCTCATACCCTGCTGGTCGGCCAGCCGGGACAGTGGCAGAGGATTGACCTGCCGACCTTGCCTGACGGCTACGGTGCTGGGCAGGTCGCCGTCAGTCCAACCGCGAACGAGGTGGCCGTCATCCGCGCCTCGCAAATTCTGCGCTTTCACCTGCCTGACATGAAACCGCTGCCGACCATCACCCGCTTACCTGGGGAAGACACTTCGTTTATGGATGACCCTGTTAAGCCTGCTAGCGCTTCGGCAGTGGCTTATGACGCGTCTGGGCAGCGTCTAGCGGTGGGCTGGAACATGAGCTTCCCCAAAGCGTACAACCAATCCGTGACGGTCTATGACCTGAAAAGTGGGACAGGACGCTCGTTGCCTACTTATGCCGACAACACGAGGAAACTCGCCTTCAGTACCGACGGCAAATTTCTTCTGGCAGACGGCTTCAGTACCCCGCGCCTCTGGAATCTGACTGACCGGAAACGGCTGGCACCACCACAGCCGACCAATACCGGGATTGGTGTTCAGGGTGTGGCGTGGCTGGGCCAGAACATCATCAGCACCAGTTCGCTGGGGGCACTGGCCCTGACGCCGCAGGGTCAGCAGGTCGCCAAGTTCCAGATGCCGCTGGCCCACGTCAATCTCCTGACCGTCAGTGACAATGGACGTTGGGTGGCTGCGGCGGGCGAAGGTCGGCAGCTTAACCTTTTTGACCTGAAGGCAGGACAGGCAATCTGGAGCGTCAAGGCTCATCCGTATCAGGTAGGCAGCCTGAAGTTCAATCGGGCTGGCACGCTCCTGGTCAGCGGTGATGCGAACTCGGAATTCGTGCGCTTCTGGGACGTGAAAACCGGGAAGGCGGTTGGCCCCTCGGTCACGGGCATTCGTTCTATTTCTGGATTCACGCCGGGGGATAAGGAAGTCGTTCTGGGCGGTCGTATCGTTCCTGTAGCCCCTTTGCTCAGGCGTCAGGGCGAGGTCTTTCTGGGCAACCTCCCTGGTCAGACCTACCGCAAGTCGGTGAGTGAGACTTCCCAGCTCACGCCGGATGGAAAAAGTATGTGTGAAACGCAACTTATCTTCCGTGACCGGGGTATGGGCTTCCGGGCGTCCTCGTGGCAGCTCGGCGCACTGGAGAAAAATAACTTCGGCCTGTCACTGCCTGAAGAAAGGCGTCTGGGGGCCACCAGTGCCGACTGCCGCGTACTGGCCGTGGCTGCTATAGACGTGATAGGAAAGGAACATACTTATCATCCGCTGGGCGTTGAGGTTTATGACCCGGCGACAGGCAAGAAAATACAGATGTGGCCCTCTGGCAATCGGGTGGAGTCTTTGGCCGTATCCTCAGATGGTCGGCGAGTCGCCTGGCTGGAAGATGGCCGCGCCGAATTGCTGATAGGTGACGTGAAAACTGGGAAACAAGTGGTCTGGAAGCTCCCGGCAGTGGTACAGGACATGGACACTGTTCCTCTCGCCTTTCGGGCTGATGGGAAAGCATTACTGGTAGGGGTCGGCAGTCAGTCGGAAACGAGTTTCACAGTTCTGAACATTCCCTGAGTCTCTTTCCTGCCATGACTGATGCCCGTCGAATTCCTCTCTGCTGAGCAAGCCGCCCGCTACGGGCGGTTTGCTGTTGACCCCACCCCAGAACAACTCATACGGATTCCGTTTGTTTCGTTAACAGATCGGAACTCCACCGATCTGTTAACTCCACGTCTGGAACCCGCTTCTCTCCCGCTCGCTCCGCTCGGGTTGAAAGATTGTGCAAACCTTTCAACCGGAGTCCGTATCACCCGTTATTTCTTCCTGAACGAAGCCGACCTGGCTTTGATTGCTGAGCGACGCCGCGACCACAACAAGCTCGGTTTTGCCGTCCAGCTCTGCGCTTTGCGGTATCTGGGAACCTTTCTGCCCAATCCTATTCAGGTGCCGAGAGTCGTGGTGCAGCATGTCGCTCAGCAACTTGAGGTTTCGCCAGAAGTTTTCCTACGGTATGCACTGCGCGAGGAAACCCGCTACACCCACCGCCGCGACATCGTGGCTTACCTGGGTTACCGGGAGTTCGACGAGTTTCAGGTGTTCCGCCTGATTCGCTGGATTTATGCCCACCTCGCGGTCAGTGCTGTGCGCCCGAGCGTCCTGTTCGACCTTGCTACAGCTCACCTGCTGGCCCAGAAAGTTGTGTTGCCAGGCGTGCGTGTTCTGGAGCGGCTGATTGCCCGTGTCCGCGAGCGGTACACCGCTCGGTCTTTCCTCGGTTTGAGCCGCCGCCTGAACAGTGAGCAGGAGCAGGTCCTCGAACAGCTTCTCGTCCTGCCCACGGGGAAATGGCAGACCCCGCTGGAAGTCCTGCGAACTCCGCCTTCACGGGTGGGAGCCATGTCGCTGTATCACGCCCTGTACCGCGTGGAACAGATTCGCGCTGTCGGTGTCGGAGAGGTTGACCTCTCCGACGTTCCAGCCGCACGTCAGGCTGCCCTGATACGTCACGCCCTGACTGCACGAGTACAGCTCATCCAGCGGATGAGCGAGGAACGGCGGCTGGCAACCCTGCTGGTCTTCCTGCAACATCTGGAACGCACCGCCACCGATGACGTACTGGACATTTTCGATGGTCTGATGACCAGTTTCGCCCTGAGAGGGGAAGCCAGGCGGCGACGGGAACGCCTGCGTTCCCTGAAAGACCTCGACCAGGCGGCTTTGCTCTTGCGTGAAGCGACCCTGATGCTGCTGGACAGCAACCTGCCTGCCGAAAGAGCGCGTGAACTGGCCTTGCAGAAGCTGGGGGAACAGGCACTGCGGGAAGCCGCTGGAAAGGTCGCGGCCCTCGCCAGCCCTGATGAGGACACCCACGCACTGGCCCTCAGTGGGTACTACACCACTGTCCGCCGCTTTCAGCGGGTCTTTCTTCAGACCATTACCTTTACTGGAACCCCTACAGCTACGCCGCTGCTGGACGCCCTGGAATTCCTGAAAGCCAGGGATGAGCCGGGGCAGGGCAAGCCCAGATGGAGCGACGCTCCTCGGAGCGTCGTTCCGAAAAGCTGGGAAAGACAGGTCTTTCCCTTTGGGGGCCAACTCGACCAGCAGGCGTACACCCTCTGCGTGATGGACAGGCTGCATCAGGCTCTTAAGCGCCGCGAAGTCTTTGTGGAGCGCAGTGAACGCTACGGTGACCCACGGGCAGAGCTGCTTCAGGGAGATGCCTGGCTGGAAGCCCGTGACGACGTGTGCCGCGCCCTGGAACGCTCTCTTGACCCCAGGCCGGAACTTGAGCTGTTGAGCATCGAACTGGAAAACGCCTTTCGTGAAGTCGAGGAGTGAACTGGATAGAGTTTGGTGGAGGGTAAGTTCAGTGTGATCCACACTGGAGGACAGAATGTCCGTACCCAAGCAGCAATTCACCGCTGAGTTCAAACAAGAAGCCGTCCGGTTGGTTCGCACGACCGGAAAGAGTTGCGCCCAGATTGCCCGCGATCTCGGCGTTCCCCCTCACTACGTCGTCCGGTGGAAGCAGCAGCAGGACACCCAGACGGCCTCCGGCCGCCCAGCCTTCACCGGGCGGGGAATCCCCGCCCTTTCACCACAGGAGGCTCGCCTTAAGGAACTGGAGCGGGAGCTGGAAATTGCACGACAGGAACGGGATATCCTGAAAAAAGCGCTGGCCTGTCTTGGCCAGAACAGTACCCGTATGGGGCTTGGCCGCTTCTTCGCCAAGCAACCCTGATCTTCAGGTTCATCGAGCGGCACCACGACGAGTTTCCAGTCGAGCTGATGTGCCGGATTCTGGACGTGAGCATCAGCGGGTACTACGCTGCGCGGGGAAGGCCGGAGAGCAAGAGGATCTCAAAAGACCGCGTGCTGATCGAGAAAATCAGGACCAGCTTCGAGGAAAGCCGGGGAACATACGGGGCGCTGCGCATCCAAGCCGACCTGAAGGCACAGGGAGAGCAGGTCAGTCGTCAGCGGATCAGGCGGCTCATGCGACAAGCACAGCTTGTCGCGCGTGGAAAGCGGAAGTTCCGGACGACGACGAAGGCGAAATCTTCGCGCCCAGTCGCAGAAAACATTCTTGATCGGGTGTTCACTGCGGACGGCCCGAATCAGAAGTGGGTCACGGACATCACGTATGTCCCCACCCGTGAAGGCTGGTTGTACCTGGCGACGGTCATGGACCTGTACTCGAGGAAAATTGTCGGCTGGGCGCTGAATGAGCGACTTCAGACGCCGCTGGTCACAGCGGCGTTGGAGATGGCGGTGGCTCGTCGGAACCCACCAGGCGGACTCCTGCATCATTCGGATCGAGGGAGCCAGTATACGAGCGATGTGTACCAGCAGGCGCTGGACAGATTGCAGGCCGTTCAGAGTATGAGCGAGGCAGGAGAATGCTGGGATAACGCTGTCCAGGAAAGCTTTTTTGCGACATTGAAGACGGAGATGGGGCTTGGCGAAGCGCAGTGGGACCGTGCCCAGACACGGACAGAGGTGTTCGAGTGGATTGAAGTGTTCTATAACCGTCGCCGTCGTCACTCGTCGTTGGGGTATCAGTCACCGACGGCCTTCGAGGAGCAGGCTTACATCCTGAACTGAGGCTCCACCAAACCCTTGACAGATCAGAGCGCTTGAGCGTCAATTCATCGCTGTCACTCACTCAGGAGGACGGCCACACCACCCTTCACCTGGCCGCGCCGGAAGCGATTCCTGAGCCGGAGAGCCTGAAGGTGTTGCGGGCTGAAATTTCAGCCCGCCTGCCCGTTGTTGACCTCGCGGAACTCTTGATGGAAGTGCATTCGTTCACCGGACTGGCTGAGGCGTTTACCCACGTCGCAGAAGGCCGAACCCTGGTACGACATCTTCCCCTGAGCCTCTGTGCGGTACTCCTTTCACAGGCTTGCAATATCGGCCTGAAAGCCGTGTCCCGTCCTGATGTGGAAGCCCTGACCCTTCCGCGCCTATCGTGGATAGCGCAGAACTACGTCCGCGCCGACACCATTACCGCCGCGAATGCCCTGCTGGTGAATGCCCAACTGGAGTTGCCGCTGGCCCAGAGCTGGGGCGGTGGGGAAGTCGCCTCTGCCGATGGCCTGCGTTTCGTCGTTCCCGTTCGCACCATCAATGCTGGCTGGAACAGCAAATATTTTGGCGCTCAGCGCGGCGTCACCTACTACAACTTCACCAGTGACCAGTTCACCGGATTTCACGGCATCGTGATTCCGGGAACCCTGCGGGACAGTCTGTATATCCTCGCGGGCCTGCTGGAACAGCAGACCCGCCTCGACCCCCGCGAAATCATGGCCGACACCCACGGCTACAGCGATGTGGTGTTCGGATTATTCGCCCTGCTGGGCTACAAGTTCAGTCCCAGGCTGGCGGATTTATCTGACCAGCGCTTCTGGCGACTGGATAAGGACGCGGATTACGGCGCACTGAACGACCTCAGCCGTCACACCCTGAACGAGCGGCTGATCGCCGCTCACTGGGAGGACATGCTTAGGTTGGCCGGGTCACTCAAACTGGGCAAGGTCGGCGCAACGAGCATTATGCGTACCTTGCAGCGTGGGGGCAGCCTGTCGAGTCTGGGACGGGCTATTGCTGAACTGGGTCGCATCGAGAAGACCCTGTACCTGCTGAACTATGTGGGCGACGAGGCTTACCGCCAGCGAATTCTGCGGCAACTCAATCGGGGCGAGCAGCGCCACAGCGTGGCGCGGGCCGTGTTTCACGGACAGAAAGGGGAATTGCGGCAGCGGTATCGGGAAGGGATGGAAGACCAGTTGAGCGCACTGGGCCTGGTCGTGAACGCGATAGTCCTGTGGAATACGCGCTACATCCAAGTAGCTCTCGATGAGCTACGGAGCATCGGTCATCCGGTCAACGATGAGGACGTGGCCCGACTGACTCCATTGCTCCACGAGCATGTGAGCATGCTCGGCAAATACGATTTCACCCTCTCAGAAGATGTGGCTCAGGGCAACCTGCGCCCCCTGCGTAACCCGTATTCCCTGGAGGAGTACATCAATCAGATTCCTTAGCGCAGGTTCCTGTTCTTACTCTCAGGTGACCCCGATCCCGGCGCAGGAATCGCAGCGTGTCCCCGGGCCGCACCTCACCCGGCCAGCTGTCGACGAGCAGGCCAGGAAATACCCGCGTGAGGGCCGCCCAGGTCGCTGGACTGAACTGCTGGACGAGCACCGGCATGCCACCATCCTGACCGGCCAGGCCACACTGCGACTGTATGAGCTGTGACCGGCGGAGCGAGTCTTGGCAGCCAGGGCCAACGTGCATGGGATCGCCCCTGCGCCACCCTGCACCGCACCGTCAGGTTCTGGCGGCCGCATCGAAAAGGCACTGGCCATAAAACCCGACGAACGCGCCGATCTGCTCGGTGAACCGGCCGAGGTCAATCTCCTTGGTCATGTAGAGCGACGCGAGATGCGCGTACGCCTGCGCGATGTCCGACTCGCTGGCAGACGACGTGAGGATCGCCACCGGGTAGTGCCGCAGGTCCGGATGGGCGCGAATGTGCCGCAGGGTCTCGTGACCGTCCATGCGGGGCATGTTGAGATCCAGGACGATGACGTCGGGGCGTTCTGTGTCGTCACGCAGCAGCGTGTCGAGCACCTGCTGTCCGTCCTCGCAGTAGGTCACGTGGACCGGGACGTCCTGCGCGTCGAACGCCACCTCGGCCAGCAGGCGGTCCGGGAGGCTGTCATCCGCCAGGAGAACGTGAAGAGGCCGACTCATACCTCAGCATGGCAAAAATCAGGCGGCGGAACCTGATCCGGGAAGGTGAAGACGCCCGGGACGCGGCGCGGCCCGCCTCCTCCACGCGTCGGCCACTAGCCACACCGGAAAGGAATGGGCACAGGGCCGCAGCAGCACACGCCCTGAACACCGCCCGTCACCTGCGCGCCACGCAGGTGCCCGTACGCCTGTCGGCACGACTCAAACCGCGCCGCGATGTCCGCGCGCCCCCCCACCAGCCCCTGCTCGCTGACCACGCGCCGCACCGCGGCCGAACACGACTCACCGCCGAAGAAGGCCGCGTGAGCGCAACGGAAGCCTTTCAGTGGGGACAGCCACCGCTGGTAGACCTCGATGGAGTTCAGCGTCAGGACGTTCAGAGCATGCACACCTGAGGGTAGGGGACGCCCGGAGCGGCTGAGTGCCAGTTGCGTGAAGACGGGGCCTGCACAGGACGGGTGGTCCATCACACGCGAAGAATGGACAGTCGCCCCCCCTATGTCCAGTCAGTTTTGGTTCTGACCACCGGCGTGTCACGCTGGGTGACATGGTCACACCTGCTCCCGCGCGGCACCTTCAGGTGCTGCTGATCGACGACGAGCCCGCGGCCTGCCTGCTCGCCAGCATGGCCTTCGAACCCCAGGCCGACCGCGCCCAGCTGCGCACCCTCGACGATCCCGCTGCCGCCATCCCCTGGCTGCACGCGGCCGCGCGGGCCGGCACCCTCCCGGACGTGATCCTGCTCGACCTGTTCATGCCGACCGTGTCGGGACTGGCGATCCTGCAGGCCATCCAGGCGTCCGAGCCGCTGCGGCACCTGCGGGTGGTGGTCCTGGCGACGTCGGACGACCCGCAGGATATCGACGCGGCGTACCGGGCAGGCGCGACGAGCTACCTGACCAAACCTGGCGTCTTCACGGCATTCGAGGTGCAGGTGGATACGCTCGTCACGTACTGGCACGGCATCTTCGACGGCCTGAACCCCTGAACGAACGCGGACGGGTAGGCAGGCCGCGTCAGCTTCAGCGTCAGTCACCGCGCGAGGAGGTCGTCCTCGCTCAACGGCCAGTTCCAGCCGAATGCAGAGGCCACCGCTTCGTCCAGTTCAATGTGGGCCTCCACGAGCGCCGTCACAGGTAGACCGCCTCTGCCGAGACCCAAGCGCCGAACGCGGCGTCCACGGGGACGCATCAGTCGATTCCGGCAGGTCCGGTCCCCGCAGGGAGACGAAGGGAGAACGTCGCCCCGTCCCCCGGATGCCCGGTCGCCCAGACGCTCCCCCCATGCCGCTCCACGATCCGCTTGACGTTCACCAGACCCATCCCGACGCCCTGGAAGTCCCGGTCGTCATGCAGCCGCTGGAACGCCCCGAACAGCCGGTGCGCGTACCGGGCGTCGAAGCCCGCCCCGTCGTCCTGAACGAACACCACCCAGTCGCGCCCGTCGCGTTTCGCGCCGACCTCGATCCGCGCCTGCTCCCGGCCCGAGGTGTACTTGATGGCGTTCGACAGCAGGTTCTCGAACGCCAGGCGCAGCAGGTCCGGGTCACCCGGCACGGTCGGCAGGTTCCCCGTCACCCAGTCGATCCGGCGGCCCTGCGTGTCCGGGTCCAGATTCACCCAGGCACGCTCCACCACCGCGTGCAGGTCCACCGGCTGGACGCGCAGGGCCACCTGTGACGTGCGGGCCAGACCGAGCAGCTCGTCGATCATCTGTGCGAGGCGACCCGAGGCGCCCTCGAGGATGTCCAGGATGCGGCGGTCGTCGTCCACGAGGCGCGGCTCGGCGCGGCGGCGCAGCAGCTGCAGGTACCCGCGCAGGTGCCGGATCGGCGCGCGCAGGTCGTGTGACACCGCGCCGATGAACGCGTCGAGTTCCCTGTTCTCCGCTCTCAGCCCGGCGGTCTTCTCACGCACGCCCAGCGCGACTTCCTGGTCGAGATCCCCGGCGCGGATCTCGGTGAGGCGCTGCGCGGTGACGTCGGTATGCACGACCGTGGCGTAGCGGACGCCCTGCGCGTCGAAGGGGCGGACCTCCACGCGGTACCAGCGCTGCCGGGTGGGACTGTGACAGGGATACTCCAGCGAGTAGCCCTCGGCGCGGCCACCGAGGACGTCGCGCAGGCCCTGGGCGACGAGTGGGCCCTCGTCCGAGGAGGGTCCGTCGGCGCGGTCACAGGCGCCCAGGTAGTTCGCGCCGACGCCGCAGGTGCTCTCCTCGCCGCCGTTGCCCTGCATGAAACGCGTCCAGGCGTCGTTGACGGCGACGATCTGTCCGTCCGGCCCGAGGATGGCGATGGTGTCGCCGATCGCGTCCAGCGCCGCCTGAACGGCCTGCACGGGCAGGAGACTGAGCGTCGCGTGGGTCATGAGCGCAGTAGACCGCGACTCGCCTCTGGCTGGGTGAGGCGCGGTTTGGTCAAGTCGTCACGCGGTCTGCGGGGCTCAGCGGGCCAGGACCGGGGCGTGCGCAGCTGCGTGGCCAGGAGCGGAGGGAATCCTCAGACCTGTTGAGCAGTAGAGGTCGGAGCAGGTAGGTTCAAGGGTGTTGCGGCTTGAGAAGCTGAAATCCAGCTCGTCTGTTTCACACTAATGTCATTTAGTGCTAAACTGACGCCCAGCATGACCCTCGTCCGGCGCAGCGACACCCTCGCCCTGGCCAACCTCACCGATCAGGCCCTGCGGGTCCGGGCGGTCGAGGCGGCCAGCACCTACGACACCGAGACGCTCGTGCAGGTCACCCAGGCGTACATGACCACCGGCAGCCGCAAGGGCGCCCGCACCAGCGCCAAGACCCTCGCCGCCTACGCCCTCGCCGTGCGCGACTTCGTCCCCTGGGCCCAGGCCAGCGGCGTGCAACTCCTGCGCCCCGGTCGGCGTGACGGCGGGCGCTACGTCGCCCAGCTCCAGACGCGCCCCACGCGGGGCCGCGGCAAATCCGGGACGCTGTCGGCCGCCACCGTCGCCCAGTACGTCGCCGGGGCCCGCGCCCTCTACCGCGCCCTGCGCTGGGCCGGTGCCACCGACGCGCAACCGTTCGAGGACGCCCACGTCCCCCCGGACCCCACGCCCGGCATCGTCAAGAACCCGCCCTACATGCGCGAAGTCGAGGACGTCCTCGAGCACTGCGACCCGCGACTCGCCGCACTCCTGATCCTGTGCGCCCACGCGGGCCTGCGCGTCACCGAAGCCCTCACCGTCCGCGCCGGCGACATCCAGGGCGCCCAGCTCACCGTGCACGGCAAGGGCGGCAAGACCCGCCGCGTTCCCCTGGGCCGACGGGTGCGCGCAGCCCTGCACGGCCTCGCCCCGGTCACACCAGAGGGGCACCTGTTCGACTGGCAGTACCACCACGTCCAGTACCGCATGCGCAAGGTCTTCGCCGCCGCCGGTCACCGCTCCGCCTGGCGCGGCTTCCACGCGGCCCGCAAGCACTCCGGCACGCGCCTGTACCGCGCCACGAAGGACTTCACGCGCGTCGGCCTGTTCCTCGGGCATTCCTCGGTGGACACCACCCGCAGGTACGTGGCCATGGAGGACAACGACGTCCAGAACGAAGTCGAGGACTTCTGAGCCCGTGTGTGGTACGTCCTTTTGGTCTGCTCCCCGAACCTCGAACGGTGACGGGTCTCTGCCCGAATCTGCGCAGACTGTGGGGCCAGCCCAGCGGAGCTCGCCTTTTCCCGAACCCCCTAAAGTTGACAAGATTTGTAATCTGCTTTAGGGTACGTCCAACCCTGCACAGGGTCACTATCCAGAGCGGCCGAGGGAACAGGCCCGGCGACGCCGCAGCAACCAGGAGTCACATGAAGCAGCTCAACACACCACCCGCCGGCCGCGCCCTCCAGGGCCGCCCCCGCTGTTGTTGACCTGAATCCTCCCACGGTGCTTCACGCCTGCCCGAACCGGGAACGATAGCGGCGAGCGCCCCCGCGCGCCCCCGACAAAGGACAACCCATGACGCGATGTCGCCCCAGCTGAGACGGCCGTCCACCCGGCGGCCCGGTCTTCCCCTCCACCTGCCCAGCGCCGACCGGCTCCCGCGGCCCCCTGGCGCCGCGCCGACCGGTCCTGCGCGCCCTTTCCTGGAGCCCCTGCCATGACGGAAACCCTGCATGTCCGCTGGAAACCCGGCACGCTCGACACGCTGCTCGTCACCTCACCGCACGGCACACTCGAATGGAACGTCCTGATCTTCGAGCGCGTGTACGGCCGCGCGCACCTGAGTGCCCTGTACCTCACCGGGCGCACGCAGGTGCAGCGCGCCGCCCACCCGGCCCTGCGCGCCAGCGCCGCCTGACCTGAAGCCGTGCCCCGCCCCTGACTGACCCCCTGAGACCGGGTCAGGTCCTCCCCGCTACCCCCAGGAGCCCACATGACGCACACCGACCTGACGGACCACACTCACCCCACCCCCCCCTCGCTGTACTGGTTCATTCCCTCCGGCGGCGACGGCCGCCAGCTGGGCCAGCCCAGCCGACCGGCGCACTTCAGTTACCTCTCGCAGGTCGCGCAGGCCGCCGACGTGCTGGGGTTCGACGGCGCGCTGCTCCCCACCGGCGGCACCAACGAGGACACCCTGGTGGTCGCCAGCGCCCTGTCGAGCCTCACCCGGCAGCTGCGCTTCCTGGTCGCGCTGCGCCCCGGCCTGCTCTCCCCCGTCCTGGCCGCGCGCCTGACCGCCTCGCTCGACCGGATCAGCGGCGGCCGCGTGAACCTGAATATCGTGTCCGGCAGCGGCAACTTCGACTTCGAGGGCCTGAACCTCACGCAGGCGCAGCGGTACGCCCTGACCGGCGAGTGGCTCGGCGCGTTCCGCGCGCTGCTGCGCGGTGAGACGGTCACGCAGCGCGGCGAGTACGTTCAGCTGGAAAACGCCCGCGCCCTGCTGCCCAGCGTGCAGCGCCCCTACCCGCCCATCTACTTCGGGGGCAGCAGCCAGCCCGCGCTGGAGGTCGCCGGGGAACACGTGGACGTGTACCTCAGCTGGGGCGAGCGGCCCGAGCAGCTGCGGGAGAAGTTCGAGCAGGTGCGCGCCGAGGCCGCCCGGCACGGCCGCCAGGTGCGCTTCGGGCTGCGCGCCCACGTTATCGTGCGCCCCACCGAGGAGGAAGCCTGGGCCGCTGCCGAGCACCTGATCGCCGGGATCAGCGACGAGCAGATCGCGCAGGCCCACCAGGCCTTCTTGCAGAGCGCCTCCGAGGGGCAGCGCCGCCAGAGTGAACTCAACGGCGGCACCCGCGACTCCCTGCGGGTCGGGAAGAACCTCTGGGCGGGCGTGGGCCTCGTGCGCGGCGGAGCCGGCACCGCCTTCGTCGGCAGTCCCGAGAACGTCGCCGCCGCGCTGCGCGAGTACCAGGCGCTCGGAGTCGAGACGTTCATCCTCAGCGGCTACCCCCACCTGGAAGAAGCGTACCGCGTGGCCGAACTGCTGTTCCCCGCACTGGGGCGCACCAGTCCCGTCTTCACGCCGCGCGACGGGCAGCCCCTGACGCACACCAGCACCCCCAGCGCCCACGGGCCCAGCACGCACGCCCCGGCCCTGCGCGCCGAGCCGGTCCTGGCCGACGCGGCCCCCAGCGACGTCGGCCGCTTCCGCAGCATTTAAGCGCCTCCTTCCCCTTGTCCCTCTGCGGGAGGGGGCCCTCATCCCCGCCCCCTCCATTCCCAATCCCTCTGGAGACTCCCATGACCACCCGACCGCGTTCCGCTGCCCTGACCCTCACCGCCCTCGCCCTCGGCGCGCTGTCCACCGCGCAGGCCGTCACCTTCACCATCGGCTACCAGAAAGGCGGCCTCCCGAACATCCTCAAAGCGCGCGGCACCCTCGACAGGTACGCCGCGCAGGGCATCGACTTCCGCTGGGTGCTGTTCACCGCCGGGCCGCCCCTGCTGGAAGCCGCCAACGCCGGCGCCGTGGACTTCGGCAGCGTCGGCAACGCCCCGGGCGTGTTCGCCCTGGCGGGCGGCGCCGACCTGAAATACGTGGGCGTGACCGTCAACCACAACGACACCACCGAGGCCGTCATCGTGCCGAAGAATTCCGGCATCCAGAAGGTCGGTGACCTGAAAGGCAAACGCATCGGCGTGGCCCGCGGCAGCAGCGCGCACGCCTTCCTGTATGGCGTGCTGCGCAGCGCGGGCCTGACCCTGGGGGACGTGACGGTCGTACCCCTGCTCCCACCCGACGCGCGCCCGGCCTTCGAGAACGGCAGCATCGACGCCTGGGCCATCTGGGACCCGTTCCTCACCACCGCCCTGCAGGGCAGCGGCGGGCGTGTCCTGCGCGACCACACGGGCCTCGGGCGCGGCGACAACTACCACCTCGTGCCGGGCAGCGTCCTGCAGAACCCCGAGAAGAAACGCGCCCTGCAGATCCTGCTGGCCGAACTGGAAAGCGCCGCGAACTGGGCGAACGTCAACCGCCAGACGGTCATCAACCAGTTCAGTGACGAGCTCGGCATCCCCAGGAGTGTCCTGGCCGTCACCGTCCCCAAGAGCGTGCCGTTCAACATCCGGCCCTTCCGGGCGTCCGACCTCAAGCCCCTCCAGACGCTCGCGGTCGCGTTCCGTGAGGCGGGCGTCCTGCCGCGCGACGTGCCCTTCGGCCCGCAGACGTACGTGACCCTCCCGGCGTTCCGCGCCGCGCTGCCCACCCTGGGACTCAAGTGACGGTCGGCACACGCTCCAGGACCCAGGCGGCAGTCCCCGCCGCGCCCCGCCCGGGCCGCCGCGCCGGGCCGATCTGGCAGGGCGAATGGGTGAGGTGGCTGGTGCCGCTCCTGATCGTGCTGGGCTGGCAGCTGGCCGCCAGCACCGATCTGCTCAACCCGCGCGTCCTCCCGGCCCCCAGCGCCGTCGTCACAGCCGCCTGGGAACTGGCGCGCAGCGGTGAACTGGGCCGCCACTTCCTGATCAGCCTCCAGCGCGCCGGGCTGGGCATCCTGATCGGCGGGGGGCTGGGCTTCACGTTCGGCATCCTGACCGGCACCTTCCGCGCCGCGAACCTGCTGCTGGACACGACCTTCCAGATGATCCGCACCATTCCGAACCTCGCGCTGATTCCGCTGGTGATCCTCTGGTTCGGCATCGGCGAGAGCGGCAAGGTGTTCCTGATCGCCCTGGCCACCTTCTTCCCGGTGTACCTGAACACCCTGCACGGCGTGACGGGCATCGACCCGCGCCTGACCGAGATGGCCCGCGTGTACGGCCTCACCCCGCTCGACACCTTCCGCCGCGTCACGCTGCCCGGCGCGCTTCCGGGCGTGCTGGTCGGCGTGCGCTACGCCCTGGGCATCTCCTGGCTGGCGCTGGTCGTCAGCGAGTCCTTCGGGGCCAGCAGCGGCATCGGCTTCCTGGCCATGGACGCCCGCGAGTTCTTCCGTACGGACGTGATCGTGCTGGCCATCGTCATCTACGCCCTGATCGGCAAGGCGGCCGACGCCTCGGTGCGCCTTCTGGAGCGCCGCCTGCTGCCCTGGAAGGTGAGCGCGTGACCGCCGCACCCGTCCTGAGCGGTCCCCTGACGGCGGCCGGGGTAGCCATCGACCTGCGGGACCTCAGTGCCGCGTACGGCGAGCGCGTCATCCTGCGGGACCTGACCCTGAGCGTCGCCCCCGGGGAACGCGTGGCGCTGGTCGGCGCGAGCGGCGGCGGCAAGACCACCCTGCTGCGCGCCCTGGCGGGCCTGACCCCCACCAAGGGCACCCTGAGGGTCGGCACCGGCGCGCCCGTCCGCACGCGGGTCATGTTCCAGGAAGACCGCCTGCTGCCCTGGCTGGGCGCGCTGGACAACGTCGCCCTGGGCCTGCCCCGCCCGGACCGCTTCCGCGCCGCGCGCGCCCTGCAGGACGTGGGCCTCGCCGGTCGGGAACGCGCCTACCCGCACGAACTCAGCGGCGGGCAGCGCCAGCGGGTCGCCCTGGCCCGCGCGCTCGCCCACCGCCCGGACCTGCTGCTGCTCGACGAGCCCTTCGGCGCCCTCGACGCCCTGACCCGCGCGGACATGCACGCCCTGCTGGGCACCCTCCTGACCGACACGGGCGCCACCACGCTGCTCGTCACGCACGACCTCGAAGAAGCGCTGAAACTCACCGACCGCGTGTTGCTGCTCGCCGACGGACGCATTCTCGAAGACCTGCGTGTTGCGCTGCCGCACCCCCGGCGCCGCACCGACGTGGAAGACCTGCGCGCCCGACTGGAGGAGCAGTTGCACGGATGCTCGTGACGGTCGTCCGTGTCGTGACCAGAGCGGCGCGCGGTGAAGCCGCGGACTGGACGATCAGCCCACCGCTGTCCCGCATCATCAGTTGACAGAATCGGTCAACTGGTCTAGAGTCTCCTCCGGCTTCACCGAAGCCACCTTTATCCAGAGTCGGCGCGAGGTCACTGGACCCATGACCGCCGCAGCAACCAGCCCTCATGACGGCGGGTGCTTTCCAGCCCTGCGCGCCCCAACGATGACCCCGGGCCGCAGATCGGGTAAAGGAAGGGTGCACCTCACTGCAACGCACGATTGCCGTCCCCTTCCCGAGCGACCAGCCCAGGAAGGGGACGTCTGCCGTTCCCTCCGCCCATACCGACCGGAGGTCACCCGTGCCCGACCCGCACGCCCCGGACGTCCTGGCCTTCCAGAACGTCTGCAAAACCTATCCCGGCCAGCCCCGCCCCGCCCTGGACGACCTGACGCTGCGCGTCCCGCGCGGCAGCCGCATGGGCATCATCGGCCGCAGCGGCGCCGGCAAGAGCACCCTGGTGCGCCTGCTCAGCGGCCTCGACACGCCCGACGCCGGCGAACTGCGCGTGCGCGGCGAGGTGCTCGGCCCGGCCACGCGCGCCGCGCACCAGGCGCGCACCGGCCTGGTGTTCCAGCAGTTCAACCTCCTCGCGCAGCGCACCGTGCTGCGCAACGTGACCCTGCCCCTCGAACTGCGCGGCGTGCCCCGCGCCCGCCGCGACGCCCTGGCCCGCGAGCAGCTTGGTCTGGTGGGCCTCGGCGACTACGCCGGGCGGTACCCGGCGCAGCTCAGCGGCGGACAGAAGCAGCGGGTCGGAATCGCCCGCGCGCTCGTCACCGCGCCGGACCTGCTGCTCGCCGACGAGGCCACCAGCGCCCTCGATCCCGAGACGAGCGCCGGCATCCTGCAGCTGCTGCTGGAATTGCAGCGCGAGCGGGACCTCACCCTGGTGATCGTCACGCACCAGCTCGAGGTCGTGCGGGCCGTGACCACCCACGTGGCCGTCCTCGAAGGCGGGCAGCTCGTGGAAAGCGGCGAGACGGGGGCCGTGCTGCGCGACCCGCGGCACACGGCCACCCGCGCCCTGCTCGACGCGCACCGCCCGCAGGTGACGCTCGCACCGGGCGAGACGCTGCGGCGCGTGACGCTGCCGGACCTGACGGCCGGCACGCTCGCGGCCCTGGCCCGCAGCGGCGCGCGCCTCGTGCAGGCCGAGCCGCACCCGCAGGGCGTGGACGTCTGGCTCGCCGCGCCGGCTACGGAGGCCGCGCCGCAGCCCGGGGCGGTGCCCGCATGACCTGGGAGACCCTCTGGCCCCTGCTGGCCCAGGGCACGCTGGATACCCTCTGGATGGTCGTGCCCGCCGCGCTGTGCGCGCAGCTGCTCGGCACGGCGCTGGGCGTGCTCCTCACCCTCACCCGCCCGGGCGGCCTGCACCCGCTGCCACCCCTGTTCCGGGCACTCGACGCGGTCGTCAACGTGGGCCGCAGCCTGCCGTTCATCATCCTGCTGGTCCTGCTGATTCCCTTCACGCGCCTGATCACCGGCACGAGCATCGGCGCCACCGCCGCCATCGTCCCGCTGACCGTCGCGGCCATTCCCTTCGTCGCCCGCCTCGTCGACGGCGCCCTGAAAGACGTCCCGCACGGCGTGGTGGACGCCGCGCGCGCCACGGGTGCCACCACCGCGCAGACGGGCTTCAAGGTGCTGCTGCCCGAGGCGCGGCCCGCGCTGATCCACGCGTTCACCGTCATGGTCGTCAGCCTGATCGGCTACAGCGCCATGGCGGGCGCGATCGGCGGCGGCGGCCTGGGTGACCTCGCCATCCGCTACGGCTACCAGCGCTTCGAGACCGGCGTGATGTTCGCCACCGTCGCCGCGCTGCTCGTGCTCGTGCAACTCACGCGGTGGGCCGGCGACCGCGCCGCCACCCGCAGCGACCACCGCTGACCCCCGCACCCCCCAAGGAGTTCAATCATGCGTTCTACAGCCCTGCTCGGCACCCTGCTGCTCGTCTCCACCGCCTCGGCCGGCACCCTGCGCGTGGGCGCCACGCCCGTCCCCGCCGGGGAACTGCTGACCTTCGTCAAACCCATCCTGGCCCGGCAGGGCGTCACGCTGGTCATCCGGGAATTCAGCGACTACGTGCAGCCCAACGTGGCCCTCGGCGAGGGCGCGCTGGACGCCAACCTCTTCCAGCACGTCCCGTACCTGAACGCCTTCCAGCAAAACCGCCCGCTGAACATCGTGCCGGTCCGCAGGATCTACCTGCCCCCCCTGGGCCTGTACTCGCGCCGCGTCACGCAGGTGACCGAGCTGCGCCGGGGCGCCACCGTCGCCATCCCCAACGATCCCAGCAACGGCGCCCGCGCGCTGCTGCTCCTCGAACGCACCGGACTGATCCGCCTCAAGGCCGGCGTCGGCACGGCCGCGACCGCGCTGGACATCACCAGCAACGTCAAACGCCTGAAGTTCCGCGAGATCGACGCCGCGCAACTCCCGCGCACCCTCGCGGACGTGGACGCCGCGATCATCAACACCAACTACGCGCTGGACGCCGGGCTCAACCCACTCAAGGACGCCCTGACCCTCGAAGGCGCGAGCAGTCCCTACGCGAACCTGCTGGCCGCCAAGCCCGCCACGCTGAAGAACCCTGACTACCTCAAACTCGTGGCCGCGCTGCGCAGCCCCGCCACGCGCACCTTCATCCTGAACACCTACAAGGGCGCCGTCGTTCCCGCGTTCTGATACGGGATGAAATTGACTTGCTTCCGACTTGAACACGCTCCGTTGTCCCCTCTCCCCCTGTGGGACTCGGAGAGCTGCGCAGCAGAGAGGGAGGGAGGCGCGAAGCGACGGAAGGGTGAGGGGGCCACCGGGCGACTCCGAATGATGTGGAATCACTTGAATCCCGTATGATACGGACTCCGGTTGAAAGGTTTGCAAAAACTTTCAACCCGAGCGGAGCGAGCAGGAGAGAAACGGGTTCCGGACGTGGAGTTGACAGATCGGTGGTGTTCCGATCTGTCAACGAAACAAACGGAATCCGTATGAGCCGTTGGCGCGCCGCGCGTCCATCTGGGACCGAGGCCCTGGTGGGCGTGCAGCACGCTGAGCCCGAAGCCCGTCAGCCCGTACCGGCGGTACTCGACCGGCCCGATCTGCCAGGTGCTCAGCAGTTCGGTCAGGGCGCGGCCCTCCAGGGTGTCCAGGTCGTGGTCGGTGACGACGCTCCCGGCCACGCACGTCTCCGTGTCTGCGCGGCGCCCCGTCACGCTGGTGCGTTCGACCAGGCTGCACAGGCTGAGCCAGGACAGCAGTTGAAGTTGCGAGGGTGTGAGCATGGCGGTCCCCAGATCATGCCGCTGAGCCGCGCGGGTGATCGGCGGGTCCGCTCACGGTCGACCGTGGCCCGGGAGTGCCGGTGCGAGGGTCAGCGCGGGACGCGGGGAGACCGCGGCAGCCGCACACTCGCCCGGCCTCGCCGGTGGGACTCACGGGCTGCCCGGCCTGGGGCGGCCTGAGGCGCGGGCCGCCCGATCCGGGTCATTCGGTCTTGCTGTGGTGGGCGCCGCCGGGCGCGCCGATGGACACGCTCTTGATGTTCACGAACTGCAGGATGCCGTACCGGCCCAGTTCACGCCCGAAGCCGCTGTTCTTCACGCCGCCGAACGGCAGGCGCGGGTCGCTGGCGACCATCGAGTTGATGAACACCGACCCCGCCTCGAGGTCCGCGACGAAGCGGTCCCGTTCGGCCGCGTCGGTCGTCCAGGCGCTGCTGCCCAGCCCGAAGGTGGTGGTGTTCGCCAGTTCGACCGCCTCGTCCAGGCTGTGCACGCGGAAGATCAGCGCGACCGGCCCGAAGGTCTCCTCCCGCCACACGGCCATGTCGGGGGTCAGCCCGTCCAGGGCGGTGACCGGGTAGTAGTTCCCTGGGCCCTGCGGCACCTGCCCGCCGACGCGGACCCGCGCGCCTTTGCCGACGGCGTCCTGCACCTGCGTGTGGATGTCCTCGCGGATCTGCGGCGTGGCGAGCGGGCCGACGTCGGTGCCGTCCAGTTCGGGATTCCCGACCTTCAGGGCACGCAGGCCCGCGACGAACGCGTCCGTGAAGGCGTCGTACACGTCGGCGTGCACGATGAAGCGTTTGGCGGCGATGCAGCTCTGGCCGTTGTTGATGGTGCGGGCGGTCACGGCGGTCTTCGCGGCGAGGTCGAGGTCGGCGCTGGGCATCACGATGAACGGGTCCGAGCCGCCCAGTTCCATCACCGCGGGTTTGAGTTCGCCTCCGGCGGTGGCGGACACGGCCCGCCCGGCACCCTCGGATCCGGTCAGGCTCACGGCGGTGACGCGCGGGTCTTTCAGGACGGCCTCGACCTCGCGGCTGCCGATCAGGAGGGTCGTGAACACACCCGCCGGGAAGCCCGCCTCGCGCAGCACATCCTCGATGGCCAGGGCGCAGCCGGGCACGTTGCTGGCGTGCTTGAGCAGCCCGGTGTTCCCGGCCATCAGGGTCGGCGCGATGAACCGGAACGCCTGCCAGAACGGGAAGTTCCACGGCATGACGGCCAGCACCACGCCCAGCGGCTGGTACGTGACGTAGGCCTCGTCCGCGTCGGTCCTGACGGGCTCGGGCGCCAGGAACGACGCGGCGTGCTCGGCGTAGTACCGGCAGGCGGACGCGCACTTCAGGACTTCCTGCCGCGCGGCTTCGAGGGTCTTGCCCATCTCGCGCGTGGCGAGCAGCGCGAGCTCCCCGGCGCGGCGTTCGAGCACGTCGGCGGCGGCGTTCATCCACGCGCGGCGCTGCTCGAAGGAGGTGCGGCGGTACTCCGCGTAGGCGGCGTGCGCGGCGGTGATGGCGGCCTGCACCTGCTCGGCGGTGTGGTCCTCGTAGGTGGCGAGGGTCTCGCCCGTGGCTGGATTGACGCTCTTCATGCCCCGTTATAGTCCGCGCGGACAGGTCGCCACTGTATGGAAGCGTCAGATGACGCCTGGATGAAGACCCCGCGGGCGGCGGGGCGCCGCGTCGGCCGCTCGACCGGCACCCGTGAGGATGGCGGAGCGGAGCCCTCCGGGGCCGGACCACACCCGGAGGGACCTGCCCGCCGGTTCCGGCACCCGTTGAACCTCCGGGCGGCCGTGGCCGTGCTGGACGCGGCGCTGGCGGGCCGACTGGTCCGGCGGGACGAGGCGGCCCTGGCGGAGATCTACGACGCGCACGCGGCCGCCGTGTTCGGCGTGCTGGTGCACCTGCTGGATCACGCGACGGCGCAGGAGGTGCACCAGGACGTGTTCGTGCGCCTGTGGGACCGACCGGAGGCGTTCGATCCGGCGCGGGCCGGGCTGCGCGCGTACCTGCTGGTCATGGCGCGGTCGCGGGCGCTGGACCGGCTGCGGGGCGCGCGTGTCACCGTTCCTCTGCACGGGGAGGACGGCGTGACCCTGCCCCTGCCGGACGGGCGGCCCAGCCTGGCGCGGCTCAGTGAGGACCGCGCGCGCCGGGACTGCGTGCACGCGGCGCTGTCCGGACTGTCGGGCGCGCACCGGGAGACGGTGGAGCGCGCTTACCTGCGCGGGGAGTCCCGTGAGGAGATCGCGCGGGCGATGGACGTGCCGGTCGGGACGGTCAAGAGTCGACTGAGTTACGCCCTGAAGCATCTCAAACGTCACCTGGGAGAGGAGGGCGGCGCGTGGCTGGACTGACGGACTGCGGCATCATGACCGAACACCTGGACGCGTACGTGGCGCGGGGCGAGGCGTTGACGGCCGCGCAGGAGGCGCACCTGCGCAGCTGCGAAGCCTGTCAGGCCGACCTGCGGCTCCTGCAGGCGCTGCAGGAGGCGCTGCTGGAGGCCACGCCGGCTGCGCCGCCGCCCCCGGCACTGCGGGAGGTGATCCTGGCCGCCGCGCGGCCCACCGCGGCGGAGCCCGCGCGCACGCCGCGGCGCCGCTGGTGGCCGGCCGCGCTGAGTGCTGCCGCGGCCCTGACGGGCGCGCTGACGCTGGCGGCGCTGCTGCAGTCCGGCAGCACGCTGGCGGTGCTGCCAGACCCGGCCGTGGTGGTCAAGACCTGTTGCGCAGTAGAGGTCGGAGCAGGTAGGTTCAAGGGTGTTGCGGCTTGAGAAGCTGAAATCCAGGGGGCGGTCCTTTGAACGGCTGGTGGGGTTGAGTCCTGCCGAGTTCGACCAGCTGCTGATTGAACTGGAGCCCTTGTGGGAACGGAGTCATCACCGCTCCCTTGCCCGCGCCGGACGGGTCCGGCGCATCGGAGCGGGCAACACCTTCAAGCTCGACCTCAGCCAGCGGCTGCTGGTGACGCTGCTCTATCTGCGACAGTACTTCACCATGCATGTTCTGGGCATCCTGTTCGATCTGGACGCGGCGAACATCTGCCGGAACATCCACGCCCTGCTGCCGGTCCTGGAGCAGGCGTTGCCTGCTCCCCTCCGTCCCCGGACGCTCCAGGCCGAGCCGGATAACGCTCCTGGAGGGGTGAGCAGGAACCCGAGGAAAATACGCTCGCTGGAGGAGTTTCTGGATATCTTCCCCGAACTGACCGACGTGATCGTGGATGGGACTGAGCAACCTCGCGGGCAGCCGAAAGTGAAGAAGGGGGAGAACCCCGGCAAGAAGGCGGTCGGGCGACCAAAGGACAAGAAGCGCTTTTACAGCGTCAAGAAAAGGACCCACACCCTGAAAACCCAGGTGGCGGTGACGCCCGAAGGACAGATCGTGCACATCAGTGCGACCGCCAGCGGTCGCACCCACGACATGAAGGTGCTGCGACGTTCCCGACTGATGAACCGACTGCCCAGGCACGTCCGGCTGTGGGGAGACCGGGGCTATACCGGAATGGAGAAGGTCTATCCGGACTGGGAAACCATCGTGCCCGCCAAACGACCGAAGAACGGCGAGTTGAGCAAGGAGCAACGTGAGCTGAATCGGCTGATCTCCAAGGTGCGGATCAGCGCTGAGAATGCCATCGGCCGCATCAAGAAATTTCGCGTCTGCAAGGAGTTTTTCAGGAATCAGACCTCACAGCACGGCGTGATGTGGGGGTGTGTCGCTGGGCTCATCAATCTCCGTTGGCAACGCCGCCACCACCTCTGCACGCCCTGAGCACAGGGACAGCTCAGCAGGGAGTCGTGGACCGACTCCCTGCCGACCCTTCAGCTACTGCGCAACAGGTCTTCAAAAGAGCTCCCACTCGAGCGTTTCGTCTGTCAGAACCCCGCCTGTCCAGCCCAGCACCACGCGCAACGCGGCACCATCAAGCTCCGCAGACGATACGGCCCGCACCGCCGACGACTCCTCAAGTGCACCGTGTGCAGTGCGGAATTCAGTGAACTCAAAGGCACGCCCTACTGGAATGCCCGCTGCGCCCAGGACACCGTTGATGCCGTCGTCGAACATGTCACCCACGGCAACAGCTTCGTCACCACGGGCCATCTGGTCGGCTGTCACCGCACCACGGTCGCGCGCATCGTCCGCGTTGCCGGAACCCACGCGCGACACCTCCACGACCTGAATGCTCGTGACCTGAAGGTCACGAGCATTCAAGCGGACGAACGCTACGGATTCGTCGGGCGCAAGAAAGAGGCGGTATGGGACGCGACCGTCATCGATCCCAGCAGCAAGTTCCTCATCCAGGGCGAGATCGGCGAGCGCACTGCGGCTCTGACCCAGTCGCTCCTCATGCACGCCAGAGCACGCCTGACAGATCCGCATGGACTCGTGCTGTTCACCGATGGGTTTCTGTCGTACCAGACGTTGTTCCCTGAAGTGTTCGGCAGGCCGTATCGGCCTGCCAGACAGGGATCACGTGGTCGATTCCCGAAGACCGCCTACCGGATCCCGCGTTCCGCAGCCCATGTCCGGATCATCAAGGAGTATTCCGGGAAGCGCGTCGTGAACGTGCGCACCGAGATCGCGGCTGGCACTCAGGTTCGCGTGAACGAGGAGTTGCAGCGGTTGGGGTACCACAAGCCCAACACCTCGGCTGTGGAGCGTCAGAATGCCACGGCACGGCGGATGAACCCGCACCTGGCGAGGAAAAGCCTCGCGTTCGCGAGGCTGAGGATTCACCGGGAGAGCCTGGCTCATCTGGTGCAGGGGATCTACAACTGGTGCCGAGTTCACCGGGGTCTGCGGAGCAAGCTCGACGTCCCAAAGGGACGTCAGCTGTTCCTCCAGCGCACACCGGCCATGGCCATCGGGCTGACCAATCACGTCTGGAAGGTGCGGGACTGGCTCTCACAGCCGCAGGGCGTCTCCTGTCGGGCATAGTTCCAGCCAACTACCCGAGATGGCGAGGCTCTGATCATCGCCAGTAACGCGGGGTCAGTGACGACGATCCAGACGCGATATCGCCGGAGGTTCCTGATCGAATGCCTCTTCAGAGCACTGAAGAGCAAGGGCTTTCAACTGGAGGGGACACACATGACGCTCCACGATCACGTGGAGCGCCTGCTGTGCCTGTTGACGTTGACGTACACGTGGTGCGTGCTGGTCGGGATCACGTTGGACTGCCCGAAGAAGGCGCATGGTCGCCGGGCGTGGAGCGTGGTGAAGATGGGCTTGCGGGAACTGGTCCGGTCATTCAGCCGGGAGTCATCACGCCTGTGTGACTTGATCCACCTGTTGGTGCCGTCCCAGACGAAATCGCCGGAAAGTGTCGGGTACTGTGGAGCACCATGCGGACGCTGTTGGCGTTCCTGGCTTTCATCTGACCCATGGCGGCCGACCACTTGTCGGTGTACCAGGCGTACGGGAAGTTGATGACCTGGAAGATGAACGGCACGCCGTTCGCGTCGACCAGTTTGCCGTTCGAGACGTACAGGCCGGCCGCGGCCTGCGCCTGCAGGGGAGCCGCCGGCGTGCCCGCCGCGCCGATTCGCACCGGGCACGATCACCGCGGGCCGTCATCGCGCTACCCTGGACGGCAGTGCGATGACCGGCGAGCCCCCCACACCCGATACACCCTTCCGTGACGGCGGTGAGATGGGCGCCCGCACGCGCACCTACGACTGGGCGTCCACGCCGCTCGGGCCGCTCAGCGCGTGGCCCGCGGCGCTGCGCACGGCCGCGGACCTCACGCTCTCGTCCCGGCAGCCCATGTACCTCGCGTGGACCGGCGACCTCATCGCGCTGTACAACGACGCCTACCGCCCCATCCTCGGCACCGACCGGCACCCGGCCGCGCTGGGCCGCCGCACGGCCGACATCTTCGGTCAGGACGGCTACCCCGAGGTCGAAGCCATGTTCGAGGCGGCGCTGCGCGGCGAGAGCGCCGCCTTCGAGAACCAGCTGGTGCCGCTGCACCGCCACGTCGCGCTGGAGGAATGCTACTTCGACGTCAGCTACACGCCCGTGACCGTCGAGCAGCGTGTCGAGGGCGTCTTCTGCACCGTCACGGAAACCACCGAGCGGGTGCTCTCGGCGCGCCGCACCCGCACCCTCGCGGCGCTCACCACCGCGCTGCTGGGCGTCACCGATCCTGACCTCGTCACGCTGGCCGCCGCCGACGCGGCCGGTCACAACCCGCACGACCTGCCGTGCCTGTGGCTGTCCGTCCCCGACGGCCGCGGCGGCCACCACACCCGCCACGCCGGACTGCGCGGCGACCAGGCGGCCGGAACGCTGGCGGCCCACGCCGGGCCGCACGCGACCGGGGCGCAGGTCGTGACCGTGGACGGCCTGCACGCCGGACCGTGGCCCGAACCCGTGACCCGCCTGATGATCCTGCCGCTCACGTCACCGGACCGTCCTGACCCGCCCGGTGTGCTCGTGGTCGGCCTCAACCCCCGCCGCCCACTGGACGACACGTACCGCGACTTCCTGCACCAGTTCCGTGATCAACTCGCGTCCGCGCTGCATACCGCGCGGCTCGCCATGGACCTGCAGCGCCGCAACGCGGAGCTCGACGCCCGCAGCCGCGCCCTGCAGGCCGTCGAGGACTGGACCCGTGACCTCACCGTCGACCTGTCCCCCGACGACCTGATCGGGCGGGCGCAGGAACGGCTCGGGAGCCTCATCCACCTGGACGCCGCCGTGTACTACGAACGCGACGGGGACCGCTGGTTCGTCCGGGGGATGTTCGGCCAGTACGGCAACGCCGACCTGCAGCGCGAACACGAGCGGGGCCTGCCCCACGCCACCACCGGCAACCTGCGCGTTCCCGCTGAGACGGGCCAGCCGTACTACCAGGACGTGTACGACGCCGCGACCGACCACCTCGCGCCGCACATGACGCACGTGACGGCGACCGCCATGGTGCCCCTGCGGACGTCGCGGGGCGTGCGGGGCATCTTCGGACTGGCGGTCTTCGGGCGCGTCGGCTGGTCAGAGGTGGACCGCACGGTGATCGAGACGGTGGGCGGCAGCCTCAGCCTCGCGCTCGACCGGACCGAGCAGGTGGACGCCCTCGCGCGTGAGCGCGAGCGGCTCGCCCGGCAGGCCGAGGCGCTCGCCAGCGCCAACGAGGAACTCGAGGCGTTCACGTACAGCGTCTCGCACGACCTGCGCACGCCCGTGCGGCACATCCGCGGCTTCAACGACCTGCTGCGCCGTTCCGTCGGCGACCGCCTCGACGCCCGCGCCAGCCGGTACCTGCACGTGGTGGACGAGGCGGCTGGGCGCATGAACACCCTGATCGACGCGATGCTGGACCTGTCCCGCACGTCCCGGCAGCCCCTGCGGGCCGGTGTGGTGGACCTCGGGGCGCTCGTGGCGTCCACCCGCGCGGAAGTGGAGGTCGACGCGCTGGACCGCCACGTCACGTGGCACGTGGGCCCGCTGCCCCTGGTCACCGGCGATCACGACCTGCTGCGCCAGGTGACGCTGAACCTGCTGTCCAACGCGCTCAAGTACACGCGCGGCCAGCCGGACACGCGGATCGAGGTGTGGGCGGAGGAGCGGCCGCGCGAGTGGGCGGTGTTC
This sequence comes from Deinococcus grandis, assembly GCF_001485435.1. Classification (NCBI taxonomy): domain Bacteria; kingdom Thermotogati; phylum Deinococcota; class Deinococci; order Deinococcales; family Deinococcaceae; genus Deinococcus; species Deinococcus grandis. Next base: position 30,760 of record NZ_BCMS01000005.1, on the reverse strand, counting down.
GTGCGGGACAACGGCGCGGGCTTCGATCCGCGCTACGTGGACAAACTCTTCGGCGTCTTCCAGCGGCTGCACCGCGCCGAGGACTTCGAGGGCACCGGCGTGGGCCTCGCCAACGTCCGCCGCATCGTCATCCGGCACGGCGGGCAGGTCTCCGCGCAGGGCCGCCCCGGTGAGGGCGCCACCTTCGGCTTCACGCTCCCCCGCACGCCCTGACCGCGCCGGGGGCCGCCCTCCCGGCTGCGGGCGGGCCACATCGCAGCGATTAGACTGGATGCGTGACCAGCCTGACGTCCCCTGTGCTCGACCAACTCAAGGCGCTGGCGCAGGACACCCGCTACGCGCTGATCCGTCACCTCGCGCCGGGCGAACGCTGCGTGTGCGACCTCGAGGCGCTGCTGAACCTGCCGCAGTCGAAGGTCTCCTACCACCTGGGCGTCCTGCGGGACGCTGGGCTGGTCACCGCCGAGCAGCGCGGTAAGAACATGTACTACGCCCTGAACCGCGCGGCGCTGTACCGCCTGGGCGGGGACCTGCTGGTGGACCTCCTGCCGGATCAAACAGCCCTGACACATCAAGTCAAATCGGTGTGTTAGCGTCACGGCATGCCCCGCGTCCTGATCCTCTGCACGCACAACTCGGCCCGGTCCCAGATGGCCGAAGCCCTCACCCGCGACGCCGCCCGCCGCCTCGGCGTCGACCTCGACGTGCACTCCGCCGGTACGGAAGCCACCCGCGTCAAGGACGACGCCAAGACCGTCATGGCCGAACTCGGCCTCGACCTCAGCACCCACACCAGCAAGACCCTCTGGGACGTCCCGGACCCGCAGAACTTCGACTACGTCATCACCGTCTGCGACAGTGCCGCCGAAGCCTGCCCCGCGTACCCCGGGCAGACCACCCGCCGTCACTACCCCTTCGTGGACCCCTCGGGCGGCAGCCTCGACCGCTGGCGCGCCGTGAGGGACCAGCAGCGGGCGCAGTTCGGGGCGTTCGTGCAGGCGCTAAAGGACGGGCGGGACGTGCCCCCCACGTATGAAGATAGTCCCGCCGTGCCGGTGGCCTGAGGTGAGCGTTCCCCTCTCCCGCGCCGCCGCGGCGGAAGGCCTGGGCACGTTCGCCCTGGTGTTCTTCGGCCCGGGCGCCGCGGTCGTGCAGGCCCAGACGGGCGCCCTGGGTCACCTCGGCGTCGCGGCCGTCTTCGGCCTGACCGTCACGGCGGTGATCGCCGCCCTGGCGCCCATCAGTGGCGCGCACATCAACCCGGCGGCGACCTTCGCCCTGACGCTGGCCGGGCAGTTCTCCAGAACGCGCGTCCTGCCGTACGTCGTTGCTCAACTGATCGGGGCGTCCCTGGCCGCCTTCACCCTGCTGGCCCTCTTCGGCCTGAAGGGTAACCTGGGCGTCACCCTGCCTGCTGGCAGCCTGACCCAGGCGTTCATTCTTGAACTGATCCTGACGTTCTTCCTGCTGCTGGTCGCGCTGCGCTCCGGCCTGCCCTGGGTGGTCGGCGGTGTCGTCGCCCTGGAAGCCGCGATGGGCGGCCCGATCACCGGGGCCAGCATGAACCCCGCCCGCTCGTTCGGCCCGGCGCTGGCCAGTGGCATCTGGACGGCGCATTGGCTGTACTGGGCGGCCCCACTCTTAGGTGCGGCGCTCGCGGTCGCTGTGAATCACCTGCTCGCGCCCACCGCCCCGGTCGAACCTCAGCCGCAGCAGGCCCAGGAATTCGTGCCTGAAGGAGACCCCGCATGACTGACGCACCTCGCCCCATCCGTGTGCTGTTCCTGTGCACCGGCAACACCGCCCGCTCCCAGATGGCCCAGGCCCTTCTGGAACACCACGGCGGCGCACGCTATGACGTGACGTCCGCTGGCCTGGAGCCCGGCACGGTGAATCCCCTGACCGTGCAGGTGCTTCAGGAGCAGGGCCTGCCCACGGACCACCTGCGGGCCAAGGGCGTCAAACCTCTGATCGCTGAGCACTTCACGTACGTCATCACCGTCTGCGACCGCGCGGAGGCGAACTGCCCGATCTTCCCGAACGCCACCTACCGGCTCGCCTGGGCCTTCGACGACCCGGCCGCCGCGACCGGCAGTGACGCCGAGCGCCTCCACGCGTTCCGCCGGGTGCGCGACGAGATCGACGCCCGCGTTCAGGCCTGGGTGACGGCGCGCGCATGAAGATCGCGGTCTTCGGCGACGTACACGGCAACCGCTGGGCGCTCGAGGCGGTCGCCAGGGACATCGAGGTCCATCAGCCGGACGCCTGGGTGAACCTGGGCGATCAGCTGTTCGGCGGCGCGGACCCGGCTGGCGCGTGGCACCTCCAGCAGCAGCTCAGGGCGCAGCATGGCGTTCTGGAGGTGCGGGGCAACACGGACGAGCGCCTCGGCCAGCCGCTGACTGAAACCACCGATAAGCGCGAGATGCTCGCGTGGCTGCATGGCCAGGTGCCGGATGGGGCAGGGGCGTATGTGGCGGCCCTCCCGACGGCCGTCTCCCTGGCGGACGGCGAGGTCCTCGCGGCGCACGGCACGCCGGACTCCACGTGGACGTACCTGCTGCGCGACGGCAAGACCTGGGCGAGTGACGACCTCGTGCGGGGGCGCCTGGGCGACATCGGGAACGCCCGCCTCGTCATCGTGGGCCACTCCCACCTGGAACACGTGCGTCAGCTCGGCCCCGTGACGGTCGTGAATGCCGGCGCGGTGTCCCGGCAGAAAGACGGCTCGCCCCTGGCGCGCTGGGTGCTGCTGGAAGGTGGGGATGGCCTCTGGACGGTGACGTTCCGGCGGGTGCCGTACGACATCGAGGCGGCCGCCCAGTGGGCCCAGGCGCACGCGTATCACGGCCGCAGGGAAGCGGCGCAGCTGCGGACGGGACACACTTCGTGACACCGGTGAGCAGCGGGGCAGATACGGGCTGCCATTGACGTGCTTCCAACGTGAGCGCGCTCCGTTCTCCCCTCTCCCCTTGTGCGGCTCAGAGCGCACCGGAGAGGAGGGCGGCGCGAAGCGACGGAAGGGTGAGGGGGCCACCGGGCGACTCCCGAAGACGTGGAATCACACGGACTCCGATTGAATGGCTGAAAAAGCCGTTCAATCCGAGCGGACTCGCAGAGCTGCGGAGCAGAGCGAGCAGGAGAGAAACGGGTTCCGGGCGTGGAGTTGGCAACCCGTATCACAGCAGTTTTTCGACGATCACCACGTCCTTCCAGACGCCGTCCAGTTGGCCGTGCTGCTCGTAGGTGCCGACCTCCCGGAAGCCCAGGGATGCCAGGAGTGCCCGGCTGGCCGTGTTCTCGGGGAACACGCGTGACACGAGCTTCCAGTACCCGGCGGCCTGCGCGGCGGGGATCAGGGCCTGCATGGCCGCCCGCCCGGCACCTGCGCCCCGCGCTGCGCGGTCGACATACACGCTGAACTCGGCGATGCCGGCGTAGCAGTCGCGCGGCCGGTAGAGGCTGGTGCTGGCAAAGGCGGTCACGTGGCCTCCACGGTCCACCACCACGATGGGATGAGCGCCGTCGAACCAGGGCGTGATGTCCTGGGCGGTGCGGGGGCGGGTTTCGAAGGTGCTGCTGCGGTCCTCGATGCCCTGGGTGTAGATGCGGGCGATATCGGCGGCGTCGGCAGGCGTGGCGGGGCGGGTGCGGTGCAGGGTCATGAGGGCCTCCAGATCGTTGATATTGACAATGACTTCCTCTCAGAAGTACGTTCTTCACAGATCGTTGTCAAGTGCACCAAAAGGAGTGGGGATGACCCAGGACGCCAGCGACCTTCTGCGCCGCATCACGCGGCTCCACACCACCCTCCAGCAGCACACCGCCAGCGGCTGCGGCATCCACAGCCTCACCCGCTGCCAGATCCTCACCACCCTGAGCCGGGCAGGACCGCTGAGTCTCGCGGATCTCGGCCGTCACCTGGGGGCCGACAAGGCCTGGATGAGCCGCAACGTGGACGAGCTGGCCCGTGCAGGCCTGATCGACAAGCAGGCGGGGCAGCCCGACCGGCGCGTGGTGGTGCTCACCCTGACCCCGGACGGCCAGGAACAGGTGAACCGCCTGAACGCGGCACTGCGCCAGCAGTCCGCTCGCCTCCTGCGCCGCGTCCCCCCAGCCGACCAGGCCAGCGTGCTGCGGACCCTGGAACTCCTGGCCGAGGCCCTGGAGGCCGAATGCGCCGGCGCCGCAGAGGACGGTGGATCACGCGCCGCCCCCTGACCTTCCGGGAAGCCATGGCCGCTGATCTCCCCGCCCTGGACACCCTGCTGACCGCGGCTGAACTGTCGCCGGAGGGGGTTGAGACTCATCTCGCCGACTTCGTGCTGGCGATTCAGGGGAACGAGGTCGTGGGGATGGCCGGCCTGGAACGATACGGTCCGCACGGGCTGCTGCGCTCGGTGGCGGTGCGCGCCGATCACCAGGGCCGGGGGATTGGACAGGCGCTGACGCGGCTCATGGTTGAGCGGGCCACGGCGTCGCGGCTGGAGACCCTGACGCTGCTCACCACCACGGCCGCAGACTTCTTTCTGAAGCTCGACTTCCACCCGGTCACGCGCGACGTGCTCCCGGCCGCACTCCGGGCGTCGCCGCAGCTGCAAGGAGGTTGTCCTGCGTCCGCCACCGTAATGCACCTCCCCCTCAGGCAGCGGTGACCTCGCGGCTGGACACACGGGCCACTGGCGCCGGTCATCGTTCGCCCGGGTCCTGGGCGAGCCGGGCAGTCCGGTCACTCTTTCCTCGGACAGACTGGCGCGGCCCTTCGCGAACGTCGTGTGCTCCGCGGCGTTGAGCGCGTCACTGGGGCACTGGACCGGCAGGGGGAGTCGGTGGCGGTGTCTATCTCCCTCTCGGACGCTGCCGGGGCGGCACGACGTGGGGTTGAGTGGAGTGCAGGGCGCAGGGTACGACGAGGCGGTCGTGCTCCGGCAACTGCGCGGGCGGTCCGGGGCGCCCCCATCCTCCCATTGACATTCTTCGATGGTTTAGGTAGGTTGCATCCATGGATTTCGATGGAACCGCGGCCGTGTTCAAGGCGCTGGGCGACGCACACCGCCTCAGGGCCCTGCACTTCCTCGCCACCGCTGACGCGGGCTGCTGCTCCACCGGGCAGGGCGTCTGCACCTGCGACGTCCAGGAACGCCTCGGCCTGAGTCAACCCACCACCAGTCACCACATGAAGATCCTTGTCGAAGCCGGGCTCGTCACGAGTGAAAAGCGCGGCAAATGGACGTACTACACCCTCAGCGCCCACGGTCTGCACCTCGCCCGCACCGCCGTCAGTGCCCTGCTGGCCGCCGTGCCGCAGCCCCAGAAGGCCGTATGAACGCCCTTACCCTTCAGTTCGTCGCTCTCGCCCACCACCAGGACCTGCTGCGGAACGCCGAGCAGGCCCGCCGGGCGCTCCTCGCCCGTCCGGCGCCTCCCGTGATCGTGCAACTCCCGGTGTCGGGCACGCCCTGCCTCACCTGCTGATTCATTTGCCCTCATCCACCGAAGAATGTCAATAAGGAGCCCAGCCATGACCCAGACCGCCCCCATCCCCGGCCTCAGCGAGCACACCACCACAGGCGCCCTGATCACCGCCCTGCGCACCCTGCCCCAACGACCCCTGCAGTTCCACCTGCATGGGACCCTACTGGTCCCGGCGGGTTACCACGTCACCGAGGTCAAAGCCGTCACCATCGAGGCCATGGACTGCGGTGGGCACGCCAACGCCTGGCGCGAGACGGTCATTCAACTGATGGACGGCAACGCCGAAGAGGCCAGCGCCGGATTCATGACCAACCGGAAATTCCTCGCCATCTACGACCGCGTCACCCGGCACATCCCCGTGCGGGCCGAGGCCGAGGTGCGCGTCGAATACGGCAACGCCAGCAATCCGGCCGTGCACTACCACATCACGCACGTTGACCATCAGCCCGACGCGATCACCGTGCACCTGCGCCCACCGGGCGTCCAGTGCAAAGCCGGGGACGCCTGCGGTCTGCCCACAGCGGCCACCAGTGACCGCTGCGAACCCGCCTCCGGCTGCTGCGCCCCCCAGGCGCCCATCACGCTGGACTGACGGTCCTGCGGCCACAGCACACACGTTCACTCCGGTCCCGACCACGGCGCTCCAGTCCGCTGTGAGATGACCCGCGGGCGCCCCTGACCCGCTGGCGTGAATCGTCAGGGCCACTCGACGGTCGTGGTGCCATGCCCGACCTTCCGGCCACCGCTGCGCCGGAGAACGCGCCGCAGGCCCGCCTCCCAGGTGAGCCGCTGCAGGATGCCCACACCGCAGAGGTACGCGACGCGGTCAACCCAGCTGCTGGCCCGCACCTGCGACGTGACCTGCAGGCGGTACCGGCCCTCGCCCAGCGGGCGGTAGTGGAACTCGATCCAGCCGGACTCCGAGTGCTGCCGGAGTGTGCCCAGCCGGAACCCGTCGGGTCGGACGTCGGTCACCTCGACCCGCGCGCGCCGCACGCCCAGCATGAGAATGGCGAACCGGTCACCTGGCCCGGTCCGCCCAGGCGAGGACCGCACGCGCCGGAACCGGGCCAGCACGCGCGGAATCGTGGCGGGCAGGCGCTGCAGCGTGTCGTCCATGAGGTCCGGCATGCTCCGCTCCGGGTGCGCGAGATCCACCCAGTACGTCCGGCGGGTCACCGGGCCGACCCCATCGGCCTCACGCGTCCGGGTCCAGCCGCGCACGGGAAGTCGCAGGACACGCGTGCCGTACGCGACAGTCAGGAGAGCCACGAAACGCAGGACGTTCATGACTCCGCCGGGTGGACGGGCGTGACGGCTGGTGGGTGGGCCATGCCGCCATTGTCCACCGTCCTGCCGCGCGAACATGTGCAGCTACACAACTTCTGGACGGTCAGTTCTCATCCGTGCCGCCTACCCGCCGCCGCACACCGGACTGGCCGGGGCTCACAACGATGATCCGGGATCAGGGGCGTGGGAAGGGCTGACCTGCCGCCTGATGTCCGGTTCGCGCCATGTGACCGTCCGGTCTGCCCGGCGCTTGCCTCATGTGCTCGTCCGGCGCTGGCGTTCAGGGCGTGCGGCCGACCGGGTCGGCGTCCGCCGTGAGCAGCCTGTCGGGCGTGAACGGCAGGGCGCGCAGGCGCTTGCCGGTGGCGTTGTAGATGGCGTTGCCGATGGCAGCCGGGACGCCCACGATGCCGATCTCCCCGATGCCCTTGGCGCCGGTCGGTCCGAACGCGTAGTCGGGATGTTCGATCCAGCGGGCCTGGATGTCCGGCACGTCGGCGTGCGCGGCGATGTGGTAGCCCGCCAGGTCGCGGTTCACGACGTGCCCGTAGCGGGGGTCGAGGTAGCTCTCCTCGTGCAGCGCCGCGGAGAGGCCCATGGTCATCCCGCCGATGAACTGCGAGTTGGCGGTGCGGGGGTTGATGATGCGGCCCGGGTCGTACACGCCCAGCAGGCGGGTCACGCGGACCTCGCCCGTCACGCGGCTGACCCTGACTTCCGCGAAGTGCGCGCCGAACGCGTGCCGGCTGTACTTCCGGAAGTCCCTGGGGCGCAGACCACGGGCCTGCACGCGCGCCCCGTCCGGCGGGGTCGGGCCGTACTTGTGGGTGAACTGCGCCGCGGCGGCCATGATGGAACTGCCCCAGGTGTAGGTGCCCATGCTGCCGCCGGCGCCCATGGCGAGAGGCAGGTCACTGCGGCCGATCTCGAGGTGGATGCGGTCCACGCCGACCTGCAGCGCGTCCGCGGCGATCTGCGCGAGGATCGTCCAGGCGCCGGTGCCGATGTCGCTGGCCTGCAGCTGCACGTGGTAACGCCCCTGCCGGTAGTGCACGGCTGCCCAGGTGGAGAGCAGGTGCTGGTCCGGGTAGGTGGACGCCGCGACGCCCATCCCGTAGTGCCACTCGCCGCGGCGCCGGGTGGCGGTCGGCGGGCGCTGGTCCCAGCCGAACAGCCGGGCGCCCTCGGTCAGGCACTGCGTCAGGTGACGGCCGCTCCACGGGCGGCCCGTCTCGGGATCCCGCGCGGGTTCGTTGCGCCGGCGCAGCTCGATGGGGTCGAGGTCCAGCGTGACGGCGAGTTCGTCCATGGCGGTTTCCAGCGCGAACATGCCCGTGAATTCCCCCGGGGCGCGCATGAACATGCTCGCCGGGATGTCCAGCGGGACGGCGCGGTGGGTCGTGCGCCGATTGGGCGCGGCGTACATGATGCGGGACGCGGTGGCGGTCTGCTCGACGAATTCCTTCCAGCGGGCGGTGGGCGCGACCGCGTCGTG
>NZ_BCMS01000005.1:0-7500 GCF_001485435.1 Deinococcus grandis | reverse complement strand
GTGCGCCGTTGATCGACGCTGGATGCGTGTGTTGCAGAAACTGTCCCGTCGTGGCGATCGCTCCAATCGTCGACACGCTGTCCCAGCGGTACTTGGACACCAACACGGGCGTCTGACCACAGGGGGCCCAGGTGCGGGTCACGGTGGGCTTCAAGCTGAAGCCCACCTCATCGATGAAGACGAGTGTTTCTCCGGCCTCAACTTTTTTTTTCCAACTCGGGCACCGTGGTGTCCACCCAGGTGACGAGGGCCTCCTGATCCTGTTCTCGTGCCCGCCTCATCGGTTTCTGTGGTGTGAATCCCCACTGCCGTAAGAGCCGACTGAGGTGATCGACGTCGTACCACACGTCGTAGGTCTGGCCGATCAGCTCGCGCACCTGTGGGCACGTCCAGCGGGCATTCGGGGCCTGCGCGGGGCCCGGCCCCGCGCTGAGGATCGTCATGATCTGGGCGATCTGAGCGTCTGTCAGTCGTGGTGTGCGGCCTGGAGCAATGGTGGCTTCAAGAGAGCCCTGTGTGCGCAGACGTTGTCGCCATCGTCGAACGGCACTGCTGCTGACGCCGCACCGTTCGGCGATCTGGGTGGAGCTGAGCTCCCCTGCGCGGAGATACGGCTCAGCGAACAGTCGCCGTTCTTCCATCTGTTCGCGGGTCCACCGGGTGGGTTGCCAGGCTGGCGGCATGCCCTCATCGTACCCCTCTCGTTACGCTCCAACGCAGGAATCAATTAGCGACCCCGCGAGCCGGACAGCATCGTCACATTCGCTAGGATGAGCCGCATGGCCACCCCGCTGACGGAACAGGATCTCTACGAGATCATCCGCAAGCAGGCGGAGCAGATCGAACAGCTTCAGAAGCGCATCGAGCAGTTGGAGCGTCAGCAACGCAAGTATGCCGCCCCTCATAGCCGGGGAAGTCGGAAAGCCCACCCGAAAACCGCAGGTCGTCGCGCTGGGGAAGGCGTCTTCACATACAAGCGTCCTCCTGCTCCCGAGCAGGAGGACGTCGTGATCGACGTCCCGGCGCCCAACACCTGCACGGCCTGTGGCTACGTCGGCGAGTTGATCTTCAAGCGTAACGACCGCGCCTGGATCAGTGACCTGCCCGCTCAGACCGTGCAGATCACGGCCTACCACGTGCCGGTGATGGTCTGCCCGCAGTGCGGGCAGACTGTACGTGGCGCGCATCCCGACCTCCAACCGGACCAACGTGGGGCGACGGGACACCGATGTGGTCCCCGACTGGCGGCCACCATTCAGGCGCTGCACCACGAGGTTGGTCTCCCACAGCGCCGCATTCCACGGGTGCTGGGACTGACCACCGGCATCCGGGTGTCCCAGGGGGCCATCACCCAGGCCGCCCAGCGCCTGGCACGTGATGGACGTCCGCTGGCGACACATGTCGAGTCCCTGGAACGGGAGCTGCGCGCAGCTCCCTATGTCCACCACGACGACACGGGCTGGCGAGTGAACGCGACACAGGCCTGGGTGAGCACCTTCCGCTCGGCCGAGACGGTGCTGTTCCGAGCGAATCTCCAGCACACCAACGTCGAGTTGCGTGCAGTGCTCGGCAACGCCTTTGGTGGAGTCCTGGTGTGCGACCGCTTCAAGGTCTATGACAGTCACACCCTGGCAGGGGTCCAGCAGCAAAAATGTCTGGCTCACGTCCTGCGCAACGTCCAGACGGTGAGTGAGCAGGCTCAGGGGAAGCGGGGACGGGGCCGGGAGTATGGGCAGCGCTTGGCCGAGGTGTGCCGAGCATTGATGGCGCTGCATGCCCAGCACCGTCGTGGAGGATGCAGCCTGGATGAGTACCGACAGCAGGGTGAGGCACTCACCCTGCGTCTGGACGCCTTACTCGACCGGCGCCCACTGAAGACCCCGGGGAACGAACGGCTACGACTGGGGTTGCTCAAGCAGTACCGGCAGGGCCGGTTGCTGCGGTTCCTAGTAGACCCGGATATCCCGCCGACGAACAACGCGGCGGAACGGAGCCTGCGGTCGGTGGTGATCGCGCGCAAGGTCTCGCAGTGCAGCAAGAACGCGCTGGGTGCACAGACGTACATGCGGATCAAGTCGACGGTGGAGACCGCGCGGTTGCGCGGTCAGGACCCCGTCGATGTCCTGATCAACCTGCGTCGCTAATCACGTACGACTCGGGCATGCAGGGCCAGGAATTCTTGCGTTCTCTGTCGTCGTTTGGATCCCAGTTGACTTCGCTGCTGTTGCCGTGTGGGTCGATGCGACTGCTCGACCAAGTTGTTGCACCGGGCCGCGGACACGACCTGGACGTGCTCCACGGCGTGGAGCACGGGAAGTGCCCGAATGGCGGTGCCATAGCTCCAGAGCTTGTCAGTGTGAATGGCCTCCGGTACGTCGTATTCCCCGAGCAGGCGGACGAAAAAGGACCTGGCCGCTCGGGTGTCGCGATGTTCTTGAAGCAGGATGTCCAGCACAGCTCCATCGTCATCCACCGCCCTCCAAAGCCAATGCTTCTGTCCACCGACCTCGACGTATACCTCGTCCAAATACCATCGGGAACCCCGTCGGGGTTCCCGATGGCGCAGCTCCTCAGTGAGGAGGGGGGCGAACTTGATGTTCCATGGCCGCAGCGTTTCGTGACTGACTTGGATGCCGCGCTCGTGGAGCAGTTCTTGAACGTCCCGCTGGCTGAGTGGGAAGCGGTGGTACAGCCGCAGAGCGTAGCCGATCACGCTCAGGGGAAAACGGTGGCGGTAGCGGTCAGTCACAGCTCACCAGCCTACAGAGGTTAAGTTGCCAGAGCCCACACGACTGGGATCAGTGTTCAAGTGGCAGGAGCGGATTGAGGCGCCGCTTGAGTTGAGCGACCGCTTCTTTCAACTCCGAGCTGGCTGTCGCGGCGATCAGTGTTCTGGTCAGGTCGACCGCCTGAATCTCGCCGGCACAGGCCAGCGCTTCAAGCTGTGACCATTGACCTGAACTGAGTTGCTTTTTCAGAATGAGCTGCAGGGTCGAGCGCTGGCTTTCCCACTGCTCACTGGGAGACGCACGATCAAGACGCTCCAGGTGAGCCTCAGCCTGCTGCTGCGCTTCATGCTCAGCTTTCTGATGCTGCCGGGATGCCCGCTCTTGCCTGGCCTGCGCCGGCGGTGTGAACTCGGCCGGGACGGCGTACTTCTCAGGGTTCTGCAGGTAGTCCGCGACCAGCCCCCCGGGATTTCGCACGGTACCCCCAGCATTCAGCCGGCGCTGCTCCAGAAACTGCAGGGCCAATTCGACCCGCTCCGGATGCTGAGCCGCGAGGGTGGCGGCCCTGGCGACAGACACTCCAGCTTGGCGCAGCATCACGACCAGGGCTGGATCGGCTGAATTGGTATCCGCAAAGACGTACTGGGCGACCGCAGATTTTCCGCGACCTTCGATGGTCGCGCTCTCCAGGTAATGGTTGGCGAGCAGCTCGTCATGGGCTGCTGTCAGGGCGCGCCTGACCAGGTCACTCCGGTCAGTGGTCAGTCCTGTCGCGTGCCGCCAGTCCACCAGCGGTACCCGCAGTTCAGAGAGGAGTGACCCATCATCCTGCCGCCGGTGTGCCTGTAATGTCCGGTACAGGGCGCGGGCAGGAGGCTGCTCAAGCTGGTAGGTGCCCGTCGAGCACGTGTGAAATGCCCGCCCGAATACTTTCGGCCAGTTGCTCGCCAAGGCGGATGCTGAGGGTCGCTTCACTGTCGAGCGTGTTCAGGTCGCCGTCGTCGTCATGGTCGCGGTAACGCTGTCAACGGCGCCGAAAAATTGACCAGTTTCGGCGGAATATTTTTGACCACCCTGCCAGCTGTCATGACCGTTTGACCTCCTGGCTGGTGGGGCTCAGCCCCACCAGTGCGCTCGGGAAGAGCCCTGATTTTTTCTTCTCCCTCAGCCGATACGATTCGCCTTTGATGTTCAGCACGTGGCTGTGGTGCAGCAGTCGGTCCAAGATGGCACTCGCCACGACAGGGTCCCCCAATACCTCGCCCCAGTCGCCAAATCCCTTATTCGACGGTAACTGCTCAGCAGGGCAAGCTCAGGGGTTGAAGTTAGGCATGAGCACGTCACCCGTGAACACGCTGACCAAGCCCTCCCAGACGCTGAGACCTTGCTTCTGCAACGTGGAAATGTAACTCCTGATCCGAGCGAAATTGCACCCACCCTCCTCGGACCGGAATCCTCCAGATACCTTGCGTTTCACGCACCATGCCCGCACGTCCCGCTCCGCCTGATTGTTATCAAACGGCACTCGGCAGTCATGTAGGAACAGCAGCACCGCTGCGCGGTGCTGCTGGCACCGCAACGCCAGATTCCGCCCATGTGACTGCTTCGTCGGACCGCGTCGCCCTGGAACGGGCGGCGCGGCTGGGTTGGCCAGCAAGCCCTCCTCAAGCAGTTCATCAAATCGCCGTTCAAACGCCGTGCGGGCCTCTGGGCTCAGCGTCCCGGCGTTCAGGTCGTGATACACCGTCCTCAGCGATTCCCGAAGTGCGCCAGCCCACACCTGCCCATGGTGTTCGGCCAATCCCCGCAGCTCCCGCAACAGATGAGCTCCGCACAGGGCATGCTGTGCCGGAAGTTTGAAGTACGAGCTCCAGGCGTCGTGGACCAGGATGCCGGTGTACTTCGGCAGGACCTTCATGTGCTCCAGTGCCGCGAGGCCGCGCCGGGCATGCTGGCCGTAGAACGTGAGCTGCGCGCAGCTCACGACATGCATCCAGTGCAGCTTCCCGTTCACCGGGCTGCCGGTCTCATCTGCATGCAGCACCGGTTGATGTGTCAGGGCTGTCCTGAGTCGCCCTTCAAAGTCCTGCAGTCGCTCCGCTGCCAGATTCAGGTTCAGCGCGATGGTGCCATCACTCGGGCGTGCTCCGCAGACCGCGTGCAGGATTTCACTGGTGCGTTCGAGGGGCACGAAGTGCGCCACGTTCAGATACACCGTCAAGGCGTGGACCCGTGGACCGTATTGCACCTGAGCCGTGACGTGCGTGGGGAAGGGTGCTCGCTGCCGGGAACGACATCCAGGGCAGATCTTGACGTCGGCGCGGTATTCGGTGACCTGAAGGTGGAGGTCGGGGAGGTCATGAACCTGTCGAGCGACCTGGGTGTCGACTGGAACGTCATCCCAGGCCTGCCCGCAGGTGCAGTGTCCCGTCACCGGGAGATCGACGATGACGTCGGGATGCGCGGACATCTTGAGGGTCTTGCCGGGGTGATCGGGTTGAGCGCCAGAAGACCGGCCGGTCTTCTGGCGCTCACTCTTGGGCTGCCAGGGCTTGTCCTGACTGGGAGGCTGACTGGATGTGGTGCTGTTTCGGGCCAGTTGAGCTTTGATGGTGCGAAGTTCAGCCAGCACCTCAGCGAGCTGGGCTTCGAGTTCACGGACGCGTGCCTCGAGTCGTTTGCAGTTTGGGCAGGGGACCTCGCTGATGGTCCACCTTACCCAATCGACTCCGGAAAATCACCCTGCTGAGCAGTTACATTCGACGTCAGGATCACGCTCCCCCGCTCATACCGTGCGGCGATCAGGCCAAACAGCGCGTTGGCGGCCAGTCGGTCGTACGGCCATACGCCGAATTCGTCGATGACCAGCACCTTGGGCTTCAGGTAGAACCGCAAGCGCTGCTCCAGGCGATTCAGGGCCTGCGCTTTGCGCAGGTCCTCCATCAACTGGCCGGCCCGCAGAAACAGTACGCTCTCGCCCTGTTCAATGGCCGTGATGCACAGCCCGACGGCCAGATGCGTCTTCCCGACGCCAGGTGGGCCCAGCAGAATCACGTTCTGGCCATCCGCGGCGAAAGACAGGGTGCCCAACTCCTTGATCAGGCGTTTGTTGACGCTGGGCTGGAACGCGAAGTCGAAACTCTCCAGCCGACGGTCAAAGGGAAGCTTCGCCAGTTTCCGTCGTCGTGCTCGGCCCTGCTCATCCCTGGCATGCACCTCGATCCGCAGCAGATCCGCCAGGAAATCCGCGTATGGAAGCTCTTTTTTCGCTGCGGCATCCAGACGGCTGTCCAGCAGGCTTGCCGCGTGTGGCAACCCCAGGCGCTCCAGATCACCTCGACAACGTTCCACCGCCATCATGCGGATTCTCCCCGGAAGACATCCGCCAGCACCTCATCCAGCGATACAGCGTCGGGGACGGCCACCAGGGCTGCGTATTCCGCCAACGACCGCTGCTCAACCTGCACTTCGGGCAATGCCTCGGTCTGGAAGGCGAGATGGGTGGTGCGGCGGGTTGCCGCACCACCCGCTGGCATGCCGTCGTACTGCTGGTCTGTCACGAACCGCGCGCCACGCTGCGCGGAACGGGGATGGGTCGCAATCTGGACCCCACCGCTGAAAATCTGCACCGTGACGCTGTCCGCCTGGACCTCCACAGTCTGACCAGCGTAGGTCCAGGGAATGCCATAGAAGTTACCGGCATACGACACGAAGCTGTCCCAGCTGGCCTTCCGAGACTCACGCAGAAACACAGAAATGGATTCAATCGGGGGGATGGGCGCCAAGCTCGCTTGCTCCTGATGCAAGCGGTCCATGGGCCGTTCGCGGGTCGTGCCGTGAACCCGTTGATTGGCAATGTGGTCAAGCCAGGATCTGGCTTGACGATTCAGGTCGGCGTCATCGACAAATTGTGCGCCCAGCCAGAAATTCTTCTCGACGTAGCCGACCCCGCTTTCCACCTTGCCTTTTGTCCGTGGCCGGTACGGTCGGCAGAGTCGCAGCGCGAAGCCCAGTCGCAAGGAGAAGTCCAGGAACTGCGGATTCCAGACCGGTGCACCGGTCTGGTCCCGCTCCAGCACGACCTGTTTGGTGTTGTCATACAGGATGGTCTGGGTGATTCCGCCGAAATAGGCGAAGGCATTCAAGTGACACCGGATGAAACTCGCGGTATCCGCTTTGCGGATGAACTCCACGTACAGCGTCCTGGACCAGCCCAGCACCATCACGAACGCCCAAATCGAACGAGTCTGGCCTTCCAGGTTGCGGTAGGTGTACCGGCCGAAGTCCACCTGCGCCTGCTCGCCTGGCGCGGTTTCAAAGCGCGTCGTGATCCGCTGGGCGGACACGCGTGTCCGCCGAAATGGGCGCACGAAATCTTTCACCACGGTGTACTGACCGTCGTAGCCGAGCTCCTGTAGCTCGCGGAACAACACCACGGCGTTGAGGACGCCTGCCTCGATCCGCGTGGTCAAAAACCCTGTGAAGGGGGCCAGTTTGCTGCCTCGCGGTTTCCGGGGACGCGGCTGAGGGAGGCCGGGTTCACGCAGGTATTTCTTGACGGTGTTTCGACTGATGTCCAGCGTTTTGGCGATGCCGCTGATGGATTGACCTGCCGCCTTGAGCTCAATGATGTGCCGCACCTGTGCGCCTCCGAGCATGCCGACCTCCGATTCGTAGTGAATCGCAGATCGTGGGGGGCTTGAACCGGGGCATGGTCAATTCCTATCCGCCACTACTGGTCATTTTTAGTCCGCCGACGACACTGGTACGT
>NZ_BCMS01000004.1 GCF_001485435.1 Deinococcus grandis | reverse complement strand
GTGCCCCGACCTGCTCGGCTGTCCGAGCCTGCCAGATCGCCTCCACTTCATTGAAAGCCACGCACCCCATTGAGGGGCGCATCGTGGGACTAGCCCGTGCCAAGCTTCAGAAGATACAGACTCTTCGAGATCAGCTCTCGGCTGAAGAACGAAGTGTGGTTGAACTGCACAGCATGTTCTTTGCCGTGTCGGGCCGGTCCCTGTCGGACATACTCACGTTGCGTCCCACATCGCACGTTACGGAGGACTTATCAGATTACGTTGATCCCGATGGCGATACGGATCAGCTGGATTTGGCGTGGGCAGCCGTCGACGGGGCGTGGCTTGCAGACAGCCCAGCACGGGAAGAGGCTGACGATATTTGGTAGGCGTCCGGTGCAAGTTCGACAGCCTGAATTGCAGTCGTGCATCAGATTGCACCTCTTCTTCCTGTGCAGATCGTCAGATGCATCAGGCAGCATAGCCCCGGGTCTTGATGCGTCTCTTCCAGGAGGTCGCCCATGGGGTCACCAATTGCGGACGGCGCTGGGCTTCTGTTTTCGGCTGTACTCGACGTAAATCTCGCTGCTCGTAATGTCCGCATGACGCAGGTGGTCCCTGACGGCGAGCAGATCCCCCGTGTCGGTGTACACGCGCGTGCCAGCACTGTGCCGCAAGCCATGCACCTGGCGCCGCTCATACCGCACGCCCGCACGCTCGCACACTCGTTTCACCCGGTTCTGCACGTAGTCGCTGCTCTTACCGGCGATCACCTGCGGCCCCAGAGATGGTGTTCCCGCCAGCCACGCCTGTAGCGCTTGGCTCAGTGAGCGGCTCAGGGGGACGCTCTGCCTTTTCTGCCGCTTGCCGGTGATGATCAGGTGTGGTGGCTGCGCGTCGAGGTGTACGTCCTGACGCTGCAGGCTGCAGATTTCACTGACCCGCAGGCCGGCGTGCGCGCCCAGCAGAAGGATCACCTTCTCCTCTGTGTCCCCCGTGCGGACCAGAAGCGCGATTTCCTCGTCTGTGTACGGTCGGCGTTTCTCAGTGCGCGGAACGGGGTCCGGTGCGGGCCGGACGTCGGCGAAGGGTGTTGCGGAGCTGGCATCTGCCCAGCGCAGCGCTGAGAAGAGTTTGCGTGCGGCGGCGAGGCGCGTGCGGACGCTGGATGTGCTCAGCTTCTGCCCTTCGAGCCAGCGCACGTACGCCACGCCGTGGTTGGCGCGCGGACGCAGGAGCTGCACGCCGTGCTTCTCGGCGAAATCAAGGAAGGTCAGGATGCCCTTGTGGTACGCGCGGACCGTATGGGCGCTGACCCTGGCCCCGGCGAGACCGTTGAGCAGCAGATGCGCTTCCGTCAGTCCCCAAAGGGCCTCGCGGTCACGGGCCGCCTGGATGGCGCGGCGCCGCAGTTCGTCCGGCTCGAGATCCGCCCAGGTCCATGCTCGGGCCTGCAAGTTGGCCTTGTAGAGCATCATCGCCATACTGCCGCTGGGGCTCGGCGAGAGCGGCGCAACTGAACTGGCCGGGTCTGGAGTGGTCATACGTCCCCAATGGTAAAGCCCAGGCGTCCAGGTCATGGACGCCCATCGCGGCAATTTCACAGGTGATCCTTTTCGCATGTACATGAAATCTGGGTTTAAGTGACACTTACACCCTAGCGGCGCAGCACGCGTGAGCTGAGATAGGGCCGGGTGTTGCTATTCAGTCCGCACACCTTGCGGCACCCGGGGCGGGTGCAGTGCAGGCCCAGGGGGCTGTGGCGGATGGGCCCACTGCGGCCCAGGCGCATTGGCCCGTGCCCGCAATGGGGGCAGGTGTCACCCACCGTCGCCGCATTACGCTCGCCGGCAGCGCAGTTCAGACAGACGTTGTAAGTGCTCATCCCGTCCTGGTAGCGGCTCTTGCGCGAGTCGATGATCCCGTTACAGCCCCAGCAGTGCGTGAGTTTAACGTCGCGGTCGTGACCTTTGCCTGTTTCTGGGCAGTTGAAGATCGTGACAGGGTAGGACGCCAGGAAGCGTGCATAGCCTTTTTTGGTGATCAGAGTCTGTCCGCAGCCTTCGTGGCTGCATTTGAGCAGTGGCCGGATTCGGTTGAGGCGGTTGAGCCAGCCGCCCAGGCGGCTGGTGAGTTCCTCGTTTTTGCGCAACCCAGTGCCTGGGCGGACTTCCGGGAAGACCGCCATGGGGGGCGGTCCGGCGTGGTCAAGCAGCTCCAGAACGCTCCAGCGTTCGGCCGGCAGGCTGCGGTCAGCGCTCAGGCGCGCCGGGCCGTTCGGTGCCAGAGTGCAGGGACCACCCAGGGTGGGGCAGAAGGCTATGTTGTCTTTCCAGGGTCGACCCTCACAGTGGATGACGCGGACGTTTTGTGCGGTGCAGGCGGGAAGAAAGGGCCGTAGGTCCAGTGGCGCAGTAGAAACGTAGGCCTGAGCGCAGATGTCCGCCTCAAAGCTCTCGAGGGCAGCCCGCGCAGCGGCGGCGGAGCCCGCGCGACCCAGGTCGACTGCCGCCTGCACCAGTGGATGCCAGGGCAGATCCAGCAAGGCCGTGTCGCCGCGCCTCAGGGCATGCATTGCTAGGGCGTACTGTAGTGGCCAAGGTGTAGCCGCTCGAGCCATGGCGGAGATGCTCAGGTAGTGCGAGGTTGCGGCGGGGATCAATGTGGCGGCGTGCTGCTCAAACAGCGAATTGAACCGCGCGGGTGAGGTATCGCCACGCATCCAGATGTGTACCGCTGACGCCAAGCGCATGACCGGGGCAAAGTGCGGATGAAGTTCAGGGTCAGCCACTAGGCGGTGAAGCTTCTGGGGCGCGAAGACCACCGCGCTTGCCTTGGCCGCGTGGCGCAGCAGCGCCAGTTCCTCTGCCCTCAGGTCGCGGCTGACTGCCGCGCCGTACAGCGCATGTGCGATGGCACTGGCCGCCGCAGTGTCTCCTAAACGCCTCTGGGCCACGCAGATCAGGTCGTCGCTCCAGGGCCGCACAGGGTCGGCAACCGCCTGATCCAGCGCACGTTGCCGGGCAGCCTCTGTGACCTGCTTGCTCAGGGCGTCATTGCGCATCATTCTGATGCGCTGCTGCTCGGCACGCTGGGCGTTTTTGGCGTCTGCATGACGCTGAACCATCACTTTGCGGTGGTAGGTGAGTTTCTCCTCAGTCAGCCAGGCAGGCTGTGGCGCCTCCGGGTGGCGGTTTTTCCTCCCTGAGCGGCGGTCGTCTGAGCACTGGCGGTCAGGGCTACGAGGAAGGCGCGGCGTGTGGTCAGTATCGGTTCGAGTCAACAGATCACCTCGAGATGGGTGGTGAGGCGTGGCGCCTCTGGGGGAACATGGGCAAGTGGGCTGCCCCCCGAAAATTGGACGGGATGAAGTAGAGAGTCAGGCTCGCCCCCGCCAGCCGTAGGCTGGGAAGAGAGGCCCCCATGAAAAATCGGTAGTTCAGCGAAGGTCAGATCATCAATCTGCTCCAGAACGCCAAAAAGGGCGAGAAGCCAGTCGAGTACTTGTGCAGTGACTTGGCTGCAGTCCGGCGTCCTTTTACGCCTGGAAGAAGAAGTGCAGAACGCCCAAGACGAGGATATTCAGCGGCATCTGGCCGTAGTGCCAAGTGGTGCGGTCCATTATCAGGGTGAGCTTGCCGTCGGGTAGCAAGGGAAGCAGGACGTCACAGACGTCCTGTGACGTGAGTTGAGCGTCGTGAAACACGCGGGCCACCGTCCGAGTTTTTGATTCCAACGTAGCTGATCTGGGGAGATGAAGCGCGATCTTGCGGTGAAGTGTGGATTCGGCCTGGAGCACTTCGGCAAGACGACGCAGCGCGTCTGTACGTCGGTGTGGCCAGCGAGTGTTCAGGTAGGTGGCCAACGTGTCAGTATGGAAGCGGGCAGTATCGACTCCCAGACCGTGCGCTGTGCGCCACAGGCGGGGATACGCGGTGTGGACGCGGGCAAGAAGACCCATGGGCGCAAGCGGCATCTGGTCGTGGACGCCCTTGGACTACTGCTGGTGGTCTATGTGACGGGGGGTGGCGTGCAGGATCGGGTCGCAGCCCCGATCCTGCTGAGCATCCTCGCCAAACGCCATCCGCGCCTGAAGCACATCTGGGCGGATGGCGGTTACTCAGGTGAAGTGGTGACGTGGGCCGAGAAGGTCCTGGGCTGGGTGGTGGAGATCGTTCACGGCATCAGCGGACAACGAGGCCTCGTTGTCCGCCCACGGCGCTGGGTCGTTGAGCGTAGCTTGGCCTGGCTGACCCGCTGTCGTCGCCTGACCCGAGATTTCGAAGGGCGGCCAGAGACCACCGAAGCGTGGTGCTATCTCGCCAGCATTCGCCTCATGTTGCGCCGTCTTGACCCCGCTGCCTAAAACTTTTAAAACACGCTCTTAGAAAGACGCCTCTTCCCGCCGCGCGAGGGCCTCCTGAATAGCGGCGACAGTGGTGGCCAGGAACTCACGCTCCTGAGCGTATTCGGGATGGGTCGTCACGGACACTCCCGCACAGCGTCAGTCCGGCGGGGGCATTCAACAGAACGCGTCATAGCCCAGTGTGTCGCACGCGCGCGGCTCACCTTGCCTCAGGTGCCCGGCCTCCCCTGCTGGGGGACTCGCCGACCTGATCAGAACGCGCCCGCCGGCTTCAGAGACCCGATCTAGAATCACGTGATTCTAAATCGGCCCATTCCGCGTCAGGCTAGAATCACGTGATTCTAGTTTCGGAGGACCACCTATGACACTCATCACCACCGTTCACAGCTATGCGGGCGGCGTCGCCAAGAGCGCCACGGCACGCGACCTCAGCGCGGCGCTGGCCTTGCTGGGCCACCGCGTGCTGCTCATTGACGCGGATCATCAGGCCGACCTCAGCGTCAGCCTCGGCGTCGATGTCGACGAGATGTTCGCCAATGCCGACGAGTCCTTCGCGCAGACCATCGGCCCCGCGGTCCTGGGTACGGGCCCATTACCCGACGTGCACCACGTCTACGGGCTGGACCTGATGCCTAGCTCGATCACGCTCTACAACCTCGAGAAGGAGCTGAAGTCGGACGTTAGCATGGTCGTCGGGCTGCGCTACGCCCTGAACGAGATCCGCGCGGCAGGCACCTATGACTTCGTCTTCATCGACACCAACCCCACCCTCGGTGACATGGCGACCCTGGCCCTGCTGGCCGCCGACCGGGTCCTCCTGCCCATTCCCCCGAACCGCAAGGGCCTGCGCGCCGGCAGCTTCATCCGCTCCCGCGTGGAGAAGGGACACTACCACCGCCTCAACCCAGAGCTGCAGGTCCTGCCGCCCGTCATCACCCAGGCGCCCAACACCACCCTCGCCCGGCAGTACCAGGCGGAAATCGAAAGCCTGTTCGGGCAGATCCTCGGCGTCGTGCGGCACCGGCCGGGCCTCTACCCCACCGCGATGGAACGCGCCACGCCCGTCCCGGTCTTCGACCGTGGCGACGGTCGCGCCGAGATCATGGCCGTCGCAGACGCCTTCCTGCAGACCGTCGGAGCCGCGCGTGTCTCGTGAAGACCTGCTCGGCGGCCTCAGTGCCGTAGCCACCCAGGGGCAGGTCCGGCAGATCAGCCACGAGCAGCTGCACCGCGCGGCCTGGCAACCCCGGCGGAGCTTCCCCAGGGACAGCCTGCTGGCCCTGGCCCGCAGCGTCCGGCGCGAAGGCGTCCGGCAGAACCTGATCGTCCGGCCCTCCCCCCAGCAGCCAGGCCGGTACGAGATCATCGCCGGTGAACGCCGCTGGCGCGCCTCCGCACCAGACCTCGCCGCGACCCTTCAGCTCAGCGTGGACGAGGAGCGCGGCCTGACCGGCCCTCCCCCCCGCACGCTGCCCTGCCTGATCCTGACCCTCGACGATCAGGACGCCCGCCGCCTCAGCGCCGTGGAGAACCTGCAACGTGAGGACCTCGACGCCATTGACGAGGCTCTGTACCGCCTGCTGCTGATTCAGGACGTGCTGGGCAGCGGGCCGCACGCCGACCCCGACGACGCCTCCACGTTGGCCCAGACACTGGGACGCCGCCTGCACGCGATCCGCAACCACCCGGAGCAGCACGGCGACGAGCGGGCCCGCCTGGAGACGCTGTTCGCGTCCCTGGGCACAATGACCTGGGAATCCTTCGTCACGAACAACCTGCCCCTCCTGCAACTCCCCCAGGAGCTGCTCGACGCTGTGCGCGAGGGCCGCATGGCCGGCCGGAGTGCTCTGCTGATCCACCGGCAGACCGACCCGGCGCTGCGCCAGGTCCTGCTGGCTGCCAGTGAGACGGGCGCGTCCTTCCAGGAGCTGCGCCGCCTCGTGGACGATCAGCAGGGCAAGCGGTGGAAGGGCCTCGCGGCGGACGTTCGCCAGAACCTCGGGACCCGGACCCTCGAGCGTCTCGACGACCAGCGCCGCGCCCGCGTCATGCGCCTCCTCGAACAACTGCAGGACGAGTTGCAGGGCAGCCGGTCGTAACCGCCGAGGCATCCACCCCTCTCAAACGGACCGTCCACTTCCGGCCAGCGATCGGCCCCATCCCTGTCGTGCGTCAGGGGGACACCGATGATCGGCAGATGTGACTCCTGCCCTGCCCCTGACCTGCGAGGGGGAATTTCCAGGGCAGCCCATTGGCTCGTTCGGCCCCGCCTGAGACAGGGGAGACCCGCCGGGCATTCGGGAAACACCGGAATCGGTGCCAGGAACTTCGGGCAGTTGCCGGCCGTGCCACCCACTCCGCCCGGTACACTGGAGGCCCTGTGATCGTGTCCTGGTTGATTCATTCCCCACGTGGAGCGCTGAGATGAGTCGGGCGTCCCGTAAGGCGACCCCTGCGCCGCCGACGGCGGACGCGGTCATGCCCACCCACCTGGGTGACGAGCGGCGGAACGGGCACGACGAGCTCAACGTGGCCCGCCTGTCGCTGATCAGTGCCCAGTCCCGCGTACCGGCCGGGTACACCGGCTGGACCCGCACGTACCAGACCGGCGAGCGGACTGTGACCGTCACGTGCACCGCCCTTACCGGGCACGTCGTGCCGCACGGCCTGGACAACGACGTGATGGTCGCCATCATCAACCTCTACCTCGAGGACGGCTGCCCGGAGGACGGCACGGTCCGCGTGTCCCTGCACCGCTTGCTCCTGGCGGCCGGGCTGCACGCGAGCGCGCACTACTACCGGGAAGTCCGGCAGTCCCTGCGCAGACTCCAGAGTACGAGCTACCAGATCACGCAGGGCTGGTGGTCGCAGGGCCGACAGCGGCATCTGGACGCCACGTTCAACTACCTCTGGAAGGTCACCGCGACCCGGGACGAGGAGTACGACGCGGGCAGCGTGCTGGAGGTCCGCCTACCGGACGAGATCGCCCTGAGCATCCGCGACGGGTACGTCAAACCGCTGGACCTCACGCTGTACCGGGAACTCAGCAGCCCCCCGGTGCGGGCGGTGTACCGCGTGCTGGACGCGCTGCGCTGGGATTCGGGTTCGGCGCAGGACCGGGTGACGATCAACCTGCTCGAGTGGGGCGAACGCCTGAGCATCTACAGCACCGAACCGGACAAGATCCGCCGGGTGCTGCAACCCGCCCATGACGAGCTGCGCGAGCGGGGCATCCTCCTGGACGTGGAGGTTACCGGGCGCGGGAAGAGTCAGGAACTCACCTACGTGTTCGCGCCGGTCGAGCGCCTCCCCGACGAGGAACTGCTGCGCGCCCTCACGAAACGCGGCATGTATCCCGCCGTGGCTGGAAAGTACCTCACGGAACATCCGGATCCAGCGCCGGTGCACCTCGCCCTGCGCCGCTTCGACGCGTACCCGGGCCGCAAGCAGAACGCCGGGGCCCTGCTTCGGGACATGCTCGTGCACCCGGAACGGTACGCCGAAGTCGTCCCCCTCCCCCCTGAAGTCGAGCCGCGGGCTGCACTACCGGCCACTGCCGTGGCGGACGAGGTGACCGATGAGGTGGAATCCCGCCAGCTGCAGGAATTCCAGGCGCTGTCGCCCGAGCGTCAACTCACACGCCTGGAGCGTCTGCTGACCTTCGCCAAGGTGACGCCCCTGCTATCACCCACGGACCGCGACCGGCTGCGTACGGCTCTGCTGGCCGGGCAGGTGGACGTGACAGACCTCGTCCGGCTCGTGACACGGGAGATGGGCCAGGACCCTGCCCGGAAGGCCGACGCCCTGCGGGACCTGCTCCCGGAATAGCGTTCGTCAAGTTTGGGGGAAACCGTTCGTCAAGTTTGGGGGATTCGTTCGTCAAGTTTGGGGGAAGTGGGTTCGTCAAGTTTGGGGGAAATGAATTTTTTTTCGCTCTGAGACAGATTCGAACCAGTATTAGAGTAGGGTTCGTCAAGTTTGGGGGAAATCCAGGTGCCCGTTCGTCAAGTTTGGGGGATTCGTTCGTCAAGTTTGGGGGAAACAGGCTCTTTTGTTCGTCAAGTTTGGGGGATTCGTTCGTCAAGTTTGGGGGAAATTCGGGCAGAAAAAGCCAGAAAAGGCCGTGCTGGACACACGAGCGGCCCGAAAATGTGGCAGCACTGATGAAATGATGTTTCTTTTTATTCTTATAAAAAATCATCTTTAAATCAGGGCAGGGGCGTTCCGGTCCGCATGGATGGCGTTTGGCGATCTGTGGTGGGCAGTCAGCACTTGGCCCTCTACACTGCGGGCAATGACCCGAGGGACCAAACGAGCGGCCCGCGCCCCCAGCGCCCCGCCCCGGATTGAAGAAGTGCTGTGGAACACCGCCGACCAGCTGCGCGGCCACATGGACGCCGCCGAGTACAAGCACGTTGTGCTCGGCCTGGTGTTCCTGAAGTACATCAGCGACGCCTTCACCACCTTGTACGACAAGCTCAAGGCTGAAGAGGGTGAGGAGACCGCCGAGGACCGCGACGAGTACCTTGCCGAGGGTGTGTTCTGGGTGCCGCGTGAGGCCCGCTGGGATACCCTGAAGGACCACGCGCGCGAGGCGACCATCGGCAGCCTGGTCGACAAAGCCATGGCGGCGCTTGAGAAGGAGAACGCTAAGCAGCTCGGCGGGATGCTCCCCACCGGGTACGCCCGCCCCAGCCTCCCGCACCGCGTGATCGGCGGGCTGATCGACGAGATCAGCAAGTACGGCACGGGCGGCACCGTCACCGAGCAGAGCGACCTGTTCAGCGACCAGCCCGCCCTGAAAGCCGAGACGGACCTGCTGGGCAAGGTGTACCAGTACATGCTGGGCCGCTTCGCCGCCGCGGAAGGCAAACTCGGGGGGGAGTTCTACACACCGGACAGCGTCGTGCAGACCATGGTGGAGATGGTCGCCCCGTACAAGGGCCGCGTGTACGACCCGGCCTGCGGGTCGGGCGGGATGTTCGTGCAGAGCGAGAAGTTCGTCGAGGCGCACAAGGGCCGGATCGGGGACATCGCCGTGTACGGTCAGGAGAGCAACTACACCACCTGGAAGCTCGCGCGGATGAACCTCGCGATCCGCCGCATCGACGCGGACCTCGGCAAAGAAAACGCCGACACCTTCCACCAGGACCTCCATCCGGACCTGCGCGCCGATTACGTTCTGGCCAACCCGCCCTTCAACATCAGCAACTGGGGTGGGGAGCGCCTGCAGAGCGACCCCCGCTGGCGCTACGGCGCGCCCCCGGTGGGGAACGCGAACTACGCGTGGCTGCAGCACATCCTGTACCACCTCGCGCCCAGCGGCACGGCGGGCGTGGTGCTCGCCAACGGTTCGCTGAGCAGCGGTCAGAGTGGGGAAGGGGAGATCCGCAAGCGGATGCTCGCGGCGGACAAGGTGGACTGCATCGTGGCCATGCCGGGGCAGCTGTTCTACACCACGCAGATTCCCGTGAGCCTGTGGATCCTCGCGAACAACAAGCAGAGCGGCACCGGACAGGAAGGCCGCCCCCTGCGGGACCGCAGCGGGCAGGTGCTGTTCATCGACGCGCGTGAACTCGGGTACATGCGCACCCGCACCGAACGCGACCTGACGGACGAGGACCGCGCCCGCATCGTCCAGGCGTACCACAACTGGCGCGGCGACGGCGACGGGGAGTACGAGGACGTGCCCGGCTTCTGCAAGTCCGCCACCATCGACGACCTGGAGAAGAACGGCTGGGTGCTCACGCCCGGCCGCTACGTGGGCGCCGCGCCCAGGGAAGAGGACAGCGAACCCTTCGCGGAAAAAATGACGCGCCTGAGTGGGGAGCTGCGTGCCCAGTTCGCCGAGAGTGACCGCCTGCAGGCCGTCATCAAGGCGAACCTGGACAGGCTCGGCTATGGCGAGTGACCTGACCCTCCCCGACGATTACGCGGCGCTGCTCGGGGACCTGAAAGGCCGCATCCGCAGCGCGCAGACGCGGGCGGCGCTGGCCGTCAACCGGGAACTGGTGCTGCTGTACTGGCACATCGGGCACAGCATCCTCACGCGGCAGGCCCAGGAAGGGTGGGGCGCGAAAGTCGTCGACCAGCTCGCCCGGGACCTGAAAGCCGAGTTCCCCGACCTGAAAGGCTTCAGCCCTCGGAACCTGAAGTACATGCGGGCCTTCGCGGCAGCCTGGCCGGACCCTGAATTTGTGCAGCAGCTTGCTGCACAATTGCCCTGGTTCCACAACGTCGCCCTGCTCGACAAACTCAAAGACCCGGCGCAGCGGGAATGGTACGCCCGCGCCGCCATCCAGCACGGCTGGAGCCGCAACGTCCTGATCCACCAGATGGACACCCGCCTGATCGACCGCCAGGGGCAGGCCACCACCAACTTCGACCGTGCGCTCCCTGCGCCCACGTCGGAACTGGCGCAGCAGCTCCTGAAAGACCCATACACCTTCGACTTCCTGAGCCTGCACGACGAGGCACTGGAACGCGACCTGGAACGGGGCCTGCTGGCGCACCTGCGGGACTTCATGCTGGAACTCGGCGTGGGCTTCGCGTTCGTGGGCAGCCAGTACCACCTGGAAGTCGGCGGGGAGGACTTCTACCTGGACCTGCTCTTCTACCACCTGAAGCTGCGCTGCTACGTGGTGATCGACCTGAAGATCGGGGAGTTCAAGCCCGAGTACGTCGGCAAGATGAACTTCTACCTGAGTGCCGCCGACGACCTGCTGCGGCACGAGCAGGACGCGCCGACCATCGGGCTGCTGCTGTGCCGGACGAAGAACAAGGTGATCGCCGAGTACGCCCTGCGCGACATGGACAAGCCGCTGGGCGTGAGCACCTACGTAATTGCGGAGAGTCTGCCGAAGCAATTTGAAGGTCAATTGCCGAGTGTAGAGGCCCTTGAATCTAAGCTTGGAAATTCGAAGGTTGTGCAAAATGACGAGTGAGTGGATCAGCAAGAAATTTGGCGAATTACTTAATGGCAAGGTCCGAAACGGTATTTATAAGTCTAAAGAGTTTCACGGAAAGGGCATTAAAATAGTAAATATGGGTGAGCTTTTTTCAAATCCTCGTCTATCAACCTCAATAGAAATGAAGCTATTAGATGTAGATAAAGACGAGATTGATCGGTTCGGAATTAAGAAAGGGGATTTGATTTTTGCTAGACGATCACTTACCGCAGAAGGGGCGGGTAAGTGTATTTGGGTCAAAGAGGCAGAGGATGAGGCTGTTTTTGAATCGTCTCTGATTCGCGCAAGAGCGAACGATAATATTTCTGATAGTCAGTATCTTTATTATTATTTTAACTCTCCAGCGGGAAAAACCAATCTAGGTTCCATTCTTCGTCAAGTGGCGGTATCCGGAATTACTGGATCTGACTTAATGGAATTAGATATTCCGCTCCCACCCTTGGAAATTCAGAGGCAAATCGCCAATATTCTTTCCGCCTTTGACGATAAAATCGAGCTCAATCGTCAGATCAACCGCACGCTGGAGCAGATGGCCCGCGCCCTGTTCAAAAGCTGGTTCATCGACTTCGACCCCGTCCACGCCAAACAACGCGGCGAACAACCCGCAGGCATGGACGCCGAAACCGCCGCCCTCATCCCCGACCGCTTCGTGGAGATCGACGGGAAGTGGTTTCCAGAGGGCTGGAGGGTTAGTCAATTGGGATCAATAGTGGAAAATCCCCGACGTTCGATCAATCCGCAGAGCATTGATGGCAGGACGCCATATATTGGCCTAGAACATATGCCCAGAGGCTCAATTGGATTAAATTCGTGGGGTAAGGCTAAAGACGTAGACAGTGGAAAGGTAATTTTCAAAAAAGGCGAAATTCTTTTTGGTAAACTGAGGCCATATTTCAAGAAGGTTGGCATTGCCCCATTCAATGGCATCTCGTCCACTGATATATTAATCTTAAAACCCAAAATAAATTGGGAAGAATACGTGCTTTTTTTAGTCAGCAGTGATGAATTCATAAACGCCATGGCAGGTTCATCGAGTGGGACGCGAATGCCGAGAGCTTCTTGGAATGACCTTGCAGCATATCCCATCATATTACCTTCGGCGGCATTAGCAGTCGCATATAGTGCAGCAGTTGCGCCGATAATAGAAAAGATACAATTATGCACATTTGAATCAATCGAACTCGCTCACATCCGGGATACGCTCCTCCCCCGTCTCCTGTCCGGCGAACTGGACGTCAGCGACTGGGAGAACGCCGTCGAAGCTCCAGAGGGCGCTCCTGCATGAGTGCCCCACACTGGATCGGCAGGAACGACCCGGATGCGTTCCAGCAGTCCTACGTGGAGGCCGCTCACGCCGTGGCGGACGCCGCCAGGGACTGCCAGTGGGCTCGCCTGCTGGACCTCCTGACGCACAACCCAGGGCGCATCAACGCGGGTCGCATAGGCGGCACCAGCGGCTACGCGCCCCTGCACCAGGCAGCCCACGGCGGCGCGCCTGCCGAGGTCGTCCAGGCGCTACTGGAACTCGGGGCGCTCCGCACGCTGCGCACCACAGCGGCTGAGCAGGCGGTCGATATCGCCCGTCAACGTGGGCACCAGCACCTCCTGGACCTGCTGACGCCCAGGCCCACCCTGACCTTCCCTGCGGCCAAGATGGCCGCTGTGGAAGCCGGAGTTCACCAGGTGATCCGCGACCGCGAGGACATCCAGCACCTATTGGAGGGCATCACCATGCGCTTTCCGCCGCTGGAACTCCTGACGGAAACGCCGGGGAACGAACTCTGGTTTCCCATCCCGGGCATGTACGGCGGCTTCCACCTCCAACTGGGACAGGTCGCAGGCGAACCCATCTGCATCGTGGACAGCTGGATCCGGGTCGTTGAAGGGTCAGAAGAACGCCGCCTCGTCTCAACGGGCGGCGTCCTGAGCTTGCCGTCCAGCAGCGATGTGTGATGTCCGGCCGATCGGGAGAGGAGGGCTCGACAGCGCTCAGGACAGCGTCAGGCCGTCCCTGGCAAGGTGATCAGATCGGGAATACAGGAGCGATTGCCTCAGGTGAGCCGCACGCCGTGGATGTCCGAGTACCCGTCCCGGACTTTTTCTGCCCGCATCATGGCCTGCATGTGGAGGCTGTGCAATCTGAAGGGCATGTCCGAGGGTCTGGCCGCCCAGGAGGGATCGGTGATGGTGAGCCTCATCATCGTGGGCGACAGGACCTCAACGAGGGTGTGCGGCTGCTCCGCGCTGATCACCACCAGCGCCTGACGCATTTCCGGCGCATACGCGAGGGACAGAGCGACGTCGTACACCTGCACGAGGTCCTCGTCGTCCCTGACGGCGACCTGAGGCTTCAGGGCATCACGGCCCGTCACGAGACGCCCCTTGAGGTCAGGGCGCTCAGCATCAGGCCAGCGCAGAGGGTGGCGAGCACAATTCGAGTCATCCCGCGAACCTTACCAGTCTCCCCCTTGTGAGGGTGCCTCACCTGCCCCGGGCATCTACGCGCGTGCGCGTCGACGCGTGAGGGTACACTCCGCGGGATGGGGTCCTCCTACAACGAAGAGACGGTCGAACTGGCCGCGCTGGAGTGGCTGCGCGGCCAGGGGTTTGAGACTACCTTCGGACCGGACATCGCTCCTGAGACGCCCGGCGTGCAGCGGGTCTCGTACCAGGACGTGGTGCTCGACGGCCCGCTGCGCGCGGCGCTGGTCCGCCTGAATCCCGGGGCGAGCCCTGAGGCGGTCGTGGAGGCCGTCCGGCAGCTGTCGAACCCGGCTCCAGGCGAACCAGGGGATGCACTCCAGCGCCAGGGGACTCAGTTCATGTTGGGCCGTTCCCGTCGAGTCCCTGTCGCCTGCCCGGCCAGCTGGCCATCAGCACCAGAACTCCATCACTGAGGTCACACCCGTATGACGCTGAACGTCACTGCACAACCGCTTGGGCGACTGAGACGCCTTGAGGACATCCGCACCGTCTGGCCCAACGAGGCGCAGAACTTCACGCCGTGGCTGGCTGAAGACGACTCACTGGCCCTGCTCGGGGAGACCATCGGCATGGAGCTGGAATTTGTCGGCCGTGAGCAGTGGGTCGGCCCGTTCCGCGCGGACCTCCTGTGCAGTGACAGCAGTACGCACGCGCGCGTGCTGATCGAGAACCAGTTCGGGAAGACCGACCACTCGCACCTTGGGCAGTTGATCACGTACGCCGCCGGGCTGGAGGCCGTAACCATCGTATGGATCGCCGAGCGGTTCACGGATGAGCACCGGGCGGCACTGGACTGGTTGAACCGCAGTACGGCGGAGGGCGTGAACTTCTTCGGGCTGGAAGTGGAACTCTGGCAGATCGGCTCGTCCATGCCCGCCCCGAAGTTCAACGTGGTCAGTCAGCCCAATGACTGGTTGAAAGCGACCACTGAGCAGGCGGAGGCGCTCACCGGGACGGATCAGCTGAAACTCGCGTACTGGCAGGCCTTCGTCGAGTACGCCAAGCCCAATGCAGGGCCCCTGAGTATCAAGCGGCCACAGGCCGTGCACTGGATGGACTTCTCTGTGGGCCGCAGTGGATTCTGGGTGGGCGCGCGGATCAACACGCAGAAGAGCATCCTGACGGTGGGGCTGTACTCCAATCTGTCCAAGGACTACTACCGGCAGCTGTTGCTGCAGAAGGACGAGATTGAGGCAGCGCTGGGCTTCCCGATGATGTGGACGGAAAATCTCGGTAAGAAGCAGTCGCAGGTCGAACTTCGATTGGAGGTGCCTGACGTCCGGGACGACACGACCTGGGGTGAGCAGCACGCATGGTTCCTGAAGCACCTGCAGGCACTACACCGGGTGTTCTCTCCGCGCATCAAGGTTCTGCAGGACATTCCCGTCGGACCTGGTGACGAAGGCGCACTGGACGAGGACGAAGCGTGAGTCGGTACCACAGCCCCCGCGAGCTCGCCCACGCGGTGCAGCAGGCCGCGCCGGTCCAACTGGGGATCCTGCTGTACAGCACTGAGCGGCCGGACACGACGCCCGTGTGGTTGCTGCCAGATTCGTACGAGAACCCGGCGCATCACCGCGCGAAGTTCGGCCTGTGGCCCTGGGGGGAAGCGGGCGATCAGGTGTTCGTGCAGTGGTGCGTGGAGAAAGGCGTGGAAGGGACCGCCGCGCCGCACTTCCCGGCGTCGGACATCCTGGCCGCTCGCTGGGCCTGGCCTGACTTCCTGGCGCAGGCCCGCAACCGGACCTTCGACGCTCGCCTGAAAGAAGCCGAGGCGCGTGTAGGCCAGTCCCTGACGGTCCGCCTGCAGGTGTTCACAGCCACGCCCGGACGCAGCCGCGACTACGCGGGGCGGGAATCTCAGACGGTCGTGTGGCAGACCCGGCAGGGCCGTCTGGTGGCTCAGGAGTCCAGCGGCACCCGTCTCTTTCACGAGCAGTTCCCGGACGCGCCGGACGTGCGCACGCTCATCCTGCTCCTGTCGCAGATGGACGCCCCCGACTGGTGCTGGATTGACTTCGGGGTTGGTGTGGTGCTTCCCCTCCACCAGGACACCTGGGAGGCGCAGGCCATCTACGACCGGATCCTGGCCCCATGGGCTGACCTGACGGTAGCCCAGACCCCATGAAATACGGCGCCATCCGCGACCAACCATCAGCGCGGCCCCAGCCGGGCGACCCTCATTCACCCCTTCAAGGCAGCAACAATGACCAAAGACTCTGAACAGATTCGTCAGCGCCTCATCCTCCGCACCCGCCCGGGCCTCCTCATCCGCCTGATCCCGAAGCGGGCTTTCACGGGTCAGCTCGGCCCGCTCCACCGCCCCTACGTCTGCTTTGGGGACTACGAGGAGATGCAGGGCCTGACCGTCCAGGACGCCGCGCGCCGCCTGTACGGCGGCGTCGACGACACCGACCCGGAGAAGTACAGCGGGTACATGAGTTCCAGGTGGCGGGTGGCGTGGCATACCGAGACGATCAAGTCGGAGGAAGGCTTCCCGGAACCTGCCTACCTTGAGGATGAGTTCTACGTCGTGACCGTCCGGACGGACCAGGAGGAGCCGCTCGACCTGTTCCCCGGCACGTGGAAAGCACTGGCTTACCTGGCCACTGATCATCACCGCATGGGCGCGGCGGCCCAGGTGACCGACCAGCTCCTGAACATTCATGGTGGAACACGTCCCCCACTGGAGCACTATGGCCTTTCGGGTGAGGACTTCTACCTGTACCGGGACCCGGCTGAGCAGGACCGTGGGCTGGATCCCCAGGCGGCCTATTACGCGTACGTGGCGGCCGATTCAGGGTTCGCTAACGATGTGTTGGACCTGTTCGGCGTGGACAATCGGTGCTGGCGGGGCGGAGGGTACGTCGGCGCGTACGGCGAATGGTACGCGCGCGTGTTTCTGGGCCGGAATCTGCCGCTGAGTTCCCCGCTGATCCACTCCTGCGTCCTGATGCACTCACAGGACACTCTGCCGACCCTGCTGTGATCTGGTGCAGGCTGGGCTTGCTGGACTCGGCAGCCTTCAGGACAGCGTCGGAAGGCTGCCAATCAGAAGGCGAACAGGTCAAGCGTGCAGACCCTCACCAACTCAGGTGAGCGGCATGCCGTGGATGTCTGAGCATCCGTCCCGGACTTTCTGGGCACGCATCATCGCATGCATGTGGAAGCAGTACAGCCGGAACGGCATGTCAGAGTGCCTGACGGGCCAGGAAGGGGTGGTGGTGAGTCTCATCAGCGTAGGCGACAGGACCTCAACGATGAGCAGTGGATGCTCCTCGCAGACCACCACCAACGCCTGCCGTATGTCAGGGGCATACGCGAGGGACAGCGCGATGTCGTACACCCGCACGCGGTCTTCGTCCCTGTTGGCGAACTGAGGCCCTAACGCATCACGGCCAGTCACAAGACGCCCCCATGTCAGTAGGTCGCGCTGGCCCGCGCGACCTCCGGGCCGACCTTCGAGTCTGACGCTACGAGCGTGGAGTCCTTGTAGAGCTTCACCGTTGCGGAGCCACCGGCGCCGCAGGTGCTCTGCGCGGTGACGGCAATCACGTCGCCAGCGGAGGCACTCAAGGTCCGATCAACGCTGGACGCCGTGCCGGAGTACATCGTGTTCCCCCAGATGTAGCTGTAGTTTGCGGCGCAGTTGATGGTTTCGACGGTGACACGCATGCCTTTGGTGGTCGCTGGGGGCTGTGGGTTGTTGCAAGGGCTGCCCGGCGGGTAGTTGTAGTTGGGGTTGCACTGGCCTTTGGTGGTGTCGTAGCCGACGGGCGCGGTGTACTTGGCGGAATCGGAGTAGCGTTGTCCGCAGGCACTCAGGATCAGGCCAGCGCAGAGCGCGGCGAGCACAATTCGAGTCATCCCGCGAACCTTACCAGTCTCCCCCTTGTGAGGGTGCCTCACCTGCCCTGGGCATCTGCGTGTGTGCGTGTGGACGCGTGAGGGTACACTCCGCGGGATGGCGTCCTCCTACAACGAAGAGACGGTCGAACTGGCCGCGCTGGAGTGGCTGCGCGGCCAGGGATTCGAGACTGCCTTCGGGCCGGACATCGCCCCCGAAACACCCGGCGCGCAGCGGGCCTCGTACCAGGACGTGGTGCTCGACGGCCCGCTGCGCGCGGCGCTGGTCCGCCTGAATCCCGGGGCGAGCCCCGAGGCGATCGCGGAGGCCGTCCGGCAGCTGTCGAACCCGGTCGGGGTGGGGCTCCAGGCGAACCAGGGAATGCACCGCCTGATCACGGACGGCGTGCAGGTGGAACTCCCGGACGGGCTGGGCGGCGTCCGCGCCGAGCACCTCCAGGTCATCGACTTCGCGCAGCCGCGCCGGAACGCCTTCCTGGCCGTCAACCAGTTCACGGTGGTGGAGGGGCAGGTCGAGCGGCGCCCGGACGTGATCGTGTTCATCAACGGGCTGCCGCTGGTGATCTTCGAGTTCAAGAACACCAAGGACGCCAACGCCACCATCGAGAAGGCGTACACACAGCTGCAGACGTACCAGAAGCAGCTCACGCGCCTGTTCGCGTACAACGCGCTGCTGGTGATCTCGGATGGCAGTCAGGCGCGCCTGGGCGTGGCGGGCGCGGCGTTCGAGCGCTTCCAGCCGTGGAAGACCGTCACGGGCCGCGAGGTCCACCCCGAGAGCCTGGAGACCCTGATCAAGGGCGCGTTCACGCCGGAGGTGCTCACGGACCTGCTGCGGCACTTCGTGGTGTTCGAAGTGGACGGCCCTGACGTGAAGAAGAAGGTCGCGGCGTACCACCAGTACCACGCGGTGCAGCGGGCCGTGCAGACGACTGTGGAGGCCAGCGGCGTCGCCGGGGACCGCCGGGGCGGCGTGGTGTGGCACACGCAGGGCAGCGGGAAGAGCCTGACCATGGTGTTTTACGCCGGGAAGCTGGTCGTGCAGCCGGAACTCGCTAATCCGACGCTGGTGGTCCTCACGGACCGCAACGACCTGGACGATCAGCTGTTCGGGACGTTCAGCCGCGCCTCGGGCCTGCTGCGGCAGGTCCCGGAGCAGGTCACGGCCCGTTCGGAGTTGCGGCAGAAACTCGGGGAGCGCGCCGCGGGCGGCGTGGTGTTCACGACCATCCAGAAGTTCCTGCCCGAGGAGCGTGGGGACGCCTTCCCGACCCTGTCGGAGCGGCGGAACATCATCGTGATCGCGGACGAGGCGCACCGCAGCCAGTACGGCCTGAATGCCCGGCTGGGGAAGGACGGCGTGCTCACCTACGGCTTCGCGAAGCACATCCGGGACGCCCTGCCGAACGCGACGTTCCTGGGGTTCACGGGCACGCCCATCGAGTCCAAGGACGCCGACACCCGCGCGATCTTCGGGGAATACATCGACGTGTACGACGTGCAGCGCGCCGTGGAGGACGGCGCGACCGTCCCGATCTACTACGAGTCCCGTCTGGTACGCCTCACAACCGACGAGGTCGCCTGGGCGACGCTGGACGAGGACTTCGAGGAGATCACAGAGGGGGAGGAAGACAGCAGCCGCGAGAAGCTCAAGACGAAGTGGGCGGCGCTGGAAGCCCTGGTGGGCGCCCCGGAGCGTGTCCGGGCGGTCGCGCAGGACCTCGTGACGCACTTCAAGGCGCGTCAGAGCGTTCTGGAGGGCAAGGGCATGGTCGTGGCGATGTCCCGCCGGATCTGCGTGGCGCTGTACGACGAGCTGATCCGCCTGCGGCCAGAGTGGGCAGGCACCGGCGACCAGGAAGGCGTGGTCAAGGTCGTGATGACGGGCAGTGCGAACGACGACCCGGCCTGGCAGGACCACATCCGCAGCAAGGCGCGGAACAAGGCCATCGCGGATCACTTCCGGGACCCGGGCAGTCCCATGAAGCTCGTGATCGTGCGTGACATGTGGCTCACGGGCTTTGACGTACCCAGCCTGCACACCATGTACCTCGACAAGCCCATGCAGGGCCACGGGCTGATGCAGGCCATCGCCCGCGTGAACCGGGTCTTCGCGGACAAGCCCGGCGGGCTAGTCGTCGATTACCTGGGCCTCGCGAACAGCCTCAAGGACGCACTGGGCATCTACGCCACGAGCGGCGGGCAAGGGACGCCCACGCTGGATGTCGAGGCGGCGCTGGACTTCATGGCGGAGAAGCTGGACGTGGTGCGCGGCATCCTGCACGGCTTCGACTACTCGGACTTCATGGGCGGCACACCCACCGAGCGCGTGAGCCTGATCGTGAACGCCCAGGAGTTCGTGCTGGCCAAACGCGACAAGGCCAAGGAGCGCTTCATCCGGGAGGTGCTGCAGCTAGGCAAGGCGTACGCGCTGGCCGTGCCGCACCCGGAAGCGCTGGCCGTGCGCGAGGAGGTCGTCTTCCTGCAGACCGTGCGGGCCGCGCTGAGCAAGCAGGACGTCACGAGCACCGCCCAGGCCCGGCATGACGTGAACGCCGCCGTGCAGCAGCTCGTGGAGCAGGCCGTCGCGCCGGACGGCGTGATCGACGTGTTCGCCGCGGCCGGACTGAAGAAGCCGGACATCTCGATCCTGTCGCCGAAGTTCCTGGAGGACGTGCAGAACATGCCGCAGAAGAACCTCGCGGTGGAACTGCTCGACAAGCTCCTGCGGGACGAGGTGCGCGCCCGCAGCCGCCGCAACGCCGTGCAGTCCCGCGCGTTCAGCGAGAAGCTCGAGGCGGCCATCGGGCGCTACCAGAGCCGCAGCATCGAAACCGCGCAGGTGATCGAGGAGCTGCTCGACCTGGCCCGTCAGATGCGCGAGGCGCAGGCCCGCGGGGAGGCCCTGAACCTCACCGAGGACGAGATCGCGTTTTACGACGCGCTGGAAGTCAACGACAGCGCCGTGAAGATCCTGGGGGACGAGCAGCTGCGGGACATCGCGCGGGACATTGCCGAGACGGTCCGCCGGAACGCCACGATCGACTGGCACCTACGGGAGCAGGCCCGCGCGAACCTGCGCCGGATGGTCAAACGGGTGCTACGCAAGCACGGGTACCCACCGGACAAGCAGGAGACCGCCAGCCGCACGGTGATCGAGCAGGCCGAGCTGTTCGCCCAGCACGCCGCCGACTGAGCAGGGGAGAGCGGAGACCGCGCCCGAGTGACCCGCGCAAATGAGCTCACCTCGCGGTCAGTTGTGCGCTAGCGTGCCCGTCATGACCGAGCGTGTCCACCAGCTCCAGCGGAAGGCGGCCGGGCCAGCTCACACCGCACGGCCGGACCTCCAGCGCCCGCCTGAAGAGCTGGCGCACCACCACCGCGCCCTGCAGCGGCAGACAGCCCGCCCGGTCACGGCTCAGCGTCAGGCCGTCGCCCCGGTCCTGCGCGCGGCTGCCCTGGAGGGGCAGGAAGCGGCCCGCCTGACGGCCGCGCGCACCCAACTGCAGCGACAGGTGGACGCCCTGGTTCCCCTGTCGGCTGCACCGCGCAGCTCGCCACCTGCCGTGCCCACGGCGCCCACGACCCCATCGGACTGGGTGACCGTGCTGCGCGCCCGCGCCGAGGGTGCTGAAGGCCAGCGCCTCGATGCCCGCGCCTACGGGGAGTTCCAGGCGCTGCAGCGGCAGGTGGCGCACACCCTGGCGCAGGGGTTCCGGCAGGACCGCGGCGACCCCGCCGCCCGGTACGCCACGTACGGGACGCACCTCGCGACCCTGCAGCGCCACCCGGTGAGTGCCCCCGTCTCCCGGGTCGTCCTGGGCCTGGTGCCCTCCAGTGAGCGGCTGCCCCTGCAACGCGCGGCGGACGAGGCCCTGCAGCGCCTGCAGGCCCAGGAGCAGGCCGCCCTGAACGCGGAGACGGCCCACTCGCTGCAGCGGCAGCTGGCTGAACTCGACGCGGAGGCCACACAGCCCGTGTTGCAGCGCATCCAGGCGCGGCGTGGCGGGGGCGCACCACTGCCGGAGGCCGTGCAGCGGCACCTGGAGCAGGGCCTCAACCATGACCTCAGTCGTGTGCGCATCCACGACGACGCGGAAGCCGACAAGCTGGCCAAAGGCGTGAATGCCATTGCGTTTACGACAGGCACGGACATCTTCTTCCAGGCGGGGCGGTTCGAGCCGAACACCCAGAGCGGCTTTGAACTCCTCGCGCATGAGGTCACGCACACGGTGCAGCAGAGTCAGGGCCGCGTAGGGACCGGGATCGACCCGGACGCTGGCCTGGAAGCGGAGGCGCGCACCATGGGCGCACGACTGGCCCAGAAGACCAGCCTGCCGACGCGGGCCATCCAACCCCGGCCTCACTCGACCGTTACACCAACCACGACCTTCCAGCGGCGTCCCGCCGCGGGAACGGCCCCCGTCCGCACGCCGACTCCACAGTCGGTCGGTCGGGTCGGCATCATCACCCACTCCGACGGAGCCAACCTCCGCACGCAACCGGACGCGCAGGCCAGCAAGGTCCTGCCACAGCCTCTTCCGGTCGGTACGAAAGTCGGCGTGATCAGTCAGGCGGCGAACGGCTGGAGTCGGGTGTCCCTCCCGTCCGGGCAGAGCGGGTGGCTTCAGACCCTGCGCGTCACCACGAACCTGCCCGATCCCGGCTCGCGCCTGATCCGTGTGGCCCAACAGACGACCGCGATTGGCGTGGCGGAACGCTACTACCGCGCCCTCGTCCGGCCCGGTCAGGACCTCCGGTACTACGTGAATGTGCTCGAGCAGGTCAACCGTCAGCGGGGGACGGGCGCATTCCAGGCCGGGCAGACCCTCCAGGCGGGCAGCCTGCTGTGGGTTCCCGGCGCCGCGTATGCGCAGACCCTGGCGGGGACCGTTCAGTCTGGCTCGATCACCGGCGGAGCCCTGGCACGGGTGAATGCCGCCATGGGGCAGAGTCCCGGCGCGAACATCATGCGTTCCGTGCTGGAGTCGCCGCAGTACGTGCGGGAAGTGCTGGGGGACGCCTGGGCGACGGTGAAAGAGCACTGGCCCGTGATCCTGGCGACGACCACGGCGCTGATCGGCGCGGAGTTGCTCGTGGGGGTGCTCGCGGCCGCGCCGGAACCCACCACCGTCACGAAATTCCTGGCGGTGGGGTTGCAGGGCATCATCACGGCAGTCGCCGGGGTGGGCGCCGTCACGGCCGGAGCGGCCGCTCTCGAAGCGGGCGCGCGGTGGCTGAAGACAGCCTGGAGTTCCCGTGGGAACGCCACGCAGATCAAGGTGGCGGCCAAGGCGTTCCTGACGATGATCGGGCAGACCGTGATGGCGGTCGCCAGTGCGGCTGGGGTGCGCGCCAGTGCCGGGCGCACAACGGCCCTGCGCGGCCTGTACACGCGGGAGCAACTGGTCGCCCAGATCGGCAACAAGGCCACGTACGAGGCCCTGATGGACGTCCTGGCGGCACGGGGCGTCAAGACCAACAACGCGCAACTGCTGGGGAATCTCCTGAAGAAGGTCCCGGATCCCCTGGAGCTCAAGGGCTTCCTGCGCAAGGTGGACAAGCCAGGCGAGTTCCTGGCCACGCTGAACAAGTACCCGCTGAACCGCGTGCGGCAGGTCCTGGCCGAGATCGACAGCCAGAGCATTCCACCGCAGTTCGCGAGTCGACTGCTGACCCTCAATCTCGAAAATCCCGTCCCGACCAGGCCGCTGAACGCGGCTCGCGTCGCCTTACTGAACCAGAAAGTGCCCGGTGGAGCGGCCGACAAGACATTCGGGGGCAAATCCGTGGTGCTGCGCGAGGAGCTGACGCCCGCCCAGGCGGCGCAGGACAAGGCCGCAGGCGCGCGGTACCAGGCCCTGCTCGACGACATCCTGGAACGAAGCCCCTACGTCTACCGCTACACCACACGGTTCGCCCTGAACAAGGTGCGTGAGAACGGCTGGGACATCCGCGAAGCCTTCATGGCCAACGTCCTCGTGAAGAATCCCAACGACGTGAGCCTGGGGGCACAACTCAAGCCCGCCTGGTACCAGTTCAGCGACGGGAACCCTGATGTGGTCGTCAAGATCCCCAGGCGCCTGCTGAAAGCCTCCACCGTCCCACGCCCCTCCGGGAACACGGCGGAAGTGGCGGGCTGGGAATTCACGACGTCCGCCTATCCAGAAGCGGGGAAAGGCGGGCTGCTGCAGTTCATGGGCACGGTGGACAACGGCGTCCTGGAAAGTGGCATCAAGACCGGCGAGATCGAAATCATAGAGCTGTCGGGCGGCACGTCCCGGTTGCCGCGGCCCCGATAATGACTCGCACCACACGCGCCGCATCAGGAGAGCCATGAACAGCGAACGACAATTGGACAATCAGGGCAACGCCATCGGCCTCTTTCGATCGGCCTTCCAAACTGCGGTTGGACACCTGCAGGAGACGCACCAGAACCTGCAAGACGTGTCTCAGGAGGAGCTGCTGGCCGCGACTGCCGCGCAGAAAGCAAGTCGCGCCTGGTACTTCGAGAACGATGGCGTGACCCAGCACGATCTGGACCTGTTCGATGAGGTGATGCTGGATTACTGGGCGAGCCTGCTCGACTGCCTGAAGGACCCGAGGGCCGACACGACCGTGGACGCCTGCCTCAATCTGCTCTTCCGCTGAACAGGGGAAGCGCAGCCGGTCATTACTTGATCTGTCAGTTGACATCCAGAAGTGTTCGAGTGATATGGAATCAAGCGCATAGATCGCGTTCCATAGGCGATAACTTGCGGCTGTCAGGCCCTCAGCAAAATGATGGGCTGCTCGATCTGGGCTTCCTCCCGAAAACTGGACGGGATGAAATTGAGACTCTGGCTCGCCCTTGCCAGTCATAGGCTGGGAAGTGAGGCCCCTATGAACAATCGGCAGTTCAGCACCTGAATAAAAATCGATTCCCGTTCCGCAGGCCTGCAAGTGCGCTTCACACACGAGTCTTGATTCATGTGCCTCACGACCATTGGAATGTCTTGGTCACAGGGGTGCGTTGAGCAGGCTCTGGAGAAGTGGCAGCGCCTCTGCGGCGGGTCGCCGGGCCGCCGCAAGCACAGCATGCACCTGCTGGTCTGTCAGATCCTCGAAGGCCATCAGGCCCATCGGCGACAGAGGCCGGCCCAGGCGCACTTTGATGAGCGTGAGGGCCATGGTTCTGGGGTTGGTGTCCAGGTCCGGCGCGGCGTCCGAGATTGGCGTGGCCTTACGCTTGGGTGCGACCGCCTTTTGGGCGCTCGTTCGGGGCTGGGGGATGCCCTGCGTCCACTTTTCAGGGTGACGGATGCCGTCGACGATGCTGGCGGGGAGGCTGCGGGGTTTCCAGCCGGTGGTCAGGGCCACGTCGATCTTGCGCAGCACTGGCTCAACCCGCTCCGGATGATCGGAGGCCAGGGATTCCGCCACGGGCCGGGTCACGCCCCGCGCGATGAGGAGTTCGGCCAGCTCAGGTTGCGGTGCCGACACGAACTGGTAGGTCACGGTGCCGCTGAACCCGCGTCCTGTAAAGGCGGCGCCTTTGAGGTACCCCTGCTCCTGCAGGTGCTCGTGCGCGAGGGTCAGGACGCGCCGGGCATTGTCCGCGCGGGTTTCGTCGATGCCGCAGGCGCGCACCCAGTCCTTCATGGGTACGGTGAGTTCTGCGGCCAGTGAGCCGTCCGCCTGAATGCGGTGCGCCTGAATGACGCGGTACAGGCTGCGGGCGGGGGCTTGCTTCAGTCGGGCGAGAAGTTCCGCGTCGAGGATCTGGTAGAGCCCGGCGCGAATGGCGTCCGCGAAGGTGGGACTGAAGATGACTTCAATGGGGAGTCGCTCGTCGAGTTGACGGTGCTCGAAGGGTTGCCGTGCGCCGCCGGAATCCACGAGGCGCAGTTCGCTGATGATGCCGACGACGCTGGTCGCGCCGGTGTGCCGCTGGTCCGTTTCGTTCCAGCTGGTGCGCACCATACTCCAGCGCACGCCAGCCAGGCGGAGCAGCGCTTCACGGAGTCGCACATACGACCGGCCGCCGACGTCCAAGCCAGCCATGCGCAGGATGTCGGTGGGTTTGACTTCAATCCGGTCTCCAAGGGGGCATCCGGCTCGGAAGAACATGGTCTGCAAGGCCAGGAGCACGTCGCTGTCGGTTCCGTGGGGCCGGCCGTTGTTGGCGTGCCCTTCGATGCGGTAGAGGGTGTTGCCGATGGCGTAGTCGACAGTCCATGAGGTGGATTCGTTCGGAAGGACCTTCTGCACGCTGAAGATGCCCGCCAGGGTCATGTCCAGTTCGTTGATTCGCAGGGGGTCCACCCCTTGATGATATCAGTCAAGACTTCTTAAAAAGATTGATTTGTTGTCATCAAGGCGGGGGGGCAGGCCTGATTTTTATTGTGCTGGACGTGCCTGCACGGGATAAATGAGATGCGTTACCTCACAACGCCCGATGAAATCCCTCACAACGCCCGCGCCATTCCCTCACAACGTCCGCTATTTCCCCTCAGAATGCCCGCGGTTTTCCCTCACAACGCCCGGCCGTTGGTGCCCTCCGGGAATCGCGTAGTGCGGCATGGATCGGGGGTTCTGAGTGATTTCATCGGGCGTTGTGAGGTGATACTTCGGGCGTTGTGAGGTGTTTTCACGGGCGTTCCGAGTGATGACGTCGGGCGTTGTGAGGGATTTGTCCTGATCCTGTCTCTGCGCCTATCGGGCGTTGTGAGGGATGTTCATACCATCACCTGCCTCACCGAGATCCCAGCGCTGGCCCACCGCGGGTGGGCCACGAGACGAGCATGACCATCAGCACCAGCAGCGTGTTCTCCTTCAAGACGGCGAAGTTCCCTGGACTCGGGAAGGGCGGCCGGGTGCAGATCCCACAGCATCTGCACAGCCAACTCGACACGTCCAACCGGATGCGCATCATCCCGTGGGCTGCCGCTGAAGCAGTCGCCCAGGTCCTGCTGGGCCGCGTGGAGGCTGAACGCACTCCCAAGTCCCTCACCGTCCAGACCATCGACAAGGACGGGCAGCCCGTCCTCATGGCCTCCCACCCCGCCCAGGCGACGTGGGTGAATGCCGGGCAGACCGTGCGCCCGTACATCCTCCTGATCGCCGAAGCCCAGCTCGCAGCCAAGCACACCGAACTCGCCGAACGGTGGGGTGCCCTCCTGCACACCATCGACCAGCACGCGGTCACCCTCCCCGCCACTGAGGATCAACTGGCCACGCTCAGCTACACCGCTGAATTCAAGGATGATCTCCAGCGCGTCCTGGACACCCTGTACTACACCGGGAAGCTCTACGCGGATACCTGCTCCTGGATCACCGGGCCCCTCTCCGCCCCCGCCGCATGGACGCACTCCCCGGTCCTCCTCGGGCAGTCCCCCCGCCAGCCCGGCGAGCCCGGTGCGGATCTCAGCGAGGAAGGCCGCCTCACCCGGCGGGCCGCGTACGGCATCCGCGCCCTGCTCGTCGGCCCCACCGGCTGCGGGAAGACCGAACTCGGCAAGCGCGTCGCCCTGTCCACCGGTTCGACGATCGTCTCCCTCAAGGGCCGCCCCGGTCTGGAGGACCGCGACATGATTGGGTTCATCTCCCCCACCCTGCAGGGCGCCCGCTGGGTGGACGGCCCGCTCGCCCGGGCCATGCGCCTCGCGCAGCAGGGCACACGCACCACCCTCCTGATCGACGAGCTGCTCCGCCTGGACGCGTACCACCGCAACGCCCTGATCGGCCTGCTCGACGACGTCAGCGCCACGGAACTCAAAGCCACGCTGGGCGTCGACGTGCCCGACG
Source organism: Deinococcus grandis (assembly GCF_001485435.1). NCBI lineage: Bacteria > Thermotogati > Deinococcota > Deinococci > Deinococcales > Deinococcaceae > Deinococcus > Deinococcus grandis. The sequence continues at coordinate 119,163 of NZ_BCMS01000004.1, read as the reverse complement.
GGCGGTACTACACCCTGGATCTCCCCGGCGCCGGTGAAGTCCTGTATGCCCCGACGCGCCTGCTCAGCGTCCTGTGCACCACGAACGCCGGCAGCTCGTACACGCAGAGCGGCGAGCTCGACCCCGCCCTCCTGCGGCGCTTCCAGCGTGTCATGTTCGTCTCGTACCCTGCCGAGGCGGTCATCATGCCGGTCTACGCGAAGGCGGCCACACCTGGGACGGCGCGCGTCGCGTACGCCCTGGAAGTGGCCACGCGCAGCATGACGGTCGACCAGGGGCAGCTGCTCGCCCGGCCCATGAACACCGGCGTCACGCTGAACTTCCTCGCGGAAGTGCAGGACCTCGTCCAGGCGGGCCTCTCCGAGACCAACGCCTTGCGCGAGGCGCTGCTCGTCACCGTCACGCCGTTCTGCTGCGAGTTGACCGACGAGGGCCTGCCCGATCCGGCAGCCGTGAATGCCCTGAAGGCCCGCCTGGAAGAGCAACTCCGCAAGGGCCTGCTTCACAAGGCCGCGTGAGGCGGTGGCCCCCTCCGGGGGGCTTTCTTCATGTGGGGAGTTCTGGCCCCCAGACGCTGGGGGCCACGGTATACGCATGACCCAGCAGAAATGGTGGCAGACCCGCCGCATTCAGAAGTGGGCGTGGGACGCCTGGCGGTACTACTCCTGGCGGCCCACCTACCGCCTCACCCTCACCCCCAGCGAACCGTCCGCCTACGTCGACATGGTCAATCACGTCGTCGTGTGCAACCCCGAGTACCCGTACCCGCCCCTGCACCTCGCCCGCCACGTGCGTGGCCTGCCAGCGGACCTGCACGAGTTCCAGCAGACCTACCTCGAATCCCTCATCGCGCACGAGGCCGGGCACACGCACCACTCCGGCCTGCTCCCCGCGGGCCTGCACGGCCAGCTCGTGAACATGCTCGAGGACGAACGCATGGAGCGCCTCACGGCCGTGGACTTCCCGCACCTCACGGCGCTGTTCCAGCTGGCGGCCGACGTGGATGCCGCGCACGCCATCGAGCAGGGCGGCCTGGGCGGGGACGTCCTGCGTGGTTGCCTCCTGCACCGCTTCACCTGCCACCACCCCATCTGGTCGTTCACGCCCGATCAGGCGGACGCAGGCCTGTGGCCCGAGGTGAAGGCGATCGTGGAGGAGGCCTGGGTCGCCCCCACGTACGACGCGGTCGTCGACGCCGCCCGGCGCATCCTGCAGATCCTGAATCTCCCCGAGCAGGCGCCCGAACGCGAGGAGTTCCGTTTCTTCCTCGATGGAGGTGGGCAGGCCCTGCTGCCGCAGACACCCGGTCCATCCCTCCAGGGGAGTGCCGCTGGAGACGGGCCCGGCCAGTTGCACGGTGCGGAGCCCCGCCCGATCAAACCGGAGGTGGATCCGCAGGTGACGCCCCGCGCCGAGCACCTCCAGGCCCAGGTGCAGGGGGAGGCCCGCCGCCTCGCCGCAGCCCTGTGCCCCCCGGCCCTGCCCGACCGGACGCAACCCAGCCGCGACCGCGGCCGCTACCGGTACGACCGGCACGAAACGGGCAGCGAGCGCCCCTTCGACCTGAAGGTCGGCGTGAAGCGTCCCGGTCCGGCGCACCTGCGGCTCGCGATTGACGTGAGCAGCAGCATGAATTACCAGGATCGACTCGCGCACGCCCGGCGCATGGCGTTCATCCTGACGCTGGCCGCGCAGCAGAGCGGCACGCCCATCCTGGCCACTGCGTTCGCCGATGATGCGCAGCCGCTCATTCAAACCAGCACGCTGCCCACCGCCGCCCTGAATGCCGTGGCGGACCTGCAGGCGTACGGCAACACCCGCCTCGCCCCCGCACTCCAGGGTCTGTGGTCCCCCGTCCTGCCCGGCCGGAGTATCACCGTGATCCTCAGCGACGGCGCCCTCATGGAGCGTGATTACACCCAGTGCGCCCAGCTACGCGCGCGGCATGATGGCCTCGTCGTGCCGATCCTGCTCGACGTGCAGCCGGACGTGGCCGCCGCGTACGAGCGCGCGTTCGGCCCCTGCGTGCTGATGAGCGATCCGGCTCAGCTCACCACACACGTCCTGACATTCCTGCGCACCCTGCTCCGCTGAACCCGGCAGGAGTGGCCCAGCCAGGGGGCTGGGCCACGGGAGGCGTATGAGTCTCACCACAGCCATCGATGCCTGCGACCTGCGCGCCCTGATTGCCACGCACTGCGGCGCACCGGCCGCCCGGGGCCTCGGCACCAAGGGCGGCACCATCCATGATCCCCGCCCCGGCATGCAGGAAGCCGACCCCAGCTTCAGCGTCTGGCGCAACCGCGCCGGAACGTGGATGTGGAAGAAGCGCGGGCGCAACGCCGGGAGCGGTACCGCCTACACCTTCCTGATCAGCCTCGGCTTCAGCGGCCCGGACGCCCGGGCGGAACTCCTGCGCTTCACGGGCACGCCCGATCAGGGCTTCACGCCCAGCACCGCGACCGAGAAACCCCCCGTGGACGTCCTCGCACTCGCGCAGGAGGCACTGGCCGACCTCCGCGCGGTCACGCACCGGGACGCTGAGGCACTCCGCCGGCGGCTCACCCCCCTGCACGAGGACCACCCGGCCGCGAAGGACCTCGCCCGGCGGGGCCTGTGGCCCCCCAGTGAACTCGACGTCGCCGCCCTGGGGAACGACCTGGTCTTCGCCGTCCGGGGACCGACTGGGCGCGTCGTGAACTTCAAGCGTCGTGTGCACGGCGCCGCGCGCAGCAAGTACTCCGTCATGGTGCCCGGCCACGGGACGCCCGCCTGGTGCAACCCACGGTACGGACAGGCCAGCCGCCTCCTGGTCATCGAGGGTGAACTGAACGCGGCCGCGGCCTGGCGAGTCATCCGGGAGTTGGGGTTGGACTTCGACGTGCAGGGCCTGCCCGGCACCGACACCACGCCCTTCCTCGACGGCCTGGACCGCGAGGTATGGGTGTACGCCGACGCGGACGAAAGCGGCGAGCGTATGCGGGCCCGCATCCAGGACCTCGCATTCCGTGTGGGCGCGCCTCGCGTGCGGCAGATCCCCGCCCTCGCGGAGGGGGACTTCTGCGACGTGCTCGGCCGCGCCGGGGTGCTGGCCCTGGCTGACGTGCTGCACGCTGAGCAGCACCAGGACGTGGAACCGGACTCCCTCGCCCTCTGGCCGGCGCAGCTGGAAGTGCAGCACGCCGCACGCCTCACCCCCCTGCTTGGCGTCACGCAGGATTACGCAGGCTGGCCCCTGATGGCCCGCTCCTGAACCCCACGCCCACGCCCCCCACTTGACACGGTGGGGGGCGTGTTGCTCTTCATTGAGCATGATCAAGGTGATGACCAGCAAGGATGGACCCGTGTGCGCCGCGTACCGCTGGCCGATCGGCGAGGCGATCGTCGACGCCTTGCGCGCCATGTACCCCGCGCAGCGCGTCTGGATGGTCCGCAGCACCGCCGCCGAGGTGGAGAAACTCGGGCTGGAAGTCCTGACCACCGTGCAGGACACGGAACGGGCCGACGCGTACCGGGTGGCCATCCAGGGTGAGCGCGTGGAGCGCGCCCTGCACCGCCACACCCTGCGCGGTCTCGTCCGCCGGGGCGCGGTCTTCCATAACGGCACTGCCACGGGCGAAGCGACCAGCATGGAGGAAGCCGAGCGACTCGCCCGGGAGACGTACGACGAGGCCGTCCCGAAACTGAACCTGAACCTGCGCGATCTGCTCGGCCTGCCGCCTCTCTAGGCGTGGCCTCCTGGCGGTGGCCAGGTCAGGGTCATGCACCCCACCCGACTCCGCCGCGAGAGCGCCCCGCACCGTGCCCCCCGCAGTCTCCCCCACCGGCCCAGCCCGCACCAGCCACGCCTCCCCCACCGATGATCCCACCACAGGCCGCACGCGAACCGCGTGCGGCCACGTCCTGCATGGAACGACCTTCCACCAGGAGACCCCCATGATCGAGATCCCGAAGACCTTCGAAGAGCAGGCCGCCCAGCGCATGACCCTCTACGCGGACGCCCTCCACACCCATGGCGTGTTCCCCGGCGCGCCCCTCGCGTTCGTGGGTGTCCTCACCACCGGCCTACCCGGCGAGGTCATCGAACTGGCCCTGATCACTCCGGGTGCCGAGCACGTCTGGCGCGCCCAGCCACTCGGGCCCATCGAGGGAGGTGCGTACCGGCGGCATGGCCTCACGACCCTGGACCTCGCGAGCGAGCCACCCTTCACCCAGGTGTACCCGCAAATGCTGGAGGTTCTGCAGTCAGCCGGTCCAGTCACCCTGATCGCGTGGACCGGGCGCTTCATCACGGCGGCCGTGGCCGCCAGCCTTCCACCGGGTACACCGCCCCTGACGCCACTGGACCTCCAGGCGATCGTGGACGAGCAGGACCGGACACTGAATCCGTACGCGCGGTACCTGCCGAGCCTGCCCGGCATGGGGTACACGGTCGAGACGCCGCAGATCGACCCGGCCAGTGCGCTCAGTCACGCGCGCGCGCTCCAGGCCGTCACGGCAGCGCTGCTGGAGCGCCGCTCCACACGAACCATCCCACCCCGCTGGTGATCCAGCACGTGTAGCTCAAGGAAGTGGCCGCAGGTGCGGCCAACTTTCCCTTCGAGAACGTCAGAGATGGCCTGTCCGCGATGCGGCCCGGCCCCGCCAGCGCGCATGTTGTATTTCGCGAGCACGAGCAGTGACTTGGACGACCTGGACGCCCACCCGGACATTGGGGTGATGACCGGACCGCGCGTGGGTGGACTGGGCAGCATACTGACGTCCCAGCGCCCCTGGGCGTCGGACTGCGACGCCCTGAGCAAGCACGGCTTCCACTATGACGAGTTCGTCGAGCACCTGCGGCGCGTGCACGACCCGGAGTTGATCGCCCGCTGCCAGTTCGTGGTGGTCCCCGATGTCCCCGGTTGCGGACGCAGCACCCTCGCGGCATTCCACGCGGCCGCGCCGGAACTCGCCGAACTGGGGTTCCCCCTCGCGTACTGCCTGCAAGACGGTGCAGAGGAACTGGAGTTGCCGCCCTGTGACGTGGCCTTCCTGGGCGGCAGTGACCCCTGGCGGGAGGCGGTTGGGGCAGCGCTTCTGGAACGCGCGGCGGACCAGGGGCTCCGCACCCATGTGGGTCGTGTGAATAGCGCGCGGCGTGTCCGACACCTGAGTTTCTGCCATTGCGACAGCGTGGACGGCACGTACGTGGGCTTCCGAGGCGTGGAGCGGGGCGCGCGGGAGATCGGGTCGTGGCTGCGGGGCGCGGCGGATGAGAAGCTGCTGGGCGCGGCGGACCTGCGGGCCATGACGCTGGACCCGGCACGCGTGGCGCGCTGGCGGGAGCGGCGTCGCCCCGCCCCGCGGTGGGGCGAGATGCAGCCCGGCACTGAGCGGCTGTTCTGAGGCATGCACGGGGCACCTTGTAAAAAGTGTTCAACATTTGTACCTTAATCTCGTGCCCCGAAAGAAGCGGACCCCAGATCAGCGACCGGAGGGCGTGGTGCTCACCTCTCAGCTCCGCCAGCAACTGCCCGCCGTCCTGAGCGCGGTGCAGCGTGGGCAGGAGTTCACCCTGAGGCACTACGCCACCGACGTGGCCCGCATCGTTCCCCTCACGACCGCACCCAAGGAGACCCCCATGCGCCCCACCATGACTGTCCTCGCCACCTACAACCAGGCTGGCGGCAGCGGCAAGACCAGCCTCACCCGCGACCTGGGCTACGCACTCGCCACTCGCGGTCACCGGGTTCTCCTCATTGACGCAGACCCCCAGGCCAGCCTCACGCGGTGGCTCGGCCTCTTCCAAACCCCTGAAGACGGCTCGGTCCCTACAGCCCTGAGCGTCCAGGCCACCATCCGCCAGGTGCTCGACGAGACCGCCGACACCCTCCCTCAACCGATCCCAGCCTTCAACATGGACGTCATCCCCTCGAACCGCCACCTCAAAGGCGCCGAACTCTACCTGAGTGGACAGCTCCCCGAAGAACAGGGCCGACTGCGCCGCGCCATTCAAGCCCTCAGTGACCGCTACGACTACGTCCTGATTGACACACCCCCCGCGGACAACGCTCTCGTCCTGGCCTGCATTGCCGCAAGCGATCTGATGATCATGCCTGTCACCGGCTCAAAGGGCCTGGACAACATCGACAACGTCAGCCGGGTCATTCGGCAGGCCCGTGCCATCAACCCGGGCCTGAACTTCGGTCTGTTCGTCGTCACTGGCTACAACAAAAATCTTCTCCACGACGCCGAGGTATACGACGCCCTGACGCAGGTGTATGCCGATCTCGGCCCCACCGCGCCGCCCATCGCCTTCCGCCCCGGCATCTACAAGGATGCGCCCAACGCGATGCAGCCCGTCGCGGTGTACCGACCCAAGAGTCCAGCCGTGCAGGAGATCGATGCCGTCACGGACGCGGTCGTGCATGCTGCCGCCCGCCAGGCTCAGCTGGTGGCCCCATGAGTGGTCGGCGTGGCCGGCCAGGTGGTCTCTCCCTGCACGACCAGCAGATCCGTGCGCAGGCGTCGAACGACGAACTGAATCAGGTGGTGAAGGCAGCGTACGCCTCAGGCGTGCACGAGATCCCACTGAGCGAGATCGACATCACGGGCGACTGGAACCCTCGAGGCAGCCTTGGGAATGACCCATACGGCGAGGCGGATCTCGCAGGCCTGATGGCGGCCATCCAGGAATACGGCCAACTACAACCAGTCCTGCTGCGCCCCCACCCTGACCGCACTGGTCCCTACCGCTACCAACTGGTCGCTGGGTGGCGGCGGTACCACAGCCGCCGTCTACTCGGTGACACCGTCGTCCTTGCGAGCGTCTACAGCTTCCGGGATGATCAGCTTGACGCGCTGTCCACGTTGGAGAACACGCAGCGTGAGGAACTCGATCAGTTCGAGGTGGTGCGCGGTGTGTTCCGGACGCTCGCCGCCCAACTGAATGTCGAAATGGATGCCCTCCCTGGCTTGATGAGCCGCGTCCTGAAGACGGGCGAGGATCCCCACGACCTGCAGGACAAACTTAAAGTCCTCACCAGTGCCAGTCTCTCTACCTTCAACACCAAGTACGCCCGCGTGCTGCGGTTGCGCCCGGCAGAGATTCGTGCGGTGTACGGCCGGACGGTGGCGCCCACTGTCGCGCTGGAACTTGTGCGGCTAGGAGAACGCCCGGAGCGGGCCACCCTCCTTCAGCAGGCCGTCGATGGTGCCTGGAGCACCCGAACCGCGAAGGACCGTGTGAACGAAGTCCTCAAGGGTGCACAGGAACGCCCTGAGGTTTATGACGCTGCTCTCCGTGTCACCCGGCATCTGAAACCCGCCCGACTCAATGCGCTCACCACCGAACAGCAGGCTCACGTGCACGACCTGCTTCGCCAGCTTGAGGAGGCGTTTGCGCCATCCTGAGCCAGGCCTTGCCGGGATGAACAAGAGGAGGCGATATCGCCTCCTCTCAAGCTATTCGCCTTTTCCAGTTCGCTCTTGCATCCCGGGGTTGATGCGCGTCAACCCAGCTCCACACCCCGGGGTTGATGCGCGTCAACCCAGCTCCACACCCCGGGGTTGATGCGCGTCAACCCAGCTCCACACCCGGGGTTGATGCGCGTCAACCCTGTTGTAAGGAAGCTATGGCCCGTGACCAGGTCACGGGCCCAGTCGGGCACATGTCACTGATCAGTCTGTTTGATGCCGTCACGCCCGCAGCCCAGCCTGCCCGCAAGGCCAGCCAGGGCAAGGTCAAGAGCAAGGGCGCCGCACACCCCACTCAGGCCGCCCCCGCTGTGATCACAGTGGATCCAGCCCTCGACGCATTCCGGATGCGCTCCGCGCCGACGTACGCTCCCGCCTCCAGCGCCGAACCCTACGGCGTAGAGGCTCTGCCCATCGTCAGCACGGACGCTCGCCTGAAGGCCAACCAGGCCGTCCGCGACATCCTCGCCCGCGGCGTCACCCCCGCCGACCACGCCGCCCTGCGCGCCTGGAGTGGTGAAGGCGGCCTCGGCGAGCACAGCGCCAGCACCAGCGCCTTCTACACCCCCGGCGAACTCGTGCAGGTCGCGTACGACCTCAGCCAGGCGCTCGGCAGCACCCGCCGCATCCTCGAATTCAGCTGCGGTGGCGGCGCCTTCCTCGCGCGCGCACCCAAGTTCAGTGACGTGGTCGGCGTGGAACTCGACGAGACCAGCGCCGCCGTCGCGCAGGCTCTGCACCCTCACGTGACCGTCTGGAACGCCTCCTTTGAGACGTACACCACGCAGAGCGAGGACGCCCCGTTCGATCTCGTGATCGGCAACCCGCCCTTCGGCACACGCGGCGCCCAGGCGAGATTGCACCGCCCCGACCTCCGGCAGGCGCACTGGTACTTCGTCCTCGAAGGCCTGCGCCGCGTCACCCCCGGCGGCCTGATGACCGTCGTCGTGCCCGAGAGCATGCTCCGCGTGGACAGCGACCGCCCGCACCGCGAGGCGCTGCTCGACCTCGCGCACCCCCTGATGCTGTCCGCCGTGCCCGAAGGGGCCTTCCGGGCGGCCGGGGCGGGCGTCACCACCGTCCTGCTGGTCCTGCGCCGCCACGATGCCGGCGTGACCGAAGCGCTGAACGCCCTCACCCACGAGGAGCAGGCCCAGCTGCGCGAGCAGCGCCTGACGCACAGCGGGTACCTCCGCCAGATCGTGAACGGGGAAGGCGTCTTCTACCGCAGCGGGACCGAGTGGAAGCTCCAGTACGCCGGGGAACCCCTCGGCACGCCCCGCCACCAGGCCAAGATCGGGGACGGCCGCTTCGGCGACCCCGTGTACCCCGGTGGGCTGCGCGTGGACCTGGAGACCCTCACCAAGCAGGCCAGTGCGCGCGTGAACGACATCCTCACGCTGCCCGGCGCGCTCGCGGCCATCCAGACCCTGCTCGGCACAGACGTCGAAGCCCGTGCCCGCCGCGCGCGTCCCATGCCTCACCCCATTGCCGACGGCACCACCAGCAGCTGCGGCACGTACCGCTTCCAGGGCGGCCACTGGCAGTACGGCTCGCACCTGAGCAACCCCGCCGTACTCAGCGCCCTAACCGTCGCCCAGGCCATCACGGCGGCCCGCAGTGGCCAGCAGCACGCCGCGCGCGACACCGCCCTACGCCTGCACGACACCCACCTGAGCACGCACGGCGCGTACGACCTGACCCTGCTGCGCCGCGCCGCGAAATCCGCGCCCGCCCTGCACGCGCTCGTCGAAGCGAACGGGGACGTCCCGGCCCTCCTGACCGAACTCACCGACCGGGAGCCCCCCATCACGCCCGGCACGATCGGCGAGGTCGCCCAGCAGCTCGAAGCGTACGGCCTGCTCACCATCACGAGCCTCGCCCGGTACGCTCAGGTCACGGATGGGGACGCCGCCGCGCACCTGCTCGCCCAGTACGCCTTCACCGGGCACACCTGGGAGGCGGCCAGCACGTACTACCGGGGCCGCGCCCACGAGAAGGCCCGCCTCGCCGAGACCCTGGCCGCCGATCACACCGGCACCGAGCGCCAGGCCCTCCTGCAGCAGGCGCAGACCTGCCGGGAACGCGCCCTCTGGATGGACATCACGGACATGACGCTCGAGGCGCGGGACCCCCTGATCCCCGAGCACGTCCTGGCCGACTGGGTGAACGCCAACCTCGGGACCTGCGTGGCCGTCAAGCGCAACTCGTGGGACGCCGACGGTGCGCCCGTGAACCTCATCCAGGCGACGCGCGGTGAACACGGTGTCACCCTGCGCCTGCGCAACGCCCTGGACGACGAGCTCGCCCTGAAGGAGCGGCAGGCCATCAGTCCTGGGCGCGTGCGGGAACTGGAGGCGTACCTGAACTTCCGCACGCCGGTTGAACCGGTCGTGAACCAGGACGTGAAGACGCCCGAGCAGATCACGGCCGAACGCCACGCGCATCAGGCCCGCGCGGTGCAGTTCGAACGGCAGCTCGCCGCGCACTTCCGCACGTGGCTGCTCGGCAGTGAGCACGTGGGCGCGGTGGAACTCACCCTGAACGAGCACCGGTACGGCCTGCTGACCGCCACGCCCGACCTGCGCCCCCTGACGCTCCCCCGGTACCAGGGGCCGCTCGCGCATCCCTTCCAGGCCGGACACGTCCGCGCCGCCGCGCGTATGGACGGCGTCATCCTGGACTTTTCAGTTGGGCTTGGGAAGACTTTGACCGCGCTGATGCTGGCTGAACTGCTTCTCCAGTCTGGCCGCGCCCGCCTGCCCGCGGTGGTCGTGCCGCTCTCCCGCCTGGGGGACTGGGTCATGAACGCCGCCACGGCCCTCCCGGGGTTGCGGATCAGCGTGATCGGCGGGGAACCCGTCCGTGCGCCGGACGGCAGCGTCGCGCTGGACGAGGACGGCGAACCCAGGGTCCTGACGGACACCGGAGACCGTCGCCGCGCGAAGATCGCCGCGCTGCTCACCAGTCCCCCGGACCTCGTGATCTTCACGTACGAGGCGTTCGAGATGATCCCCATGCTCGAAGAGACCCGCAAGAAGTACGTGCAGAGCGACGAGACCCTCATGAGCGCGCTGGCCACCACGACCACGTTCGACGAGCGGCACCGGAAGATGGGTGGGCACCGCGCGCTCGCGGCCGGGGAGAAGTTCACGCAGCGGCACCTGGGGCGCGTCAAGGTCGCCACGAGCACCGACGTGCCCTTCGAAGCGCTCGGCATCGACGCGGTCCTGTGGGACGAGGCGCACGCGCTGAAGAACACGTACGCCGCGCCCGCCGTGTACGGGGACTCCAGCCCGAAATTCCTAGGTGGGGGAGGGGAGAGTAACCGCGCGCTGGACGGCAACCATAAGGCCCGCTTCATCCGCGAGCGTGGCGGCTGCACGGTTGCCCTGAGCGCCACGTGGTTCACGAACAGCCCCCTGGAGATCTGGAACATGCTCTCCCTCGTGACCGACGCGCTGCCCGCGTACGGCATCACGAACGTGCAGGCCTTCACCGCCCGCTTCTGCGTGATCGAACCCCGCCTGATCACCCTCCCGGAAGGGGATGTGGAGTTCCGCTCGTGCGTCGTGGGCTTCCGGAACCTGGACGAGCTGCGCGCCATCATCGGCCAGCACGTCATCCGGGAGACGGAGGACACCTGCCAGATGCACGACCGCGTGGGGATGCCCCTGCCGCCCCTGACCACTGTCGAGCACCTGTTCGACCTGCACCCGGTCGTGCAGGACGAATACGACGCGGAGCAGGCCACCATCAGCGAGGCTGAGAGTGACGGGGAGAAGCACCTGTTCTCGATCTTCTCCCGCCTGAGCAAGCTCACCCTGCACCCCCCGCTGATGAACGTCCAGGCCCCGAATGCCCGTTTCGCGGCGTGTGTCGAGGCCTGCCTGGCAGCCCGTGCCCAGGGTGGCCGGAATGTCGTGTTCATGTACACCGGTGGCGAAGGCGGCATGACGTACACGGCCCTGCGCGACCAGCTCATCGCGGCCGGGTACCCCGCCGGTGAAATCGAGATCATCACCGCGAGCACGCACCAGGGTGGGGAACGCCTGACGGTCGAACGCCGGTTCCGCCGTGGCGTCCTGACCTGCGTCATCGGCAGCAGCGTGATCGAACAGGGCGGCAATTACCAGGGTGCCACCGACCTCCACCACCTCGATTACCCGCACCACCACATGGCGTTCGTGCAGCGCATCGGACGCGGCCGCCGTCAGGGCACCTGGGTGAAGGAAATCCGCAACCACGTGTACTTCGCCCGGGGCAGCTTCGACGTCATCCGCTTCCAGAACATGATGGGCAAGAAAGGCTGGGCGCAGCAGGTGTTCGACCCCACCCTCACCAGCTGCGAGAACACCGATGTGGGCTTCGACGGCGAGGAACTGGCCGTCATGCTCAGCCGCAACCCGGACGCCACCCGCCACGCCATCCGCGCCAAGCGGGAGGCCCGGCAGGCGGAGAGTCACGCCGCGAGCCTGCTGGCCGACCTCACGGTCATCCGCGAGTACCTCGAAGCGCTCAGCCTGCTGGAGAAGCGCGACCGGACCGCCCGCAGCCGCGAGCACGGCCCGAGCACGCAGGACGTCGCCGGGATCAACCGCCTGGTGACCGCCCTGCGCGGCCTGCACGGTCAGGTGCAGGCCCTGCGCGCTGCGGCGAACCCCATGGCCGCGCTCACCCGCCTTCAGCAGCCGATCCTGTGGGTGGAGGGCCTGCCCATCCACGCCGGGCTGACGTTCGAGCACCAGGGCAACCCCGTGACCGTGCGGGACCTGCGCGGCGCAGACACGGGCGTCCGGGTCACGGACGTCGGCGGGAACGTGGACGTCATCGCGCACGTGGACCTTGCCAGAGCCCGGCACGTGCAGCCCACCCGCGTGGAAGGCGCGTACGGCGCGGAAGGCCTCACCCGCCTGCGCGCCGAGCTCCAGGAGCGCATCCTGAACGCCGACGTCGCACCCCAGGCACCGGTTCAGCCTGCGGTCCCCATCCAGCTCGCCCCGGTGCCGGAGATCCAGCCTGTTCCGGCCCTCGCGGCAGCAGACCCGGTGGGGGAGACCATGCCCACCCCGCGCCCCGCACCCGCTGTCCGGACTGTCCAGCGCCCCCCGCTGCGCCTGCGGTACGGCCTGACCGTCACCGAGCAGCTCCCCACCCGCCCCGCGCAGGTGTACGCCATCCAGGGCGACACCCTTATCCCCGGCGCGGTGGACGGTTGCCCACTCGTGATCGTCGAGTACCGTGCCGAGCGGGACGTGCGGATGGTCACCCTGGTGTTCCCGGATTCCACCCGCGCGGCACAGACCCGCACGCTCCTCCGCCAGCAAGACCCCCGAGTCCGCGCCCGGATGGATCAGCTCCTCCTCGCAGCCATCTGATCAGGAGCTCTGGCCCCCAGTAGGGGGCCACGCGGGCATCATGCACACCACCACGATCTCCTTCCACCAGCCCCAGCCGCCTCTGAGCACCACCCTGACCTGCACGCCCGACCCACAGCAGGACCACGTTGCCAACCACAACCTGGGGACGCTCACCCCGGAACCCACGCCCACCAGCGTCCCCATCCGGGACGGCCTGCACTTCACGCCCGCCTGGAGTGAAGCCGACGAGGCCCGCGTGCGGATCACGTTCCTGGGCTTCACCCCCGAACAGGCCCTGCGGGAAGCCCGCACGGACGTGATGCGCGCCGCGCGCCGCCGGGCCCTGTGCGGCGTCACGTGGCACGTCCAGCGGATCACCTGCCGCGTCACGAACGCCGCCGGGGAGGACCTCGCCTGCCGCACGATCGGCGGGATCTCCAGTGACCTGAGTGGCGGGGCACGCGCCCAACTGGAGGGGGACCTCACGAGTGAAGCGCTCGCCGAGGCCCGTGACTGGGCCATCCTGGGGCTGAACTGATGCAGCGACTCACCACCCTGGATGGCCTGAACGCGGGCGACACCGTGACCGTGGGTCAGCAGTGCCGCATCCCGGAGTGTCGCGGACGATCCGGTCACCTGCAGTACATGTACGCCGCGCAACCCGAATTCGGCACCCCGGCGGAGTTCATCGTGTCCGTGGACGGCATCTCGCGGCCGCTCACGCGAGTGGACTTCGATCCCGCCTGACAGCAGTGGCCCACCCGGGAGCCGGGTGGGCCAGGTCGCCGTCATGACCTATACCCAGCCCCGTCCGGCCCCCACCGCCCAGCACGCCCCGATCCTCCCCGACGACAAGGCCCGCGCCGCCGAACTCTGGGAATCCGTCAAGGGCACGGCCCTGGAGGACGACTTCCGCCGCGTCAGCCGCGAGCACCCGGACAAGGACGCCAGCCGCATGCACTACCTGGCCTTCCTGGCGGACATCGAGGGCCTGTTCGCCGCGCCTGAAGCGGACCCGTGGGAGGCGTCCCAGCCCGCCCCGGTCACCCAGCCTGTCCTGAGCGCCCCGCAGCCCGAGCCCACCCCAGAGCCCGAGGCGCAGCCCACGCCCGCCGCGGAACCCGCCCCGGACCCCGAGGTGCACCCCGACGCGACCCCCGCGCCCGAGGCCTCCACCCCCGAGGAAGGCGCCGCCGAACCCGAACCTGGCCGCGACGCGCAGGACGCCCCCGCACCCATCGCCACACTGGCCGCCCCGGTGCACAGCGGGCTGATCGCGCAGCTCGCCGGGCTGCTCGCCGACGGCGGGGAACTCACATTCCAGCTGCTGCGGGTCGGGGGAGACGTCACCATTGGGATCTTCCCCAAACCGCACCCCGGCGAGGCGGTCCCCGTGCCGTTCATGCTGACCGAGACGCCCGACTGGATGGACGCGAACCTCGTGACCGCCATGCAGGGCTACGCCGGGGCGCGCCGGGATGCCTTTAGCGTCGCGCAAGAGGCCGCGCAGCGTCAGCAGGCCGCGAACAAGAAGGCGGCCGACAAGCCCGCCCCCACCCCCGCGAAGGCGAAAACGAGCGTCCTGACCCTCAAGGCCGCTGAGGGCACCACCCTGAAAGGCACCCTCGGCGGCAAGGACGTCCCCCTGGTGGTCGGGAAGAACGACGTGCCGCAGGGCACCCTGGAGATCGTCGCCACGCACCCCGCGTTCGGGGAGGTGAAGAAGACGGTCGCCACGCACGCGAACAAGGAGCACGACTTCACCGAGCAGCAGGGCGCGCGCGTCACCGTGAACGTCACCCCGCAGAGTGCCGCGCTCGAAGTCACCAAAGGCGACACGGTCATCGCCCTGCATCACGGCATCGAGGTCCTGCTCGCGCCCGGCACATGGGTCGTGAACGCGCAGGCGGCCGAGCACGCCACCGCGAATCAGACGATCAGCGTGAAGGCCGGGAAACCCCAGGTCATCGAGATGACCCTCAAGGAGGAGCAGCGCCTCTTCTGACAGCGCTGGCCCCCTCTGGGGGCCATGTCGTCTGCATGAGCCTGTCTCACCTGCACGCCGCCCTGAACCGTACCGATTGGGCCGCCCTTGCCGAACAGAAAGAGGTCCTGGCGAACGAGGTCGCCAGCATCCGCTCCGCGAGGGCGCTCCTGGCCGCGCACGAGTGCGACTCGGCCGCCGACCTCGCCCTCGATCAGGCGGAGTCGCTCGACGGCATCCTGCACTGGATGGATGCGCTGATGGACGCCGCGCAGCAGGACGGGTTCCCCGTCGTGTTCCTCACGACCACCGAATGACAGTGCTGGCCCCCTGTCGGGGGCCACGCGAAGCACATGACGAATCCCACAGCCAGCGGTCAACCCCAGGATCTCACCCGCACGTTCGAGTTCGACGGGCACACCCTCGCGGACCCCAACCCGAAGATGACGCCCGAGCAGGTCAAGCAGTTCTACGCCCCCACGCACCCGGAACTCACCACCGCTGGGATCGGGAGCCCCGTCACGGACCTGAAGGCCGGGACGATCACCATCACGTTCATCAAGAACTATGGCCGGAAAGGCTGACCCGTGCCCGCCCCGTACGCCGCTCGTGCTGGACGTG
Source organism: Deinococcus grandis (assembly GCF_001485435.1). Classification (NCBI taxonomy): domain Bacteria; kingdom Thermotogati; phylum Deinococcota; class Deinococci; order Deinococcales; family Deinococcaceae; genus Deinococcus; species Deinococcus grandis. The sequence goes on along the minus strand of NZ_BCMS01000004.1, from coordinate 103,740 downwards.
CCCAGGCAGGGGGCGTCCGGGGCGCTGGACGCCCTGCGCCGCGCCCTGAAAACCACGCGGGGCGCGCCCGAGCCGAGACCCGCCCAGGTGCCCCTGCTGCCGTAGCCGACCAGCCGAGTCCAGTCCTGCCGCGCGCCGTGCCCTCCCTGGCCGGCGTGCGGCCCCTTGTGCTTCAAGCGGACCTGGACGCCGCCGAGCGGATGTACGAAGAAGGCAAGCGCAACGATCCCGTCCCGCTTGTGACGCCCCTCCTGGGCACGGTCCTCCCGGACCCCGGGCCGGACGGGACGCTCGACCAGCGCCTCCAGCGCGCGCTGAACACGACCCTGCGCACGGACGGCTGGACGCTGAGTGTGCAGAACGAACGCGGCCACCTGCACTTCCGGGGGGAGACAGATGTGTCGTGCACGATTGACCTGCACCGCCTGCACGCCGCCCTGTGGCCCGTGGACCGACATCTGCTCCCAGGCCTTCTCTTTGCACTGGAAGTCGGGTCAAGTCGGGTCACGCCCATCGTGGGCCCGCATGGAGCGTCGCTCGTCTGCCAGCAGCACTTCAACACGGACGCCCTGGCGGAGTACACGCTGCTAGAGCGCTTTGAACGGCCGGATCTGGTCCTCACGGAACGGGACGCCGTTCGGGCCGCGCGGCGACTTGGCATTCCACACGGGCAGCAGGTGCAGGACGCGCTGCCCTGGCCTTACTTCCGGGATCTGCTGAACCTGGAGGACACCCTGGCACGCCTGGAGCAGGTCCTGCCCCGTGTCCCCGCCCTCGGCCCGCTCCTGACACTTCTCCCGGAGTTGCACGCCGCAGACGACGCGTTCCTGCCCCCCACTGATGACGAGTGGAGCGATCTCTTCCACGACCCCATCCCGCACACGTTCCTGACCATCACGGGTGGGGACGACGACCTGAGCCTGGACACGGTGAACGAGTTCCTTCAGAACCACTGGGAGTGCGGGAACGTCAGCCCCCAGTGGTGCGTGCAGGTTGGCCGGGACGGTGAGGGGCACGACCGGCTCGCGGCGTACCTCCAGCACGCGCCCAGGATCGCCGAGCTGTCCGCGAAGTGCGTCGGCGTGCTCGATCTTGCCAACCGCAGCCTCCCCGCCCCGAAGCGGACCTGACAGGCGTGGCCCACCCCGGGGTGGGCCAACGGAAGGGCATGGTCAACGTGTTCCTCACCCCAGCCCCGGAGCGGCGCACCCCCACCCCCCTCGCCCCGGAGATGGCCCTGCTGCTGTACGGCGGCCACCAACGCGCCGCGATCCTCAAGCACCCCGTGCACGACACCCCGCAGGGCTACGTGCTCGGGCCGGGCCAGCTCCTCAGTAGAGAGGATCAGCAGCGCCTCGTGGACTTCACCGCCGGGACGGGGTTGACGTTCACGGTGCCGACGACCCTGGCGACCGGCGTGCACTGCGTGTGCTGGTGGGTGCCGCCCCACACGCGGCCCCTGCTGTTCGACGCGAAGTACGACGCGGCCCGCTCCGTCGCGCGCCTCAGCGGCCAGCCCGTCCCGCACCCCGGCCTGGTGTTCATCGCCTCGCCCGGCACGCTGACCGTGTACGCCGTACGTGGCGATCAGCGCCCCACCCCGTCCACGGCCCTGTGCCACGCGCCGTACTGGAACATGTTCAGTTCCGCCCAGGTGTGCCGTGGCACCACCCGCTACCCGGAGGCCTGCACGCCAGACACGCAGGACGCGTGGGAAACGGCGTTCTTCCAGTCGGTCTTCACCGGACCCAGCCGCACCGACCGGTACATGAATTGGGGCAAGAGCTACGAGGAACTGCTCGACGAGGCCAGGGCCCGGGGAGCCTTCCCGGACCGTGTGCTGCTGGACGCCGGGAAGACCCTGGCGGGGCTGGCATGACAGGGTTCAGCGGTCGTCTGGGCCGGACCATAATTGCGGTGGCAGGCCCAGCGCTTTGGCCCAGGCTGCCACCTGCCGGAAGGCGTCCGTCCGGAGCTGCTCCACGGTCAACCCAGGCGGCAGTCGACCTTGCAGGAAGGTGCCCACCGTGCCAGGTCCGTACGCGGCGGCACTCCTGAACTTCTCGGCAATCTCCTGATAGGCCGCCGCCGCGAACGGGTCACTCAGCAGAGGTCGGCATTCTTCAGCCAGGGCAGCCGGACCGTGCGCGGAGTTCCGGATCACGTAGTACACGTCGTACGCGTCCTTCTGTTTAACCCTGTTCTTCAGGGCGTCTCCTTTCAGCGCGAGGAAGGCCGGGAGCGACACCACCCTCAGCTGCGCTGAATTTTCCCAGTTATCCGGCGTCCGGCCGCTCAGGACGTGAGTGACCGTGTGGCGCAGGGCCAGGGCCCCACCGTCGATCTCCTGCACGCGCAGGCCGGGGGTGACAGGCGGTCGGTTCTTCTTCAATTTGAGGCCCCTGGGCATCAGCAGATCGATCACCACGGGAATGACCGGGCCCCCGTCGGCGAGATCCACGGTGCGCTGCAGTTGAAACGCCCTGAGGTCCGCGCCGCCGTCCTGGCCACTGCGGACATAGTGCTGCGCTTCCAGCAGGGTGATGATCCGGGCGTACTCCTGGTCTTCGCGCAGACCGTGTGCGTCCAGGGTGAGGTCGATGTCGAGGGTACCCACGTGCGGCGTGTCCGGCGCGTCGATCAGCAGGGTCGGGACGATGCCGCCGATCACCACCAGGCGGTCCCGGTAGGCCCCCAGAACATGAGCCAGCTCGATCAGGACCCGGCGGGTCGCTTCGCCGCCGCGTTCGGTGTAGGTCAGGGCGTCGCCCGGCCCGGTCACAGGGCACTCCGGTAGCGAGAGAGTTGAGCCCGCAGGGGCACGTCGGCTGCTGCCACGTTCCCCGACCATACGGGCTGGAGGTACGTCCGCAGGAGATGCTCGGCGGCTTCCTGTCCCCGCTCCCCCTCCCGGTGAAGGTCGACGTAGGTCTGCACGGGACTGGTCAGCCAGTAGCCCGGCGCCACCTGGATGCGGTCCAGGAACAGACCCTCATCGTCGGTGCGCCGAATCACCACGTTGCCGCTGGGTTCCGATTCCAGATCCAGGGCGCCGTACAGCCGGTCGAATCCCTGCGGGGTGACCTGAAAATACTGCCGCTCGTCCCGGAGGTAGGGGGCCAGCCACTGCGCGGCGGACGGGCCGGACAGGAGCGTATGCTGTCCCGTGACCGGGGTGCTCATGATGTTCAGGACGGCCTCGTTCAGTCGTGAGCCGTGCAGGAGGGTGTACCCGGACCAGGTGTAGTCCGGGGTGTCCTGATGAACGGCCGCCCAGGACCGGATGAGCTCTTCGGCGGCAGAGATGCGGACACCGCTACCACTCGCCTCGGCCCAGCCGCGCTGCACCAGCTCTGTGCGGACGCGGCTGACCAGCCCCTGGCTGACGCCGGTGAGAGCGACCAGCTCACTGACCTTCCAGTCCGTCTCAGGCACGGCCAGGAGGGCCCGGAGAATCCGGGCTGATTTGGGAGCGAACAGGGACGCGGCCTGGCGCCGGACACCCGGGCTGGCGGCCTCACCGACCCGTTCCAGGAAGACGGGCCCGAAGTGCAGGCGGTAGTTCCCACTCAGGTCGAGCGTGCCGTACCCGTGCGCGGCGGCGAGCTCGACCGTTTCAGGGGAAAACCAGGGTGCCACCAGGACGGTGTAGGTGCTGGGCGTCTGACCCTGCCGGGGCGTCGTCTCGAGCTCGTGGATGACCGACCGGACCTGCTTCGGGTAGCCGTGGGTCAACAGGATGAACTGCACGTGATGTTCCTTGCGGCCCACCTTGAAGGTGAAGTGGCCGTCTGGTCGCCCGGCGTGAGGCGTGTGCCGGTCGGCACGGATAGGGTTGAAACCAGGGATGCGCTCTAGGACTCCCCCCAGACGGTTGAACGCGTCACGACGCTCGTCGAGATCGGCCGCGATGTTCACTCTAAAGCTGTTGTTCACCACAACGGTGAACATATCATTTTTAGTGAACTGATACCGTGCAGATCCAGTGAGACAGCTGTGACGGACAGTCAGGACTGGCCCACCCAGGGTGGGCCACCGCGCGCGCATGGAGGAGCCCACATGCCCCGACTTCACCCCGACCCTGCGCGCCCTGCTGCCGAGCGGCACGCGCGTCATTCCCGCGCCCAAAGCGGCCGACCTGCAATCCCTCGACCTGAAACGCCTGACCGTCACCCTGAGGCAGAGCGGCGCCAGTCCCGCGCACAGCAGCCCACTCGCGCCCCTGCTGCCCTGATCCCAGCCGTTCCCCGCCTGGACGGCGTGACGCCCCTGATCCTCGACGCGGACCTGCGTGGCCTGGACGCCCGCGTGCAGCTCGCCCTGCATCAGGACCCGGCAGACGTGCTCCGCGCCCTGTTCCAGGATCTCCTCCCGGATGAACCGGGCAGCGCCTGGGCCCTTCAGGCAGAACTCGACCTGCTGGCTCCCCTGGAGGATGCCGAGGTAACCCTGCACGCCTGCACGGACCAGGTCACGCTTACCGTCGAAGCCAGCGCGAACGGGTTCACGCACCTGCCCGCCCTGCATGCGGCCCTCGCCCGGCGTGACCCACACGTTCTGCCAGGGATCCTTGCTGCGCTCGAAACGCACTCCGCGCGCCTCACCCCGCAGTTCGGCCCGCGTGAAGCGCATGGGTTGGCCGAGCAGTGGCACCACGAGGACCGCGTCATCGAGGACCTCCTCCAGGAGCACCCGGACTGGGAAGCCCTGACGAAGCGGGACGTGATCCGCCTCGCGCGGCGCAGCGGCATCCCCCACCCCTGGGTGGTGCGTGACGAGATGCCCTGGCCGTACCTGCGGGACGTGCCGGGCCTCGACGAGACTGTGGCGCGCTTGCGGCTCCTCATCCCGGACTTCCCGGCCCTGCGGCCTCTCCTGCGTGCCCTCCCGGAGCTGCGCGAGGCGCATGGCGCCCTGCCGGCCATGACGGAAGCGGAGCGCGGCAGCGGTCTGCTCGACCACCTGCCCAGTCGGGCATACAGCCCTCTGAAGGAAGGGGCAAGCGCGATGGTGGACGTGCTCGACGAGGTGATGGAGCTGCACTGGCAGGGCGGGGAGACCGGCGCGGCCCTGCACCTGATCCTGCACGACTGCGACGCGGACCGCGCGCGGCTCGCGGACCTGCTCACGCACGCCCCGCGCGTGGAAAACGCCCTGAACCGCATTCACGACGCGCTCGTCACGGCGGAAGAATCGTGCGGCGCGTGATGACAGGGGAGCGCCCGACGCGGGCACGTGGCACCGTGGGGATGCCACCTTCCACCGTGGCCAGGTGGCATCCCCACGATGCCACCCGTGGACCAGGGTCAGGCTGGACGGGGAAGGTCTGACCGCTGAGCGGCTGACCTTCAATCCGTAGTTTGAAACTGCTAAAATGAAGCAGGCAAGATGGGCATTGCCTGTGCCCACCCCCGGAGGTCCCCCCATGACCCACACGTTCACCCCCACCCGCACCGTCCCCCCGCTCCCCGGCACGACCCTGCTCGGCCTCAAGGCCACCACCCTCCTCGAACTCGGCGACGCCGCCCGCCAGGGCTTCCAGACCGCCGCGCTCGAACGCTTCGCCCGCCACCTCGGCCTCACCCTCGCCGACACCCTCGACCTCATCCGCCTCAGCGAGAGCACGTACCACAGCTACCGCCGCAAGGGCAAACCCCTCAGCAGCGACGACAGCACCCAGCTCTACCACCTCGCCCGCGTCACCGAAGCTGCCGAAGCCTACTTCCAGAGCGTCACCGAAGCCCACCGCTGGCTCATGACCCCCCGCGCCACCTTCGGCGACCACACGCCCCTGCAGTTCGCCCTGCTGCCCGGTGGCGCCGAGTACGTCACGACCGTCCTCAGCCGCCTGGAACACGGCGTCTACACGTGACCCTGACCCTGCACCGCATCAGCCGCCTCCAGTACGCCCAGCACCCTGACCTCGCTGAACACGGGTACGGCGCAGCCCTGTACGGCGGCCGCTGGAACAGCCCCGACCCCGGCATGGTCGCCAACCGCCGCCTGATCTATGCCAGCGACACGCTCGCGCAGGCCATGCTCGAAGTGATCGTGCACGTGGACAGCCCCGTCCTGAGAAGCGTCCCGCACGCCTTCGTGCGCTTCCAGGTCGACGAGGCCTCCATCAGTGACCTCGACGTCACCCAGCTCCCGCCCACCTGGAACGCCCACCCGGGCACGCCCGCCACCCAGGTGATCGGCGACCAGTGGTTCGACGAGCAGATCTCCCCAGTCCTGCGCGTCCCCTCGGTCATCCTCCCTCTGAGCGTGTACGGGCCCGGGCAGAGCAACTACCTGATCAACGCCCGGCACCCGCAGATCACCCGGGCCGTCACCCTGCTGGGCTTCGAGCCCCTGCCGTTCGATCCGCGTCTCTGAGAGCATCGGGCATGGTCCGGGTCGCACAGTCCGGACACTGGCCATCACGCACCCAGTCCTGGCCCACCCTGGCGGTGGGCCAGTGCACGCCCATGTCCTTCCAGGTCACGTACCCGCCCAGCCCCGCCGAGCTCATGCCCCAGCCCCTCCTGCCCACCCTCGCTCTGCTGATCTACGAGCGCGCCACTCAACACGGCAGCCAGGTCCTCCTGCGCAAGCACGCCGTGCGGCAAGGCGAGGGCGCGTGCACGCTCGGACCCGCCCAGGCGCTCACCCGGGCCGACGTCACCGACCTCACGCGCCTCCTCGCTGGTCAGGGCCTGCAGCGCACCCGCCCCACGACCCTCGCGGTCGGCCTCCAGTGCGTCGCCTGGTGGCGGCCGCCCGGCCTGCGCCCCATGCTCTTCGACGCGAAGTACGCCCAGTCCAGGAGCGTCGCGCGCCTGTCCGGCATTCCGGTCCCTCACCCAGGTCTGGTCTTCGTCGCCACGCCCGGTACGCTCAAGGTGTACGCCGTCACCGGGGACGGGCTCCCCACGGATGACACGCCCCTGCTGCACGCCCCGTACTGGAACATGTTCCCCGGCGGGCAGCTGTGCCGCGGCACCACCCGCTACCCGGAGGCCTGCACGCCCGCCTCACAGGACGACTGGGAGACCGCGTTTTTCCAGTCCGTGTTTACCGGGCCCAGCCGCACCGACCGGTACATGAACTGGGGGCAGAGCTACGAAGAACTGCTCGACGCGGCCCTCGCCGCCGGGACGTTCCCCGAACAGGTGCTCCTGCCCGCCGGACTGACCCTCGCCCAGGCCCTGAGCTGAACCCCGAGAGTCCTGGCCCCCTGACGGGGGCCACGCGGCCATCATGCACACCCTGACCTTCGACCCCAAGGAACCCCTCCGCCTCATCCTCGTGGGCGTCGGCGGCACCGGCAGCCTCATGCTCACGCACCTCGTCCGACTCGACCAGGCCATCCGCGCCCTCGGCGGCGCCGGCCTGCACGTCACGGCCTTCGATCCGGACGTGGTCAGTGAAACGAACCTCACCCGGCAGAACTTCGCCCCCGCCGACATCGGCCGCCATAAGGCCGTCGTGCTCGTCGAGCGCTGCAACCTGTACGCGGGCCTGTGCTGGGACGCGTACCCCCGTACCCTCCAGGACGGGGATGTGAAGGGCGCACACGTCGTCATCAGTTGCGTGGACAGCGCCCAGAGCCGCCGGGCCATCCACGCCGCCTTCCGCTCACAGGCCCCGCAGTACTGGCTGGACTGCGGGAACGACGCGGCCACCGGGCAGGTCATCCTCGGGCAGGTCCGGCAGAGCCCGGCGCGCCTCCCGCACGTCCTGGACCGCGACCCCACCATGCACACGGGCGTGGATGATGACCGCCCCAGCTGCTCAGCCGCGGAGGCCCTGACCCGTCAGCACCTGTTCATCAATCCGGCCGTCGCCCTCCAGGCGGCGCAGCTCCTCGGTGAACTCCTCCTGAACGCGAAGACGCCCACGTGCGGGGCGTTCATCAACCTCGCTGAGCCGCTGCGCGTCGTGGCGCTCCCCGTGCCCGAGGGGCAACCCGAGGTGCCGCGTGCCCGCCGCCCCAAGCCGCTGCTCAAAGCCCGCCGGGAACGCCGTCCCCGCCGTCCCGCCGCATGACGCCCATCCCGACCATCTCCGAGGAGGAGTTCGCCACATGGCTCGACTCGCACCGCACCCGGCAGCTCCCGCTCCGCACGCTCGCCCCGCGTACGCGCGCCCCCGAGGCGCTCACCCGCGCCCTGGTCAAATTCACACGGACGCAGGAGCGGACGCCACCCGATCCGCGCTTGCCCCCGCCACCCCTGCTGCCCTGACCACCCCCCGCACGCCCGGGCTGGCCCCCCTGAATGTGCCCCGCGCGCACCACCTCCCCACCGGGTACGTCACCCGCCCCGTGGAGGAGGGCGTCATGGACGCCGCGTGCACCCTCGCCCTACACCTCACGCAGGCGGGCCTCATCCCCCGCCGCGTCCCCCGTCCGGGCGAGACGCCGGAGTCGTACATCTTGAACTCGTACGTGGACACTTGGCGGGCAGAGCTCAGCGCGCCGGACGTGCGCCTCGATATCACCCTCCTGTGCGGGTACTCGCAGCACAACACGGCCACTATCGGCGTGGAGGTCCTGCCCCAGTCCGGCCGGGTGCTGGATCTCCGGGCCCTGCGCGCGGATCTGCGCGCCCGGGACCGGTACCTGTTTGGCGCCCTGATGTTCGCCCTGCGCGCAGCTCTCGCCCCGTATCAGCCCGTCTTCACCGGTCAGGACGCCGTCCAGGGCGAGGAGGCCCTACGGTTCGGGGAGACGTGGTGGGATGACCACCTTGAAGCCCTCAGCGAAGCCGAGCACGAGGAACGCACCCGCGAACCCCGCGCGCGGGACCTGTGCCGCTGGCTGCAGCGCCAGGGCGCACCCACACCGTACGACCTGGGCCGCACGTACCCCATGGACACGTGGACTGCGCCAGACGACGTGGCCCGCTCCCTCCAGACCCGCCTGCACGCGCACCGCGCGGTCCCAGGGCTGACGGAGGCCGCGGACCTGCTCGCGCACCTCGCCACGCTGCCATTCGAGTGGCGCACCACGCGCGCCTGGGCCGAGGACAGCCTGCACCCGGGGGTGATCGACGTGGTGATCTGCCAGGACACCCCGGAGCGGGACCCCGTGCTGGAATTCCACCGGGACGCGACCGACCTGCTCGGCATGCCGCACACGGAGAGCCCCGTCGAATCCCTGGCCATGCTCGAAGTCCGCGACTGGGCTTCACACGAGGCCGCACTGAGGTACCTGCGCGCGGTCGCGGACGTGCAGGCCCGCTCGCGCGCCATGTGGGACGCCCTCACCCGCGGCGCCACCTCGTGACGCAGCCCTGGCCCCCTGTCCGGGGGCCACGGACGCGCATGAGCGAACTCAGCCTTCTGGACCACATGGCCCGCACTCACTTCCCCGCTGAACCGGCGTGGCAGGCCCGCCGGGCCCTCATCCACCTGCTGGATGACCTGGATCACGAGACGCTGCGCACCCTCCGCGTCCAGCGGCACCAGGCACCGAACGCGCCGGACGCCCCCGCACTCGAACAGGGCACGCTTGGGGCCCTGATCGAGGACTACGTGCACACCCACCCAGGAGTCACCGCTGTGGACGTGCAGCAGGCCTTCCCGCACGCCCACCCGGGCAACATCACCGACGTGCTCGCCGACTTCAGGGCGAGCGGCCGGGTGCGCGTCATCCAGAAACACCTGTACCCCTGGCCAACATCCATACGGCGCGCTGTTCAAGGGCAGACGAATCACGATTGGTGATCCTGTCGGTGAGCGACTGGCGCAGCAGGTGGCTCGTCCGCCTGGGGGCGTCGACGATCCAGTAGGGTGCGGAGCCGCGCTGGCACAGGTAATTCACTGACGAGGACACCCAGAACGATCAGCAAGCCTCCAAACAGCGCCAGCAGTGGTAAACGTTCCCCTGCTATACGACCAATCAAGCCCGCCCAGACGGGTTCACCCGTGTAAATGACTGTGGCGCGCGTCGGTGACACCGTCTTCTGCGCCCAGTTCATCCCGAACTGAATGAGGGCGCTGGCTGCCCCCAGCGCGACCACTGTGATGGCCAGTGTCCAAGAAAATGAAGGGACCTTCTCCCCAGCAGGCCACATCACCATGAAGGCCAACAGGGCAGCCACCAGCAGTTGGATGATAGTCACGCGCTTGGCTTCCACGCGACTGGAAAAGGCGCTGATCAAGATGATTTCGATGGCGATGGCGACTGCACTGGCAAGTGTCCAGTATTCTCCTGCACCAAAACTGAGGCTGGCGCCGTCCGGATTCGCCACCAAGATGAGCCCAACAAATGCCAGGGCGATGCCGATACACGCCATCAGCGAAGGGGGCCGGCGCAAGAAGAGCCACTGCAAGAGGGGCACCAGCGGGACATACAGCGCGGTGATGAACGCGGACGTACTACTGGGGATGGTCTGCAGACCAATCGTTTGCAGGGCGTAGCCTGCGCCGATCGCCGTCCCGATCAGGCTGCCTGCGACCAGTTCGTTTCTGGTGGGACGGCCGAGCGTGCGAAAGGTCAGTGTGGTCAGGAGAAGGGCTGCGACCAGAAAGCGAGCCCCGACGAAGAAGAGGGGTCCGGTGTAGGCCAGGGCGTGGTGAATGGCGAGAAAAGTGCCACCCCAGATCATGGTAATGAAGACCAGCAGCAGTTCTTGACGGGTGAGGCGCATAGGGCTCCTTCGGGTACAGCCCGGCTTTCCCCCATGTGGTGCATGGGGGTGAAGGGCTTACCTCACTTAGTGGGTGACGTTACGAATGAATTCGGTCAGTGTGGGACCGGTGTTGCGGTACGTGTAGGGCTGATCGGACGGATATGTGAGGGAATCACCAGCGTGCAGGTGCGTGGTACGTTCCTGAAACTCAATGGTCAGTTGTCCGTGCAGGACATACAGAAGTTCCATCATGCCCTGTGGGTCGGGAGACGCGGCGTAATGTTCGCCGGGGCTGAGGTGCCAATGCCAGAGTTCTGTACCGTGACGCGCGGGAACTGTATTGATGAGGACCGCCTGGCTGGCAGCATGCGGTGTAGTCCAAAGGGTGGCGCCGCGCTGCACCTCGCCCGTACCGGCAGACAGGCGGGGGGAAACAAGTTCGACGAAAGTCAGGTTGAGCGCCTGGGCCAAGTGATCGAGGGTCGAGAGACTGACGTTGTTCTGTGCGGCTTCGAGGGCGGCGATCATCCGGCGACTGATCCCGGAAGCCTGCGCGAGATCATCTTGGGTCCATGCGCGCTGGGTTCGGTGATGCCGAAGATTGTCGGCCAGTGTGCGCAAGGCATGATCAAGGACATCCGCCATTCGTGCAATATACTGCACACTCCCTTGGTCGGCAAGGCGAATCCTCCCAATCACGACACATTCCCACCCATCCCGTGAAGCGCTGGCCCCCAGCTGGGGGCCACCCCGCACGCATGAGCGCCACCATTACCATCTCCACCGAGCGCACTCAGCGCACTGCACCCGCCCTGCACGAACCGATCCTCGCCCTGGTCCTGTACGCGCCCGGCGGCCAGGACGGCCTGAGCAGCGCGTACACCCGCAAGCACCGCATCCGGCACGACGGCCGTGGCCGGGCCATGCTCGGCGCCGCGCAGGCCCTCACCCGTGAGGACGCCCGTGACCTCCTGATGACCCTGGGCGGCCGGGCCCTCACGCCCACCCGAGAGAACACGCTGGCCACCTCACCCACCGCGTGCGCCTGGTGGATCCCCACCGGGGAACGAGCCCTCCTGTTCAACCCCAAGTACGCCCAGGCCGGCAGCGTGGCCCGCTTCTCCGGGCAATCCGTGCCCCACCCACCGCTGGTCTTCATTGCCGGGCCGGGCAGCCTGAGCGTGTACGCCCTCCGGGAGAACACGCGCCCCACCCTGGACACCCCCGTGTGCCACGCGCCGTTCTGGAACATCTTCCCCAGCGGACAGGTGTGCCGGGGGTCCACCGCGTACCCACAGGCCTGCATGCCGGACACGCAACCTGACTGGGAGGAGGTGTTCTTCCAGTCGGAGTTCACCGGGCCGAGCCGCACGGACCGGTACATGAACTGGGGGAAGAGCTACGAGGAACTGCTGGACACGGCGCAGGCGCAGGGCACGTTCCCGGCTGACGTGCTCGTGAATGCCGGGCAAACCCTCGGGCAGATCCTGACCTGATCGCCGTCACCCCCAGGCACGTCACCCTGCGGGTCATGGACACGCCGCCAGTGACCGAACCCCATTTCCCCGCGCGCCTCGTCCTCCTCGCCGACAACGACACGTGCTGCGCCCGGCTTCAGACCGGGAAGGACAGCTCCGTGATCGGCCAAGGCACCACCATCCAGGCTGCCCTGATACACCTGACGGCCCAACAGCCTGTCCTGCTGCCGCCCGCCCCAGGCCTCGATGTCCCCCTGACGCCCGGCCATCACCTCACCGTTGAACTGCGCGTGCAGCAGCCAGACTTCACCTTCGTGTTCGCGGCCTGGTGGACCACCCCACAGGGCCGAGCGCTCCACCGACCCGTCCTCGCGGCGACCGCCCCGCAGGCCATCGCGGACCTGCTGGCCGCTCACCCTGACCCCACGACGATCCAACCAGCCCAGCCACGCCTGGGCGGCACTCGGACGCCCGGTCCCACCCGGAAGTAGCGCTGCCCGCCCCGCCCAGAAGTGATGGCCCCCGGCACGCCCGGGGGCCACGGGCACGCATGGCCCAGACCACACAACGTCCATCCCGGTTCATTCCTGGGGAAGTCCGCGCCGTACAGGGCGATCAGACCCAGACCGTGCCCTGCGTCCGCCTCGCTGACCTGCCCGGCGCCGCGCTGCACCGCATGCTCGATCACGCCGGGTGGGCCCTCACGCACGAACGCTCCGGGCTCGCCATCCGCGCCCTGCTGCCCACGGAACGCGTCGGGCGACGGCTGATGCGTCGCCTCGCCGGGCACAACTTCGACCGGGAGCAGGCCGAAATCATCCGGGACGAGCAGCTCACCGCTGACGTGCTCGGCCACGCGTCCCAGCTCACCGGCGAGCAGCTGTACGCCCACAACCCCGACGGGACTTGGACGCTGACGTTCTGACCCGCCCCCATTCCACCCCAACAGGAGTGACCATGTTCAACCCCAATGGATACGACATCAAAGGCGTGAAGTACCTCCCCACCCACGACGGCGTCGCCTTCACTGGCACGCTGTACAAGGACGGCAAGCGGATCGGCAGCGTCGAGAACGGCGGTACCGGCGGCCCCAACTGCGCACACTTCGATACGCGTGAAGGCGGGACCGCCTTCCGCGCGTGGGTCGCCACCCTCGGCACGCACACCTACCCCGCCCAGAATGGCAGACCCGAACTCACCGTGCCGTTCGACGAGGAGACCGCCATCGAGTGCCTGCTCCAGATCGACGACGCGCGCCGCGAGGCGCGGGCCTTCGACCGGCGAGCCCAGAAGGCCATCGTCTACCGCGAGGCGGGCGACGGACCCGATCAGTACCGCAGCGTGAAGTTCGCGTCCACCCTGACGCCCACCCGCGCCCTGGCCGCCTACCGGGCCAGTGCCCCCTGGTGGTCCCGCGTGACGGAGGTCTGGCACATCGGCGAAGGCTGGAAGCTGGAACGGGCTACACCCCAGGACTGACCAGGGCTGGCCGGGGGGCAACCCCCCCCGGCCCACCTGCTCTTGATGACTCTCCACGGCTTCATTCCGGTCCTCACCCACCGCTTCCCACTCGACGCGCTCCTCACCCCGTACGTGGAACGTTACGCGCCTGCCGCGCTGATCAGCGCCGCCGAACTCCGCGCCGCGCCCGGCGCACCCCTGCCCACCCTGCCCCTGATGATCGACAGCGGCGGGTACCAGGCCCTGGACGCCCACGCGACCGTCGTGGACACCGGACCGTTCGCGGCGCTGCACGTGCCCGGCGCGGCCCCACTCACGCCGCTGGACGTGTACGACCTGCAGCGCAGCGCGCGGGCTGCCGTGTGCTTCACCCTCGACTTCCCCGCGCCCAGCACCGCCAGCAGCGACGAACGCGCGCGCCGCCTGCACCTCGGGGAACGCAATGCCCTGTGGGCCCTGTCCCAGATCCGCCCCGGCACCCTGTACGCCAGCGTCCAGCCCGGCCAGGACCTCACCAGAATCCTCGCCGCGAGACCGGACGGCATCGCCCTCGGCGGCCTCGCCCCGCACAGCGCTGACCGGGACCGCCTCCGGCACGAAATCCGCACCGTCCGTGCCCAGCTCCCCGCCGGGCTGCCCCTGCACGTGTTCGGCCTCGGGCACCCCGACTCCATCCACGCGGCCCTCACGGCCGGCGCGAACACCGTGGACTCCAGCAGCCCCCAGCGCATGGCCGCCAATGGCCGCGCCTGGACGGGCGAGGTCATCCCGGACGCCGCCCCGCACGAACGCCTGCGGCTCGCCGTCACGAACCTCCTGACCGCGCTGCACGCGGACGTGCCCCTCGCCCTGCACCCCGCCTGGCGACCCCTCACGCCCGGGAGGAGCGCGTGACCGGCACCGCGCCACGCCTCTCCGGCCCGGATCTCGCCCTGGCGTGCGGCGTGACCACGCTCCCCGTCAGCGCCCTGATCACGAGCCCCACCGGGAGCGGCAAGACACACCTCGCCCGCGAAGCCGCCCGGCACGCCCTCACGTGCGGCGAACGCGTCATCGTGACCGTGCCCACCAAAGCCCTCGCGCACGAGATCGCCCGCACCTGGGCGGACTTGCCCGGCCGCGTGCAGGCCTTCACCCGCGGCCAGCCCAGCCCCCCGTACCGCGCCGCGCAGGTCCTGATCATGACGCCCGAACGCCTGGACCTCGTGACGCGCCGCTGGCGCCGCCACCACCCCTGGCTCGCGCGGGTGGGCCTCCTGATCACCGACGAGATCCACACCATCAGTGACCCCGCACGCGGCGCTGCCCTGGACGCCGCCCTCACGCGCCTGCGGGCCGCGCTGCCCCTCCTGCGCGTCCTGGCCCTGACGGCCACCTGCGGGAACCCCCGCGTGCTCGCCGACTGGCTGGGCGCCCTCCACATTGGGGGTGGCATCCGACCGATGCCACTCACCTGGACCGCCAGGACCGTCCGCGCAGTCGCCGACAAACCCGCCGCCCTCCAGCGGGTGCTCACGCCCGGGGAGTCCACGCTGGTGTTCGTGCACGGCCGCCAGCGGGCCGCTGATCTCGCCGCGCAGCTCCAGACGGCCGGGCACGCCAGCGCCGCGCACCATGCGGGCCTCACCCCCGACACCCGGGCCAA
Source organism: Deinococcus grandis (assembly GCF_001485435.1). Lineage (NCBI taxonomy): Bacteria > Thermotogati > Deinococcota > Deinococci > Deinococcales > Deinococcaceae > Deinococcus > Deinococcus grandis. The sequence goes on along the minus strand of NZ_BCMS01000004.1, from coordinate 88,537 downwards.
GGTCGAGGCGAACTTCCGGGCGGGCCACACCCGCGTCCTGATCGCCACGCCCACCCTGGAAGTCGGCGTGAACCTTCCCGCCGAGCACGTCGTTCTGTACGACCTCACCACGTTCGGCCCCGACGGTCGGCAGGAACTGACCGTGAACGCCGCGTGGCAGCGCGCCGGACGCGCCGGACGGCCCGGCGCCACGCGCGCCCAGGTCACGGTGCTCGGCACCCGCGCGGAGCAGCCCGGCCAGTACGAACGCGGCCGCTTCGAACCGCTCGGCAGTCCCCTGAGCCGCGGCGAGCACCTGCTGGGTTTCCTGCTCGGCTGCGTGGATGGCGGGTACACCCGCACCCGCGCACAGGCGACCCGCATGGCCCAGCAGACCTTCGCGGCACACACCGGAACCCTGAACGCCCCCCGCGCCGTGGCGACGCTCCTCCAGCAGGGTGCCCTCGCCGATCATGGGGGCGTGCTCAGCGTCACGCCACTGGGCCGCGTGGCCAGTCAGGCGCTGCTCCCTGTGCCCGTCGTCGCGGCCGTTCGCGCCCTGCCGCAGGACCCGACGGTGCTGGACGTGCTGCTGGCCGCCGCCGCGCATGTCCGCCTGCCCAGCCTCGGGGACGAGTCGCGCGCCACCCTCGTCGATGCCCTGATGAGCGTTCCGTCCCGCACGCTGGACGCGGGCACCGCCCCGCCGGACGCGGTGATCGGCGCGGCCCTCCTGCACGCCACCACCCACCACGGGGACGACGGGGCCGCGGAGCTGAGTGGCCTGCACGAGCCAACCCTGACGGCCCTGCGCGAGGAGGCGCTGCGGATCGTGAGTGCCTGGCATGCCCTCGCCCCGAGCGTCAGCGTGAACCTCACCCGCGTGAGCCTCGCCGCGCAGCTTCCCCCACGCACCGCCACTCTCGCGCTCCTCAGTGGGGTTGGGCAGGTCACGGCCCGCACGCTCAGCGATGCCGGCGTCCCGGACCTCCCCACGCTCGCCCGCACGTTCCCCGCGCAGCTCACCGCCGCCGGGTTCACGCCCCGCACCGCGGAACGGCTCATCGGGGCCGCCCAGGCTTACGGTCCCATACCGCTGACCGAGCCGACTCCCGCACCATGCGCCCGGAGGGTCCTCGCCGACCCGGCCCGGCTCGCCCGCGCCCGCCTCTTGACCGTCACCCCCACAGCGCACGGCTGGACGGTCACTGGCGGCAGCGAGGGCCGCATCGTCACTCGGCACGGCGACACGCTCACCTGCGACTGCCCGGATAGCGTGCACCTGTGCAAGCACATCCTTGCCGTGGGGCTGCATCTGATTTGACTCATATCTTGCAATTTAAGATGGGATTTTCGCTTTTCAGGACGCACTTTCTTCCCCTATCACTTGGACTGCAAGATGTGACTACATCAAGTTGCCGCAGCGGCTCATGGCGGCAACTCCAATTTAAACCGTTATCAATAATTCATTATCAAAAACTCTAATGAAGAAATTATTAAGCCTGGGAATCTCCGTAGCAATCGGATGTTTTTATGAGAGAACGCATTTTTGCATTGGTTGGCGATGCGTCATTGCTACAGTCCATGCGTCGGCCAATCATTAAGCCCATCATTCTGCTACGGCAGGCTTTAGGAGATCGAAATGAAAAGATTAGTAGCTAGTTTATTACTGCCCATGATGCTTGCTTTCGCTAGTTGTAACTCTGCCCCGAACATGCCAGCAAATACTTCTGCATCCAGAGGGCAGACGGAAGCAGACGCGCCGGCATCATCCTCTGAGACTACGCTAACCCCACAGGCGGCAGATACTTATTGCACCAGTAGATATTGGGGAAATCGCACTTATGAATGCAATGCAAGTGCCAGAACAGATGTTGAAATTGCTGGGCTAATGTACAAGAGAGCAAAAGTATATTTTACTAATTCAAGTGACTATAGCACAACCGTTGGAGCCACATATATTTTTGGAAACTATTATATAACTGTATATGGAGGTTCGACCGCTAATGCAAAGACTCAAATTGAAAAGCAAGTTAGAGCTGCTGGTTATCAATGGGTAACTCCAAGTGGATATGTACATGCTGAGCAGCGCCTAAAAGATGTTCAACCCTATGCTGTATCTATTGGGATTAGTAATCCGAATGGTCCATGCCCAAGTTGCATTCAAAACGTTGTTGAGACACAGCAAACACCAATTAGTTGGTATCCTGGATATTACTGGTAAGGCGAAGGCAAATCATGAATAACACAGAAAATCCTATTGAAGTTATTAGAAAAATAGCTCTTTCTAAAAGTAATTCCGTTGGAAATTTCTATAGAATCATAGATAAATCCAACAATAAAAATGATTATATGTCTATAGCTATGGAGGAATTTAAAAATAAGAATATCGACAGTCAGGGTAGGATTAGATTATTAGATCTAATGATTCACTTGGATACCTCTGCCTTCCCATCTATGATAAATAAATATTTGGGAGAAGAAAAGGATGAAGAAGTCAGAAAGCGAATTATATGGCTTTTGCAACATTGTTGCGATCGATCCTCAGTACCATATCTCATAAAAGGCTTAATTGAAGAAGGAAATGTAGATAACAAAATTATGATTTTACACACTTTAGCCCATCTGAATGATCCGGCATCGATTGAGGAAATCAAAAAATTCATCGCTGATGATTCATATAGTGTTGCTTATGAAATTACAGTAGGCCATGAAGCCTCTAAAGTAATAGAAGCAATAATCTCGTCGGCCAGAAATCTCCCTACTCATACGGATTAACTCACGCAGCCCGTTTAGGTCTCGCGCCATGACCTGTTCAATGGCTCATAGAGGACAAAAGATGGAGACGGTATTTAGACATACCGTCTCCATCACAATTTAGGCCAACGAGCCGTCATCCGTAAAGTGCAAGATGTCAGTTGACTGAGGTGGCATCCTCGCAGATCTGGCCCACACCAGGGGTGTGGGCCAGGACGGGCGCATGCTTACCCCTCTGACGATCAGCGTCCCCGGCGCCCACAAGCCCGCTCCCACTCCTCAGCAGGCCCTCGCGGATCTCCGCAAGGTGGCCCGTCACCGCCCCGCCCTGCAGCTGCGCCTGAAACGCCTCGCTCGCCTGCTCGCGGCCGGCCGCGCCCTGAAACTCACCGGCGACCCCTGCCGCGTCCAGGCGACCATCACGGCCCTGCGCGCCTACGCCGCGAAGCAACCCGAGGTCCTCACGGCCGTCACCCCCGACGATCTTCTCGTGGGCCTCGCCCGCGGGCCTGTGCGGGTCAGCGTGCACGATCAGGACGGCTGGCCCATCTGCGAGTACCGCCTGTCGCACGCCACGGGCGGCGTGGACATCCTCTGCCGGGACGGCCGCACCCGCTTCCTGCCCAGAGACGAGTTCCGCGCGCAGTTCCGCCTCGCGGTCTACACGCTCCGCGTCCCCACCACGTGGATCGCCGAAGATGCCCCCGTTCAGCAGGAGCAGGCCGCGTGACAGTCACCCCCACGTCCGGCACCGTGCACCCTATGCCGCACCAGATCGCGTACACCGACGCCAGCCTCGCCCTGAGGGACGTGTACGCCCTGGCGGCCGTCGTGAACGGCGTGACCGTCACAGCCACCGCGCGGGCGCACACCACCCAGCAGGCTGAACTGCAGGCCGCACGCCTCGCGGTCCAGCACGCCAATCCCGGCCCCCTGCACCTGTATGTCGATTGCCTGGCCACCGCGCACGTCCTGACGGGACTCGCGCGGTCCAAGTCGCCCCTGACCGAACCCGCGCAGGAGCTCCTTCAGCTCGCCGCGGAACGGGGCGTCGCCCTGCACGTGCAGTGGATTCCCAGGGGCGAGAACGCCGCCCACCACCCGGCGCATCACACCGCCGGTCACATGCGCACCCACCGCCGCGCCCGCCGGGTCCATCTGCCCCCACTCCCCCCCCAGACCCCCGGTCTGGTCGTCCGCCTGCGCCACCACCCGGACGGCACATCCGCCCGCGGCGGTGGACTGCGCGCGGTCGCCCACGGGCCCCTGGCGGCCCTGCGCATCCTGATCGACCTCGCGGGCCGCGCCCCACCCGGCGTCCGCGTCCGGGTGCGCGGCGTGCCGCCCTACGCCGCGCATCTCTGGACTCACCCCGAGCACGCGCCGGACGACCTGCTCGCTTCCCTCAGTGCAGCCCGCTGCGCTCTCGCCCTGCGCGGCAGCCGACTGCACTTGATGACCCCGTGACTTCACCCCGCTGGCCTGCCCACCACGTCCCCTCACCCCCCAAGGAGTCCGACACCATGACCACCCCCCACCTGACCGACCTGCTCGACCGCTACGCCACCCTCCGCGACACCATCCTCGGCCTGGAAGCCGAACGCGACCAGCTCGGCGCGGAACTCAAAGCCGCCCTGCTCGACGGCGAGACCGTGCAGACGGACCTGTACCGGGCGGAACTGCGCACCTCGACCACCATTGAGTACCCCCTGGACCGCTTCCGGGCGTGCTTCGGGGACGCGGCCACGCTGGAGGTCGCCACCATCGACCGCAAGAAGGCCGATCGTCTCGCCACGGCCGGGGATCTGGACGCGGACACGCTCGCCAACCTCGCCGTGAAGAAACCCCGCGCCCAGAGCCTCGTCCTCACCCAGGTCCGCGCATGACCGGCGGCAACGTACAGCACGCCGCGACTGCCGCCCCACAGGCCGCGGCCACCCACACGGTCACGCTCACCCTCGCGTCCGGCCTGACCGTCCACGTGGCCCACCGGCAGGACGTCGACGGGGAAGCCATCGTGATCGAGGCGCCGCAGGGCAGCGGCGGCTTCCATCCCACCTGGGCTGCCACGTGCGCCGCCCGCCTGGTCAACGGAGCGACTGGCACCTTGGCATCGCGGTAGCAGTGGCGCGAAGAGTCGGGTTATGCCTGTGCCTCAGCTTTCCACCTCGTCTGGGTCGCGCAACCGCCTGAATTGATCGGCCGGCATCTGTGAGGTCAGCGAGAAGTGGTACCGTCCGCCCAGGTGAATGTGCCCAAACTTCAGAGGCGACAGCCGCTGCACATCTTCGTCCCGCACCTCCACGCCGTCCACACGCAGTTGATTTAGGATGAGGTCGAGATAGCGGGTGTTCCAGAGAATGATCGCGTTCACCACCAGGCCCAGGGCCCCCAACTGATCTTCCATCCCAGCGACGTAATGTTGCCGCAGTTCCCCATGTCGGCCCTGGAACACTGCCCGTGCCAGCCGGTGCCGGGCCTCCTGGCGGTTGCGCTGGGTGCCGATGGTGCGGCGGTAAAGCGGATCATCGTGGTAACTGAGCAGGTGGAGCGTGCTGGCGATCCGCCCCACCTGCTCCAACGCCCGAGTGAGGGCGCTTTTGGGTCTGACGCCGATCACTTTGAGCAGATCCGAGGCCCGCACCGTCCGGGTCATCAGTGACCCCGCGAGGCGCAACAAATCGTCCCAGTGATTGGCAATCAGCGCGGTGCTCACCTACGACGTCGCCAGCGCATTCAACTTCCCATAGTTTGCTTCTCGGGTCACGCGCGCGTACGTCCGCTCGCGCAGATCAGCCAGCTCCGGGCTGAACTGATAGCCCAACAGACGGAACAACCCGAAGACCATGTACGACGAGGCCGCTGTATCTGACACGAGTTGCTGAGGGCGCAGCACCGTGTTCTGCTCAATCATGCCGTCCAGGGCGAACAGGGAATCGCGCAGGGTACCCGGCACCACGATGCTGTGAAAGCCGCTGTACTGATCGGAGATGAAGTTGACATAGGTCACGCCACTGCGCACCCCAAAGTACTTGGGGTTCTGACCAGCGTAAATGGTTTTCACCGGCACCCGGAAGCGCAGCCCGTCCACAGAGGCCACCTGACCGTCCCCCCACGCCCTCACCGTCGGAATGGTAGCCTGAAACTCGACCAAGCGGGCATTGGCACTGGCAATGGTTTCGGCGCGCAGGTAGTGCTGATCCACCCAGGACAGGCGGCCGCGCCCAAGGGCCTCGGTCTCCGGTTGAACCACCGCGTCCAGTCCGACATTGCACGCTTCAGCCAGCAGGACCGCGCAAACGCTGACGTCGAGGTGTCCCACTCTTGTTCGTGCTTCACTCAAATGGGTGAAGGCGTTGGCAAACCCCGTCCAGCGGTGCACTTCCAGGAGCAGATCCGGCAGATCCAGGTGGGGCATCCGCCTCGCCACCAGTTCCCGCAAGTGCCGCAGACTGGGCGGCTCGGGCAGCGCCTCTTCCTCCTGAAGCACCAGCACGGTGCGGCCCTCTTCTTCAGCCAGAGAGACCGCGGCGTTCTGCGGGAGGCGGGCTTCCACCAGCCGGTACCGCTCGTCCAACTGGGCACTGAGCTGCGCCAGCATCACTTGCGGATCAGGGTCAAGGTCAAGACTCCGGCAGACCTCAGCCTTCAGAGCCGTCCAGGCCTGATCCGACAGCAGGCGCAGGCGAGGGTCGCTAAATTTGGGACTGGCCGACACAAAGACGTCGCGGCGCTTTAGGGCCAGATGCAGATGGTCGAGGATACAAAGGGTATAGGCTGGCCGGTTCAATGGCGCTTTTCCGGGAATGAGCTTGCTCCAGTCACCCTTGACGAGCGTGAGCGGCACCTCGGTGGCTTTCACCTGTGATCGGCGCTCCAGACGCCGCAGCGCCTGAAGCGCGGCCAGGGACGGCCCTCCAGCGGCGCTGCCCTCAAAGTTCACTGTCCTCAGCAGGGCCGGTAGAAACTGCTGCACATAGCTATAGCGACTCAGCAGCCCCTCCAGCCGGGTCTCGCTTCTCGGCCGGGTCAGTGCCTGAACCGTTTCCGCCGCGGCCTGGAGCTGTTCCTGAGACACCAAGGCCAGCACCCGTGCGGCGAACGCGGGGAAGTTCTGGGGCGGCTGCCCCAAACTCTCCAGGAAAGCCAGGGTGAGCTGATTGCTGCGCCGGGCCGCTTCTTCCAGTGACGGCAGCTGATCTTGCCGTGCACCGTCTTCTTGCCGTTCGATCCGGTTGAAGAGGTCAGTCAGCAGACTTTCGAAGAGGGTCAGCGCGTCGTCCAGGGCCTGGCCTTCAAGGCGACTGACCGTCACCAGCAGGGTGGCGATGCGCCGGGAGCGGGTCATGCGGCGCATCGCCTGGGCTTTCACGCCCATCCCGATGCGGAAAAGGGTGTTCAGCCGTTGTTCAGGAAAACCGCTCAGATCCAGGGTGGTCACGCCGATCCGCCGCACCGCTTCAACCCGCTTGAGTGCACCAACGAGTCCGGGGGCGGAGACCGACAATGGCGCTTTCCGAAGTTGATCAAGTCGGGAGACCGATGAGCGAGGGGGGACGTCCAACAGGGCTTCAAGGGCCGTCACCTGGGCTTCACTGGGCAGGGCCGCCAGGTCACGCCAGAGGCGCTCATCGGCCCGGTGCTGAATGCGGGCAATCAGCCGGGTCAGCGTGGTGACGCCGGGCAGCAGCACCCGGTGCTCGACCAGGCGGGCTGTGCTGAGATCCAGCAGGCGGCTGGGTGGCTCGGCCATCAACCGGGCGCGGGCAGATAAAAAGCGCGCCAGATCGAAAATGGCCGGAATCTCTGAAAAATCGCGGTAGCCCCACCGGGCCTGGATGTCGTGGCGGTGATCCCAGCGGGTCTCGCGCGTGCGGTAGCGGTAAAGTTTGACGGGATTGACCGTGAGGTCAAGCTGCTGGGCGACGTACTGGATGGCTGCCTCAGGCATGTCCAGGGGATCAGTCAGGAAGGTGCCCAGAAAGCGGACAGTGGCGAGTTGGAGGGCGTAGCCCAGGCGGTTGTGTTTGCCTTTTTTCTGGGCCATGACAGCGCGGTCGTGATCGTCAAAGCGGAAATAGCGGTGCAGTTGCTCAGCCGTCAGCGTCGGTGGATAACGGCCATACCTTGCCAGCAGAGCCGTGCTGTCTTCGGATGCAGTTATGGCGCGGGACATCCTGCTCCATGCACTTTTGTCTCTGGGAGGACATGCTGTTGACCTGATGGGCCGCCCACAACCGGTCGGCCCAAGATCGTCTCCTCGCACCCCATCTTCCGTTACAATATCTGAATATGGTCTCAGAAATGCAGATATCTTCCGGGTGGCGGCCGGCCTTGCCCGCCGTGGCCTGGCTGCAAGCGGTGATCGCCACCACCGGCAGCCTGTACTTCAGCGAAGTCATGCATCTGCCCCCCTGTACCCTGTGCTGGTACCAGCGGCTCATGATGTATCCGCTCGTGTTCGTACTCTTGGTCGGTCTGTTGACGCATGACCCCCGGCTGCGCACCTACGGCCTGCCCTTTTCCGTCACGGGGCTGCTGATCGCCGCGTACCACAACCTGCTGTACTACGGCGTCATCCCCGAAGGCCTCACGCAGTGCGCGGCCGGCGTGTCCTGCACCGCCCGGCAGATTGAGTGGCTGGGCTTTATCACCATTCCCCTGCTCAGCCTGAGCGCCTTTACCGTCATCACCCTCAGCCTGCTGCGCGCCCCACCCCGAGGTCAATCATGACCCCATCCATCAAAAAGGCCCCCGTCCTCCTGCTGGTCCTGGGCGCGCTCGCCGTCCTGGCCACGGTGCTGGTGCTGAGCCTCGCCAACCGCGCGGCCCCACAGGCCGCCCTGCCCGCCGACGCCCGTGAACGCCTCATCCGCGCCGACAGCCCCGCCCTGGGCCCCGCCAATGCCAACGTCACCATCGTGGAGTTCTTCGACCCCGAATGCGAAGCCTGCCGGGCGATAGAGCCGGATCTGATGAGGCTGCTGGAGAAGTACGACGGTCAGGTGCGTCTGGTCGCGCGCTATTTTCCGCTGCACAGTAATTCCGTCCTCGCCGCGGGTCTGATTGAGGCCGCCGCCCAGGAAGATGAAGCCAAGCGTTGGCGCGCCCGGGACTACCTGTTTACCAAGCAAAGCGAGTGGGGCGAGCAGCAAACCCCACAGACGAGCAAGTTTCTGGACTACGCCGCAAATCTGGGGCTTGATCGCGAGCAGGTGCAGCGCAGCCTGGATTCAACCGAGGTTCGGGACCTGGTCGAACGTGACCGGCAGGACGGGCTGGCCCTCGGGGTCAGTGGCACGCCCACCTTCTTCGTCAACGGGCAGCGGCTTCAGGAATTGAGCGTGCAGGCGCTTGAAGCCGCCATAGAGGCGGCGTTAACGTCACCGTAGGCGACCGCTCAAGCGGCACCGGCGGAGGCCCCACCTGGGGCCTCGTCACATGAACGGTGATGCGCCGACCGCCGGCCCTGGTGGCGAAGCAGCCCATACCCTGCGTGTGATCTGTGAATTCCTGCTCATCCATTCGTCCGAGCCACTTGATACATTCACGCCGTCTTATGCGGATTCACATGTTTGGCGCGGCGCTCATGGCGGCTGCCTTGATCTCTCTCGGCTCGGCCGCCAGCATCACCGTCAAAGCGGGCGACACCCTGTCCAGCCTTGCGGCGCGCCATGGCACCACGGTCACGGCCCTGCTCCAGATCAATCCAGGTGTGAGTGCCAACCAGCTCCGGGTCGGTCAGAAGCTGACGCTGCCCACCCGGCCGGCCTCAACTCCTGGGGTGACCGTCCGCGCCGCCTCGGTGCGCGTCAGCGCGGTGCCGCCCGTTCAGGGCCGTCTGACCACGCCTTTTAATGCCCAGCATGGGGGGCTGGACCTGGCCGCCCCCACCGGTACGCCCATCCGCGCGACCATGGCCGGCACCGTCAAGAGCGCGGTCTTTGATGCGCGCAACGGGTGGGGCTGGACCATCGTGCTGGAGCATGCGGGCGGCCTGACCACCCGGTACAGCCACAACAGCGTCAATCTGGTGCGTACGGGCCAGCAGGTGGTCACGGGACAGGTCATCGCGCGTGTGGGCAGCACGGGCAACAGCACCGGGCCCCATCTCGATTTCCGCGTGTATCAGGCAGGCATTCCCGTGAACCCGTACGGTCTCTTTTAAATCTGAACAGATGTGAAAGGAGAGAGGATGCGTTCCTGGCCCGTCCCAGTCCGCTGTGTCTGGCGTTCCGATGTGGCTTGGGCGGCGCTGGGTGGCGTGCTCGGTCTGGGGTTTCTCGTCTCGAGCTGGAGCTGGCTCGCCCCCGTGCCCCTGGCCCTGCTCTTCCGTGAGATCCCGCGGCGCACCCCCACCGACACGTTCAAACTCACCTGGCTCTTCGGCGCCGGGTTCTTCGCCGCCCACCTGTTGTGGCTGCCCAGCAGCCTTTCGGGCTTTCTGGGCCCGGGTGCGGTCATCCTGAGTGCACTGCTCATCGCCCTGCTGGCCAGCCTGTGGGGGCTGACCGCTGCCCTGACCCGCCGGCTCCTGGGTTCTGCCACGCTGTGGGGCTTGCCCCTGGCCTGGACGGTCATGGACGCGCTGCGCGCCGCCGGCCCATTCGGGTTCACCTGGGGCAGCCTGGGCTACGCCTGGGCGAAGACACCCCTGGTGCAGGTGGCGGACCTGGGGGGCATTGCCCTGGTGGGCCTGCTGGTGGCTTTGAGTGCGGCTGCCCTGGTGTCGGGGCGGGGTTTGGGACAAACCGCGGTGCTGGGTGCGGTGCTGCTGGCCGCGGGCTACGGCCTGACCCGCCCAGCCGCGCCTGACGGCACACAGCAGGTCCTGCTGGTCCAGGGGAACATCGACCCCCGGCTCAAAGCAGCAGGTCGCCGCACGGAAGAACTGACGCACTACCTGACTCTGACGGCCGCTGGCCTGCGCGCGGCGCCCGCCTCCCTGGTCGTCTGGCCGGAAACGGCCGCCCCGCTGGCCCCCACCACGGCGCCTGTTCGCCGCGCGCTCACCGCCGTGCCAGTGCCCCTGCTCCTGGGTGCCCCCACCCAGGACGCTGGCCTGCGCAACAGTGTGTACGCGGTGCAGGCGGGACAGACGTTGGGCCGCCAGGACAAACGGCGACTCGTGCCCTTTGGGGAATTCTTTCCGGCCCGCGCCGCCCTGGACGGCGTCTACCGCGCGGTGTTCGCGGGGTTGGGCCTCCCACCCTTGACCGGCACAGTGCCCGGCACCACCACGCAGCCCCTGACCCTGGGTGCCCTCCGGGCCGGCGTACTGATCTGCTACGAGTCCACCTTCCCCGCGGTGGCCCGCGCCCTCGTGACCCAGGGGGCCAATCTCCTGGTCACGGCGTCGAACGACGCCTGGTTTGGCCCGTCCACTGGCGCGGAGCAGCACTTCCAGATGGGCCGCGTGCGCGCCATCGAAACCCGGCGCTGGTGGGTGCGGGCCGGCAATGACGGCATCAGTGCGGCGGTCAACCCCCAGGGCCAGGTGGTGGCCCGCTTCCTCCGTGGGGTGGCGGGCGCATTCACCGCGTCCTACGGTCTCGCTGAAACCCGCACCCTGTTTGTTCGCTGGGGTGACTGGGTGCCGCTGCTGGCCGGCATCGGCCTCGCCCTGATGTGGGGTCGCCAGCGCTGGCTGACCTGGCGACTCGCCGATTGACGGTGCGCCTTCAGAAGAGGCAGCTGTCGTTGGCCACAGCACACCCCCGTCATAGGCTGTATGCATGAACATCTTTGCAGGCGTACGTTTGAGGAGGCGCTGTGGGCTTTCCCAGGAGACGCGACATGTCGCGTAGGGCCCAGGCCAATTGGCGCCGCTGGCTGCCGCCGGTCATAGCGGCCGTGCTGGTGATCATGCTGGTCGCGGCCCTGACGCGCCCTGACCACTCAGGGAAGGCTGGGAGCCCACTGCTGGACAAGCCCGCCCCTGCCTTTACCCTGCGCAGCCTGGACGGCGTGGAGGTCCGGTTGACCAGCCTGAAGGGCCGCCCCGTCGTGGTGAACTTCTGGGCCTCCTGGTGTGTGCCGTGCCGCGACGAAGCGCCGCTGCTGCGTTCGCTGAGTGAAACGCAGAGTGACCAGGGTCTCGCCGTTTGGGAATCTCGTTTCAGGAGCCAGCGTTGCAAAATGCCCGGAACTTCATTCGGGCGTACGCCCTGGCCTACCCCAGCTTGATTGATCTGGGCGCCCGCACGGCCATCAATTATGGGGTCAGCGGTGTTCCGGAGACGTTTTTCATCGACCGGCAGGGCGTTGTCCGCAGTGTCGACCGGGGCGGACTCACCACGGCCCGGTTAAGTGAAGGCCTGCGCCGCATCGGGATCAACTGGCCATGAGACGAACCGCCTCATGGCTTCTGCTCAGCAGCACGCTGCCAGCTGCGGCAGCCCTCATCCCCGCATAGGAGGCGCAGGTCCGCCAGATTGGGGCAGAGCTGCGCTGTCCAACATGCACCGGCCTGCCCATCACCGAGAGCGGCGATGCACTGAGCGTTCAGATGCGGCGGGAGGTTCGTGAACAGGTCAAAGCGGGTCGAAGTCAGCGCGAGACTGACGTCTGGATGGTGTCGCGGCACGGCCGCGCCGTTCTGCTGAAACCACCGAAGCAGGGGCTGAATCTGGTGCTGTGGGGGATGCCGTTCCTGGCCCTGGTGGCAGGGGCCGTGCACTTCTGGCGCACCTTGCGTTTCCGGCAGACGAGGCGGGGGCCACGCACGGCGACCGATCCATATCTCGCCCAGGTGCGTCAGGCCACGCAGCCATCAGAGAGCGGCGACCCCCGATCGGGGGTCGCCGCTCGGCCATGCTGTTCCTACCGGTGCTCGGGATGTGGATCTTCACTCAGCCACTGCTGATGCACCTGGGCGTGGCTCAGGTTGAGATGGACATGCTCATCCACGTGATCTACCGCGCTCAGCGGCAGCCAGTGATGCTGGCCGGACTCATCCGTGGTCAGCTTGATGTGCTCGCCGTCCAGACGGTCCACCTGGCCGTGGGGCTGACCATCGGCGCAGACAACGGGCATATGTTCTCTGATCTGATCTTGTCCAGTCATAGTGGCGCCTCCTGAGCCCCGAACGTACGCCCCAGCCACCGCGCTCCGATGAACCCTGAGCCAAGTCACCTTCATATCTGAGTAGACTTACATATGAGCGTCAGCTCAGTTATCATTAGGCCATGACCCCCTCCACCACCCGGAAGGACCATCCGGACCACCTGACTTATTTCGTTGAGGGCATGGACTGCGCCAGCTGCGTGCAGACGGTCGAGCGCATGGTGGCCACGCTGCCCGGCACCAGTGAAGTGAAGACCAGCTTTACCAAACAGACCCTGACCCTGCACCTGGACGAAGGGCAGACGCCCAGAGGTGCCTTGGAGAAGAACCTCAAATCGCTGGGGTACGTGCCGTCCTTGCTGGGCCCTGCGGACGCGGCAGCGCCCCAGGACCATGGCCCGCGCCCCGACGATCATGCCGGCCACACCCACGAGGTCGCGCCCGCCGGCACGCCGTGGTACCGCACCGGTCAAGGCCGACTGGTCGTGGTGTCCGGCGTGCTGCTGGCGCTGGCCTGGCTGCTGGGTTTCCTCCAGCCGTCGCTGTCGACCGCGGGCTATATCGCCGCCACCCTGCTCGGCATCTGGCCGCTGGCGAAGAAAGCGCTTGCTAGCGCCCGCCTCGGGGACCCGTTCAGCATCAACATGCTGGTCAGCCTGGCGGCGATTGGCGCCGTGGCCATCGGGGAAGCCGCTGAGGGCGCCGTGGTGGTCTTCTTCTTCGCGGTCGGTGAACTGCTTGAAGGCGTGGCCGCTGGCCGGGCCCGCGCCGGCATTCAGGCCCTCGCGGCCCTAGCCCCGAAAACCGCCCTGCTGCTGGACGGCGCTCAGCCCCGGGAAGTCCCAGCCGACGCCTTGCAGGTTGGTCAGACGGTGCAGGTCAACCCCGGCGCGCGCGTGCCCGCCGACGGCACCATCCTGACCGGCACCTCCAGTCTCGACGACAGCCCCGTGACCGGCGAAAGTGTGCCCGTGGTCAAAGGCCCCGGCGACGCCGTCTACGCCGGCAGCATCAACACGGACGGCACCCTGCACCTCCGGGTGGACAAGGCGGCGGCCGACAACACCATCGCGCGCATCATCCACATGGTGGAAGAAGCCGAAGGCAGTAAAGCCCCCACCGCGCGCTTCATTGACCGCTTCAGCCGGTACTACACCCCTGTGGTGGTCCTGGTCTCTGCCCTGGTCGCTCTGGTCCCGCCGCTGTTCTTCGGTGGACTCTGGCATGACTGGCTCTACAAGGGCATCAGCCTGCTGCTGATCGGCTGCCCCTGTGCGCTGGTGCTGAGCGTACCCGCGTCCATCACCAGCGCCATCAGCGCTGGGACCCGGCGCGGCCTGCTGATCAAGGGCGGCGGCGCGCTGGAGACCATCGGTTCGGTGAGGACCATCGCCTTTGACAAAACGGGCACCCTGACCGCCGGCCGGCCCCGGGTCACTGACATTGTGGGCGACCAGGTGGGCCGGGCCGAGGTCCTGCGCCTGGCGGCGGCGGTGGAGTCCGGCAGCAGTCACCCGCTGGCCAAGGCCATCACCGCAGCCGCGCAGCAGGAGGGCGTGACCATCCCCGCCGCTCAGGGCGCGCAGGCCCTGCCGGGCAAAGGGGCGAGCGCCACGGTGGAGGGGCGCGCCCTGAGCGTGAGTTCCCCCCGTCACGCGGCAGAACTCGCCCCCCTGAGTCCGGCGCTCCTCAGCACCATCACCGCCTTCGAGGAACAGGGCCGCACCGCCGTCGTGCTGCTGGAAGGTGCCACGCCTCTGGGCGTTCTGGCCATCCGCGACGAACCCCGCCCCGACGCCCGCGCCGCGCTGGCCCGCCTGAAGGACCTGGGCATTCAAACGGTGATGCTCACCGGCGACAACACCCGCACCGGGCAGGCCATCGGCCGGGACCTGGGGCTGGACGTGCAGGCCGAGTTGCTGCCCGAAGACAAACTGCGCCTCATCGCCAGTTACAAAGCGCAGGGCGGCGTGGCGATGGTCGGGGACGGCATCAACGACGCGCCCGCCCTGGCCCAGAGTGATGTGGGCATCGCCATGGGGGGCGGCACCGACGTGGCCCTGGAAACCGCCGACGCGGCCCTCTTACGTGAGCGGGTCTCGGGTGTGGCCGACCTGGTGGCCCTGTCGCGCGCCACCATGGGCAACATCAAGGTCAATATTGCCTTCGCCCTGGGCCTCAAGGCCATTTTCCTCGTCACCACCCTGCTCGGCTACACCAACCTCTGGATGGCCATTCTGGCCGACACCGGCGCCACTGCCCTGGTCACCGCCAACGCCCTGCGGCTGCTGCGCTGGAAAGGCCAGGACGCCCCGACCACTCCCGCTCCCCACACGGACGCTGCGGTGCCCGCGTGACGGCCGCAAAGGCGCCCATCACCCTCTACACCGTGCCCAACTGCCCGGACTGCCACGCCGTCGCGCGGCTGCTCAGCCGCTGCGGCGCCGCGTACACCGAACGAGATCTGCGCCAGGACCCAGGCGCCCTGGCGGCGCTGCGCCAGGTCACCGACGTGCGGGTCGCCCCCGTCACCGTGGTGGGCGAGCAGGTCTTTTTCGGCACGGTGGACCAGCAGCGCCCGGGCCTGCTCGCCGCGCTCAAGGGCACCGCATGAAGTGGCGCCCCCTGCTCCTGGTCCTGGCGCTCCTGGTCGCCGAAGGCCTCCTGAAAGCCTGGGCCGTTACCACCCTTGAGTCAGGGGTGAATCGCCCACTGTTTCCAGGTGTCCTTCACCTGGGCTTCACCCTGAATCCGGGCATGGCGTGGGGCCTGCTGGGCGGCTTTGCCGCGCCTCTGGCCATGCTGCGGGTGCTCGTCGGTCTCGGCCTCGTGGGCGCCCTGGGCCTGGGCCGCGTGCCCCGCCGCTGGATCTGGCCGCTGGCCCTGATCGCGGCGGGCGCGCTGGGCAATGGACTGGACGGTCTGATGCGGGGCGCCGTGGTGGACTACCTCACGTCACCGCTCCTGGACACCGTGTCCAGAGCGGTATCCAGAGAGCCATTTCCTGTCTTCAACCTGTCCGACGTGCTGGTGTGTGCCGGGACAGGCGCCTTGCTCATCCTCTCCTGGCGTCAGGATCGACGCTCCGCCCACGCGCGGAAGCAGCCTCTGTCCTGATGGCCCCCACGCCCCTATTCCCGCTTCCTGTCATCGTCTGGAGACCCTATGAAACGACTGTTGCTGCTGGCCCTCACCGCCTTTCTCGCTGCCTGTAATCAGACCGGGGGTGAGATTGAGGGCGTCAAGAGTTTCAAGTTCGAGGGCGGCGCCCATAAGCCCGGCCGCCTGGAGTACGCGCAGCGCCCACCGGCGGGCGGGGAACACAACTCTGCCTGGCAAAACTGCGGCGTGTACGAACGGCCCATCTACGACGAGTACGCGGTGCACAGCCTGGAGCACGGGGCAGTCTGGGTGTCCTACAGGCCGGATGTGGCGACCAGTCAGGTGTTACAACTCCGCGAGGTCTTGGACGGCCGGACCTACACCCTGCTCTCGCCCCACGAGACGCAAAAGGCGCCCATCGTGCTCAGCGCGTGGAACAAGCAGTTGGAGGTGCAAGACGCTTCGGACCCCCGGATCAAAGCGTTCGTCCAGACCTATGAGCAGGGCGGTGAAGCACCCGAGATTGGAGCCTCATGCAGCGGCGCGTACGACGACACGGTCTGATTCGCTGGGGAGGCGCGGCGCTGGCCACCGCCGCCCTGGGTGCCGGTCTGGCCGTCGTCTGGCCGGCGCCGCCCCGCGAGCCCAGTGCGGACGTGACCTTCGCCCGCGATATGGCCGCTCACCACGCCCAGGCCGTGAACATGAGTGTCACCCTCCTGAGGCGCGCGGCCGACCCCGAAGTGCGCCTGCTGGCCCAGGACATTCTGCTGACCCAGCAGGCGCAGATCGGGCAGATGCAGGGCTGGCTGATGGCCTGGGGCCGTCCGCTGGCCGGGCGGGAGGCGCCCATGAAGGGCATGGACCGTGTGGCCATGGGCATGGCGCCAGCAAGTGAAGAGGCCGCGCTGAACACCTTGCCGGTGACCACCGCTGAGACCCGCTTTCTGCTGCTCATGCGCCGGCACCATCAGGGGGGCGTGACCATGGCCACGTCGGCTCTGAACGCGGTGCGCCGCCCGGAGGTGCGGGCGTTTGCGCAGCGGGTGGTAAGCGCTCAGACCACGGAAATCCAGGCCATCGACGCGTTGCTTGGGGCCCGCAAGGTCACCGTTCCGTCAACCGCCCCGTCCCACTCAATGGACACGATGGACCATGAGTGACCACGGCCACAGCCACGGCGCCGCTGCCAATGCCCGCCAACTCACGCTGGCGCTGCTCCTGACCGGCAGTTTCCTGGTCGTTGAGGTCATCTATGGCCTGCTCTCCGGCAGCCTGGCCCTGCTCTCAGATGCAGGCCACATGCTCACCGACGTGATGGCCCTGGCTCTGTCGCTGTTCGCGCTGAAGATCGGCCAGCGGACCGCTGATCGCCGCCGCACCTTCGGGTACCGCCGCGCGGAGATTCTGGCGGCCACGGTGAACGCGGCGGCCCTGTTCGCCATCGGGCTGTACATTCTCGTCGAGGCGTATGGACGGCTTCGGGCCCCGGTCGAGGTGCAGACCGCCCCTATGCTGATCGTGGCCACCTTAGGGCTTGTGGTGAACCTCATCAGTGCGCGCCTGCTGGTGCAGGGCAGCGGGGACAGCCTGAACATGAAGTCGGCCTACCTGGAGGTCATGGGTGACCTGCTGGGGTCAGTGGCCGTCATTGTGGGCGCGCTCCTGATCCGCTTCACCGGCCAGACCTGGATTGATCCGGTGCTGGGCGCGTTGATCGGCCTGTGGGTGTTGCCGAGAACCTGGCAGCTGCTCAAGGCGAGCGTCAATGTCCTGATGGAAGGGGTGCCGGACGCTCTGGACCTCAGCGCGCTGAGGTCTGAGCTCGCCGCCCTGCCGGGCGTGACAGATGTACACGATCTGCATGTGTGGAGCGTCAGCAGTCGCCAGCTCAGCCTCACGGCGCATCTGGTCAGTCCGGCCCCACCTGCCGACCTGCACGCCCGGATCAGCGAAGTGGCCAGCCGGCACGGGATTGAGCACGTCACAGTGCAGCTTGAGGCGCCCGGTGCCCACCGCACGGCCAACACCCATCTTCACCCTTAATTCCCCCCTGTTGAAGGACACACCATGACGTCTGACTCCCTGCCCCTCGCACAGGCCCCCCGGTCCTGGCAGCGCTCGCTCACCTTGGCGCTGCTGGCCGTGGCGGCCCTGCTGTCCCTCACCCTGCTCTACAGCCGCCTGCGCAACCCGCAGGGCCTGCTCGGCACAGCCTACCCGCCTGGCACGGTGGCCCCGCCCCTGGCCGGTACCGGCGACGACGGCCGGCCCCTGGCGCTGGCTGATTTCAGGGGCAAAACTGTCGCCGTCTTTTTCGGCTTTCTAAATTGCCCCAATATCTGTCCCACCACCCTGGCGGCCCTGGAACGGGTACGCCAGACGCTTCCAGAGCGGCGCCGCAAGGACTTTGTGAGTCTGCTGGTAACGGTTGATCCTGGGCGGGACACGCCGGCGAAGCTGCGCTCGTACGTGCGCTATTTCAGCCCGGACGCCCGCGGCCTCGTTATTCCCAAGGTGCCGCTGCGTCAGGCGGCGGCCGCCTGGGGCGTCGGGTTTGAGTATTCGAATATCACGGCGCCCGACCGCTACGACGTCAACCACACGACCGGCGTGTACCTGGTGGACCGTGAGGGCAACCGGCGGGTGGTCTGGGACTACACGCAATTGAACCTCACGGACCGGATCGCTGCAGACGTGAGGACGGTGATGCAGTGACGGCGAGTTTAGCAACCAGCGTCTACACTGACGTAATGAGAACCACCTCTCAGGACGACGTGTGTGAAGTGACCTGCCTGCATCCGGAGGCCGTCCAACTGGCGCGCACCCATCAGCCTGAGGACGTCTGCATCGAGGACGCCGCCGCCTTCTTGAAACTGATGGCGGACCCCACTCGGCTCAGGATTCTAAGTGCGCTGAAGACCACCGAACTGTGCGTCTGTGATCTGGCGGCGGTGGTGGGCATCAGCGAGAGTGCCGTCAGTCACCAACTGCGCCTGCTACGCACCGGCCGAATCGTCACCTTCCGCAAGGAAGGCCGCATTGCGTATTACCGCCTGCTTGACCACCACGTCACGACCACCATCCGCAATGCCCTGGATCATGCGACCGAGTAATGGTCAACGGCGGACGCTAACGATTGCCCTGCTGGGCGGCGCAGTGGTGAGCATGCCGGTCGGGTGGTGGCTAGTGGACAGCCTGCGCTGGCGCTCGCCGCTGTACTGCATTGAGACGCCGGGGACGCTGTGGAACGGTCTGGCGCCGCTCCCCGCGGGCCTGAGCCCCACCTGTCCGGACAGCCAGAGTTACCGCCGGGAAGTCCAGGCTGGAGAGAGCCGGGTCGAGCAGTATCTGGTGTCCGGCTGGCAACCGCTGATTGCGGCCCAGGTTCTGAGAGACAAAGGCTTTGTGCTGCTGGACGACGAACTGCGGGAGGCCACCCACTACTCGGCCTTCATGGGCCGCACCGTGCCGGCCGAGTTGCACTACACGGCCGTGCAGAAGGGTTCCAACACCCTGATCACCATCAGCGGGGGCCCAAGGTGAGCTGGTCCAGGTGAAGGCGCAACAGATGGCCCAGGCCCAGATGCGCTGGCTGCTGAGTGTCCTGAGTGTCCTCGGCGCCTTCGTGTACCTGGGCCGCGAGCCTCTGGCCCTGGCCACCCAGGCGCAGCCGCGCATGCGGGGCATTCTGGACCCAGCGGGCCGGCCGAGCCGGCCGAGGGGCACGGCGCCCACTGCGTGTTCTGTTTCTCGGCGGCGTTTGCGCTGGTGCCCGACCCTGAGCCGGGCCGGGGGCGCGCGCTTCTCCAGCCGCGTCTGGTGGTGCGGCCACCCGGCCAACTGGCCCTGCGCCCGGGGTGGCGCGTGCAAGCCCGCGCACCACCCGGCTGCGGATTGACCCGCCGCACAGGCCCGGTGACGGGCCCTGCCGCCCGTTCAGCCGCCCGACTCACTGTTCATTGAGGAGTGCCATGATTCGTTCCGTTGCAGCCCTGCTCACCGCCACCTTGCTGTCTGTGGCCGCCGCCCACGCCACCGTCCGCACCGAGAGCGGCCTGAGTGAAAGCAAGGTGGGCGTCACCGAGACGTACCGCGTCAATGTCCCCACCGAAAAAGAAATCAGGACCACCCAGATTCGCCTGGTCGTGCCAGCGGGGCTGAGCATCACCCGCTTTGAGGTCACCCCTGGCTTCACCCGCACGGTCACCAGGAATGCCGATGGCCTGGTCACCGAAGTGGTCTGGAAGGGCCGCGTGGCCCCTATGGAGTACGCGCGTTTTTTCTTCCAGGCCCGCAATCCAGCCGCCGCGGGTGACCTGACCTGGAAGATCTATCAGACCTACAGTGACGGCTCGGTGGCCGCCTGGGACGGCCAGGATCCGGAGAAGGGTCCCGCCAGTGTGGTGACCGTCAAGTGAGGGGGCTGTTTCCTCGGCTGCTGGCCCTGGCCCTGCTGGTGTCCGGCGCCGCCCTGGCGCACGCGGACCTGACCCGCATCACCCCAGCTGCTGGCACGACGGTGGCGGCGCCTGCGACCGTCACTCTGCAGTTCAGTGAGCCCCTAACCACCCGATTTTCCACCTTCCGCGTGATGAAAGTGCCAGCCGGGACGAGCCCACAGAAGGCGGCAGGTCAAGCACTGACCCTGCGGGCGGACGCCCCTTCCTTGGCGAGCAAAGCGGTGACCTTGCCCGCCACCGCGGCCATCATTCGGCTGCCCCTGAAAGCGGCCCTGCCCCGTGGACTTTACGTGGTGACTTGGAAAATTCTGTCGGATGACAGCCATCCGGTGACCGACTTCCGCACCTTCACCGTCCGGTAGGGCTGACGGGTGTCTCTCCTGATTCTGGCCAAATGGCTGATTTATGTGGGCACGGCGTTGCTGCTTGGCGGCGTCGCCGCGCGGGCGTGGCGACCTGACGGACAGCCTGGCGTGCGCCCGCTGGCCCTGGGTGCTGGCCTGCTCCTGATGGCGAGCGCCGCCCAGGTCGCCCTGCCACTGGCCGCCCTGGGCTACCTGACCCCGACCGATGTGCCCGCCTACCTTCAGCAGACCGTGCCGGGCCGGGCCGTGCTCACGCTCCTGCTCGGAACGGCGCTACTCCTGGCCGGCGCGTTGGTGCGCTGGCCAGCCTGGATCAGCCTGGCGGCCGCCGGCGCGCTGCTCTGGGGGCTGGGCGGACTGGGGCACGGTGCTGGCCATGGTCCCAGCGTTCGGCTTCTCCACGCGGCGCATGGCGGCGCAATGGCCGTCTGGCTTGGCGGCGTGCTCACGTTGGTGGCCTGGCCGGACGGCCGTCTGGCAGCCCTGACCCGCTTCGCACCGGTGGCCACGGCCTGTGTGCTGGTGCTGGGTGTGACGGGCATGGTGGCCACCTGGGAACATGCTGGCGGCGTGCCCACGCTGGACAGCCGTTACGGCCGGCTGCTGCTGCTGAAACTGGTGTTCGTTGGCGTGACGCTGGGGGTGGCGGGCCTGCTCCGGCGACGCCTGGCGTATCAGGGCCGCGTGGACGCCCTGCTGTCACTGGAAGTGGCGCTGTTGAGCCTCATCCTGGCGGTCACCGCCAGTCTGTCCGTCACGCCGACGCCCACCCACGGAAGCGTCCCCTTCGGCCCCCTGTTGACCTGAACAGCAGCAGAGGCCAAAGGAGTCTTCCCCTGGCCTCTGCTGCCGGTGCGGACTGCAGGCGACCCGTTGTGCCGACCACACTGGGGGTGGCGTGGCCGTCGTTCACCTCACCTGTACACTGAAGAAGCCTGACATGGGTCAGGCTTTCATGCGGCGGCGCCCATTGGGGGCGCCGTTTGTCCTGTTCACTTGGGCTCGTTGAGAATCACGATACGGCCTTCTGGCTCAGCGTCCACCGCAGGCTGCCCCTGCAGGTAACGCACCAGGATGTCCACGTCCAGCGTCCCCGTGTCCAGGCGGGGCGCACCCTGAAACATCGTGAACCCGTCCCCTCCACCCGCCGTGAAGTTGTTCATGGCCACCTTGTAGGCTTGGGCGTCGACGAGCGGCTGGCCGTTCAGGGTCACGGCCGTCACGCGGCTGCCCGCTGGGCGCCCCAGGTCAAAGGTGTAACTCACGCCGCGGCTGACATGCAGGAACTGCCCCTTGTTCTCACTCCAGGTGGCCACGCCGTGTTCCAGTGCCGCCTTGATCTGGGTCCCCGTCAGGGTCAGAACCGTCAGGGTGTTGCCGAATGGCTGCACCGTGATGGCCTCGTCAAAGGTAATCGGGCCAGCGTTGATGCTGGCCCGCACGCCACCGCCATTCACGAACGCGAGTTGTGCGCCAGCATTCTGCGCGGCGGCCAGCGCGGCGTCGGCCAGCACGTTCGCCATGGTGCTCTCGCGCCGGCGCACGATCTCCCGGTTGCCGTTCAGGCCGCGCGTGGTTTGCCCGATCACCCGTTGGCGCAGGTTCGCAATCGGCACGGTCAGCGTCTCCACCATGCGCTTGGCGGTGGGGTCTTCAGCGATGTCAGCGGTGACGGGCACGGGGTTCCCCTCCCAGCTTTCGACCGCACCGCTGTCATTGAAGGTCACTTTCAGGCGCCCCAGCACTTTGCCCCACTCCCACGCTGCCACCAGCAGGGTCCGGTTGCCGTCCGGGTTCGGCAGAATGGTTGGGTACGGCCCCTCGCTGGCCGGGAAGTCCTTGTTGGTGAAGGTGCCCAGCAGGGTGTGCGAGTGCCCACCAACAATCACGTCAATGCCGGAGACGGTCCGCGCCACCTCCTGCTCCAGGGTGTACCCCAGGTGTGAGACCAGAAAGATCTTGTTGACGCCCTGGGCCTGCAGTGCGCTGACACTGTTGCGCAGGCTCGCCATCAATTCGAGCATTTTCACGTTCGGGCCAGGCGAACTGATCTGCGGCAGGTCCGGCGTCACGGCGCCGATCACGCCCACCTGCTGCCCGCCGACGGTCATCACGGCATAGGGTCTAATCCGGTCTTTGAGCAGGGGCTCGGCCGTGACGTCCAGGTTCGCGGCCAGCAGCGGAAAGGTGGCCCGCTCCGCGAACTTGGCCAGCGCCTCTGGACCATCGTCGAACTCATGGTTGCCCACCGCCATGGCGTCGTAGCCCATCAGGTTCATGAACAGAACGTCGGCCAGACCCTTGTACACGTTGTAGAACAGTGTGCCCTGGAAGGTGTCGCCGCCCGACAGGACCAGGGGGTTTGGATCCTGTGCGCTGAACTGCTTCACCAGTGTGGCCTGCCGGGCATAGCCGCCGTACAGGTTGTCACCGATCTTGGTGGGCTCCAGGCGCCCGTGCAGGTCGTCGGTGTGCAGCACGGTCACCGTCAGCGGCGCGGCCTGCGCGCTGCTCAGAAGGGCTGTGGTCAAAAGGGCCAGTGAGAAGCGGGTCATGGGCCACCAGTATAAGGATCTGGCGTCAGGCGCTGCGCAGCGCGACCTGCTCGGCGGCCCACATACCAATTCAAAGGGCGAACAGCGTATTGACAGTGGCCCAGTCCAGCACTCCTGGTGGCCCTCCCGGGGTGGCTGGTCATGATCCAGCGCGCAGGCGGAGGGCCAGTTGATGCACCTGTCCTCCGTCCAGGGACGTGGGATGGACAAGGCACATCGCACCTTGTCGCTTGGCGCAATGGCCTAGCCCTCTGACGCTCAGCACCTGACACTTCGGGAAACTGACGTGCTGGCGGTTGGGAACGGCATTCCGAGGAGCCGCAGACAGTCACAGAAGACCTCGCCGCCCCACCGTGCCGCTTGACTCAGGATCTGCCACCCGATCCGCGTCACGCTCACGACCGCTCGCCCACGCTTGTCCTGCCGAGGGGTGCAGGTCTCTGTCCGCTGCGCGCCGATCCGCGTCATCCAGGCCAGCGCGATACACAACAGGCCAAAGAGCCGAGAGATGCGCTCTGGAGCCGTCATGTGCGTGGCCTCCAGATTCAGCCCGCGAGCTTTCATCGCGGAAAACGCCGATTCAATCGCCCACCTGAGCTGATAGGTCCGTAATACGTCCAGCACGGGCAAATCTGAGGCCACGATCACCCTGTCCCCCGCAGGGGACAGGGTGATGACCACGTGCATCCAGCCCCCATAGACCCACGTCCGCTCGAACAGGGTGCGCACCTGTCCCGGTTGGAGCGTCGTGAACAGGTCTCGCACCAGTTCATCCTCGATTCTGGTGTTCTCCCGGATGCGGATGCACTGCCGGATGCGTTTCCAGCGCAGAAACGAGCACCACTCGCGCCCCACGACCTCCCGGTCCGCGATCAACACGGCCCAGCGGCGGGCTGGTATCACCCCCCGGAGTCGGGCGACCAGGAGGATCCGGGCAGCAGTGCAACTGTTGCCTTGATGGGGCAGGATCGACCAGACGAGGGGAATCACCGCGCCCCCGAGCAGGACGCCCAGGACGAGGATGTTCAGCGGCGTCTGGCCGTAGTGCCAGGTGGTGCGGTCCATGATCAGGGTGAGCTTGCCGTCGGGCAGCAAGGGAAGCAGGACGTCTGTGACGTCCTGCGGCGTGAGCTGAGCGTCGTGAAACACGCGGGCCACCGTCCGGGTTTTTGATTCCAGCGTGGCTGCTCTGGGCAGATGAAGCGCGATCTTGCGGTGAAGCGTGGACTCGGCCTGGAGCACGGCCAGGAGCACTTCGGCAAGACGACGGAGCGCGTCCGTACGGCGGTGTGGCCAACGAGTGTGCAGGTAGGTGGCCAACGTGTCAGCATGGAAGCGGGCAGTATCGGGGATCGTCACAGACCCAGATACCGCCCTTTTTCATGTCGCACTGCGTTCAGGACGCCATTTCTCGTGAAGTGTCAGGTGCTGAGCGGGAGAACACCAGAATCGAGGATGAACTGGTGCGAGACCTGTTCACGACGCTGCAACCGGGACAGGTGCGCACCCTGTTCGAGCGGACGTGGGTCTATGGGGGCTGGATGCACGTGGTCATCACCCTGTCCCCTGCGGGGGACAGGGTGATCGTGGCCTCAGATTTGCCCGTGCTGGACGTATTACGGACCTATCGGCTCAGGTGGGCGATTGAATCGGCGTTCTCCGCGTTGAAAGCTCGCGGGCTGAATCTGGAGGCCACGCACATGACGGCTCCAGAGCGCATCTCTCGGCTCTTTGGCCTGCTCTGTATCGCGCTGGCCTGGATGACGCGGATCGGCGCGCAGCGGACAGAAACCTGCGCCCCTCGGCAGGACAAGCGTGGGCGAGCGGTCGTGAGCGTGACGCGGATCGGGTGGCAGATTCTGAGTCAAGCGGCACGGTGGGGCGGCGAGGTCTTCTGTGACTGTCTGCGGCTCCTCGGAATGCCGTTCCCAACCGCCAGCACGTCAGTTTCCCGAAGTGTCAGGTGCTGAGGGGCTGGGGTATACCCCAGCTGGACGGACGAACCCTACGATCAACACGGCTTTTCCCTGTCCAGTTGAAGTCCGTTTCGGCTAAAACTGACACCTGTCAGGGCAGGTCTGAACGTCAACTTGACAGATCGGCATGCTTAGAGCGCCTATCAAAACCTCAGATTGGGAGGGCAAGGTGAAGCATGGCCACGTCTATGGTCAGCGACGAGCTGTGGCAGTTGATCCATCCGCTACTCCCACCTGAACCCCCAAAGCCCAAAGGAGGTCGACCCCGGGTGCCCGATCGAGCCGCACTGGAAGGCATCTTGTACGTCCTCAAGACCGGCATCGGCTGGGAACACCTCCCACACCAGCTCGGGTATGGCAGCGGCATGACCTGCTGGCGACGTCTCCGTGACTGGCACGCGGCGGGTGTCTTCACCCGCCTACACCACGTGCTTCTTGACCGGATGGCCCAGGCGCATCAACTTGACTGGACCCGCGCATGTGTGGACAGTACGAGCGTCCCCGCGGCCCGGGGGGGGCCCACACGGGCCCGAACCCCACGGATCGTGGCCGGCCTGGCAGCAAGCGTCATGTGATCGTCGATGGCCGCGGGACGCCATTGGCGGTCCGTATCTCGCCTGCCAATCGGCATGACAGCATGCTGTTCGAACCCCTGCTGGACGCGGTGCCGCCCATTCATAACGGGCTGCGGGGCCGGCCCCGCAGCCGTCCGGAGCGGCTGCATGCGGACAAGGCGTATGACATTCCCCGGTGCCGGCGGGCGTGCCATCACCGCGGCATCAAGGTGCGGATCGCACGCCGGGGTCGGGAGTCCAGTGAACGGCTGGGCCGATACCGCTGGGTGGTGGAGCGGACCCTGGCGTGGTTCAGCCGGTTCCGTCGGCTGCGGGTGAGGTATGAGGTGCGGGCGGACATCCACTTGGCATTCACGCAGCTGGCCTGTTGCCTGATCACCTTCAAGCAGCACCGCCGGTTTTGATAGGCGCTCTTATTGATAACGGCATAAGTTTGAGTCCATTAAATATTGAGGCAGGTCGATGTACCGAACCCGTTGCCAAGCCGTCGTCAGCTTCGCTTTCAGCATGCCCACTGAGCGGGCACAGAAGTTCCCCAGCACATTCCGCTTCACGTACGCCCACACCAGCTCGATCGGATTCAATTCCGGAGCGTACGGCGGCAAAAACACCAGCGACAGGCGTTCGTGGAGCGCCACGAACGCCTGGGTTGCCTTCGCTCGGTGAATGCCCGCGTTGTCCAGCACCACCACGATCTTCCCCTGCACATGGCGCAACAGATGCTGGAAGAACCGGGTGACGTCCCCACTCCGGATCGCCCCAGGCTTCGTGTGCTGGAAGAATCGACCGTCCGAAGTGATCGCCCCGATCGTCGAGAGTTTTTCCCAGTTGGCCGGGAGTATGACCAGGGGCGTCACGCCCCTGGTCGACCACGTTCGTCTTCGCACGCCTTTCAGCGAGAAGCCAACCTCATCCAGGTACACCAGGGTGGCGCCCTGCGCGACCTTTTTTTCCCAACTCCGGAGCCACCTGTTCTTTCCAGGACGCGATCCGGAGTTCATTGCGTTCTGCTGCCCGTCCATCCGGCATCTGGGGCGTAAACCCCAGCTGCCGAAGCATTCTCCGGACGTGATCGGGGTGGTACCACACGTCGAAGTGCCGCCCGATCAGGTCTGCGACTCGTCTGGTGCTCCAGGTCGGGTCAGGGAAGCCATGGTGCAGCGCACCCTCCCGCAGGAGGGTGCGGACCTGTTCAAGCTGGGCGGCGGTGAGTCGCGAGGGGCGTCCTGTCGTCACCGTTGCCTGGAGACTGCCGGTGCGCTTCAGACGTTTCTTCCAGTTACTGACGGTGTGTACGGACACGCCGAAGTGATCGGCAATCGCCTGCTGTGAATGCTGGCCCCCTTGAAGCCAGGGGGTCGCCGCCAGTCGACGTTCCTCCAGCTGCGCCCGGGAGTATTTGGATGGATGCCATTCGGCCACACCTCCAGCATACCAGCTCGTATTTACATCGTTATCAATAGTGGTTCATCCGCTAAGTTTCAGCAGGGCGCACACTGGATAGGTATTTCTGGAGGTGCGAGTATGCGTGCATTTGTCCGCGTCCGTTCGCTGACCGCCGAAGAACTCACGACGCTCCAAAAGATGGCAAGGAGCCGCACCTTGTGCGCTGGGCGCGTCAAGCGCGCCCACATCGTCCTGATGTCCAATCAGGGGTATACCCACCAAGAAATCGCTGAAAAGCTCGGCGTGAGTTACCACACCTCCTGTCGTTGGGTCGGTCGTTTCAACGAGCTGGGACTGCCCGGGCTGGAAGAACTGGGACGACCAGGCCGTCCGCACGTCTACTCAGAAGCCAACATTGGAGACGTCATTCAAACCGCGTTGACCAAGCCAGACGACCTGGGGCTTCCCTTTGGATCCTGGACGTTGGATCGGCTCGTCACCTACCTCACGGAGGTCAAAGGGATACCGATCCGGCGCAGCCGGATCAGTGAAATCTTCCGAAACGAAGGGCTCCGATGGCGTCAACACGAGGGTTGGATGGGGGTACGAGTCGATCCTGACTTCGGCCAAAAAAGGGGGCTATCGAAAGCCTCTACACCCGTCCGCCAGACCACAGCATCGTCATCTGCGTAGATGAAATGGGACCCATGAGCGCCAGAACCCATCACGGTCAAGCACTCGTTCGACCTCATCCAGTAGGTGGCCTCCTGGCGGAGCGCGCCAAAATGGAACTCGATTACGGGCGGCGGCCCACCGAGGGCTTCGTCTTCGGTGCCTTACAGCCGCATACGGGCGAATGCCTGACCCACACGTACGAACGGCGGAACATTGCGACGTTCGTGGACTTCCTGGATCGGATTGAAGCCTGGATTGCCCAGGACATTGAGAGGATCTACGTCGTTCTGGACAACTTGACCAGCCACGCAGCGTATGACGTGTTGCTGTTCAATCTGGCACACCCTCGCTGGGAATTCGTGTTCCAGCCAAAACGCTGTGCCTACCTCAATCTGATTGAACCCTGGTGGAAGACGTTGAAATCACTGGCGTTGAAAGGGAGGCGTTTTGAGCTCTGGGCAGAGGTGGAACGCGCTGTTGAGCGCGCCACTGAGTACTGGAATGATCACCGACATCCGTTCATTTGGGGCCGCCGCAGACGTCACCGCCAGCCCACGCACCTTGGAAATGCCGCTGTACCCGTTTCAGTCAGTATTTAGCGGATGAACCATTAGCGGGAATTTTCGTTCCAACTCTTGCGTGACCCCCGTAAGTGGTGAGGTGACCGCCCACCTTTCGCCGGACGGTGCGGACACGGGCGTGTTCATCGAAGTGTCCGCCTGTGGGTTGTGGGCCCCTCGGCAGGCCAGCCCGAGTGGCGTGGGCATCATGTGGCGTCTGGAGCCGCTCGCGGGGCAGGACCGCTGGGCGCACGAGTACGAGTACCGCAACCGCTGGGCGAGCTGGGTGCTGCCAGCGGCGCAACTGGCCCAGGATGTGCGGACCGCCCTGACGCCCGAGCACGTGGACGCCCAGGTGGCGTGAAGCCCTGGCCCCGCCCCGGGGCCACGTCTCACGGATGCCGAGAACGCCCCGCACCCCACGCACGCCCGAGCAGGCCAGTGAACGCAACGCCCAGCGCTGGAATGACCGCCAGCGTGCCCGCCTGCCTCTGTTCATGGACGCCGGGCTGGAGGGTGACCTGATCCGGACTGGCGTCCTGCGCGACCGCCGTCCTGATCATCAAGTCCGGCTGAATGAGGACCTGCGAGAGCGGCTCGGGGCGCTGGAGGCGGCAGCGGCCGTGCGCGGTGAGCAGTTCCGCCGCTCAATGAAGTCCCACTGCCCAGAGACCTATCCCGCTGCGCTGCGTCAGTTGCGCCGCCTGCGGGCGCTCGCGCCGAGCCTGCGGCGGGCGATGCACACGAGCGATCACTGGCTCACGGCGCTGCGCCGCGCGCTCCCCGAAGGCGCACTCCTGGTCATCCTGGACGAGATCTGGCCAGAGCACGCCCAGATACTGCGGCAGCTGGCAGACATCGACGCGCGCATTCAACGAAAGACCGCGCTTGGCCAGGTGAACCCCTGGCACCCCGTGGACTGAGGTCGAGATCAGAGAAGCAGCGTGACGAGGCCTGCGGCAGCCACACCGCCAGTGAGGTACACGGGCATTCGTCCGAGGGCCGCTGTGACCCGCTCGCCGGGCCGAACAAAGCCAAGCGTCCACACGTTCAGTAGGGCCAGTGCCACGACGAACCCACAGGCCAGCAGGACCGCCCAGTGCAGGAGCGGGATGGGGAACAGGACGGCCAGCAGGACGTTCACGAGAAGTGCAGCCGCGATCAGGAAGGTCTCCTGATCGGCCGTCACGAGGCCACTCCAGTACGGGTCATAGGTCTACTCTGCACAAACAGGGCCGCCAGGGGCAAGACCACGCCCGGTCCGACGAGTTCACCTGCGCGCTCCTGCAGGAAGGCCGCGGGCACGCTGAGCCCGTCCGCGTTTACGACGAAGAGCATACCGGTGGGGTGCGCCCAGACGACGTGCCCGCCCAGCTCCCGGGCGTGCGGCCACGCCCCCATGCGGCCGGTGATGGCACACGCCGTCCAGTGGCGCACCCACGCCGCGAGGGCCGGGTGAACGCCGCACAAGCGGACGCCCTGCACTTGACGGGCGAGGCGGAGACCCGACTGGGGGTCACGGGTGGTCACTGTGAGGTGCGGGGCGAAACCGCCACCGTGCGCGGTGGGCGTATCCAGGGGTGGGTGGAAGGCCTGGACGCTGAGGAAGCGGGTCTGGCTCACGCTGTACCGGACGCCACTGGTGGCCAGGGTGAAGCGGACGGTGGTGACGTGCAGGGTCTCCTCGACGAGATCCTGCTCATTCAGGGCCGTCAGGGGCTGGACGTGGTAGCGGACCTGGCCGGCCTGGGTGTTCAGGAGGTGCGCGACCCGCAGGGCGTTCGCTTCCGGGCAGTGCAGGACGTGCAGTGGGGTGTGGACGGGGCCGCCGGGGGCGTCGTGGGTGCGCAGGAGGGCGAACACGCCGGGAACGGGCGCGCCATCGTGGGGGTGTGGGGGCAGGGACATGACCAGAGCGTCCCGTGCGTAGGGGTGACGAGTGCAAACACATGCGGTCCCAGTGGACCCAGTGGTCAGGGGTGGCCTGCCCGGGGGGCAGGCCAGGGCAGAGGGGTTCACGCGTGTCGCACGCCGATCACGCCCGTTTCGTCCTCATTCCAGGAGCACCCCATGAACGAGATTCCGCACCGCAGCAGCCTCGTGCTGGTCGACGCCATCGGCACCCGCATCACCGTGTACGCGAACACCCCGCAGGAACTCCGCGCCCTGCAACGCGAGTACGGACGGCGAGGGTACCGCCCCGAGGGGGAGATCCCGTGCGGCGGCCTCCAGTTGCCGTACGCGCAGCACGACACGTTCGACTGGTCGCTGATCGGCGCGACCCCGTGGACGAGCCCGGATGGAGACCGGGGCGTGATTCACGACGGCAGCTTCTACAAGCTCAGGGAGCTCGAAGCCGTGGACTCCAGGAAGATGAAGTTACCTCAGGCCCTGAAGTACAGCCGTGGGGCCCGGGAGACCGACCCGGAGCACCTCGTGGAGGAATCGAACGGGGAGTTCAAGTACCGGACGCTGATCATGTTTCGGGGTGGCGGGAAGGCCATGCCGGAATTCAGCCTGCCGGGCGGGCAGCGGCAGCGGCACGCGGTGGGGCCCGCGCAGGAGAACGCCGCCGACTGACCCGCGAGTGGGGGAGAGGACCGTGCCTCTTCCCCTCCCGCATGCCTTCGCTTCAGGGGTGGCCCCACCGCATCGGTGGGGCCAGGCCGCGCTGCAACCCCACGTGCTCAGCCGTGGCGTTCAGGAGACCCCATCATGCCCAAGACTGCCCCACGCGCCCGCCCGATCCCCTCAATCCCCGACCCGATCCCCTTCACCCCTCCACTGACGCCGCCGGACGCCCGGTTTGCCGTGCCGACCCTGAGCGCGGACGCGCAACTTGCGTACGACCGTCTCTCCCAGGATGGACGGCTGTCGCAGGTGGCCCTGACCAGACTCGTCGGGGAAGCGCGGGCAGGAGAAGTGCTGGCGGAACTCACGGCGGCGTGGCTGGCTGTGGCGGTGCCGGGGGGCCTGGAGACGCGCACGGGCCGGGCAGGGTACATCGCGCCCGTGGCGTGGGTGCCTGCGGCGGGTCTGCTGGAGGTGGAGGCGGCCGCGCGGCAGCTCTCCGGGCGCAGTGGGCTGCTGGGGATGTTTGCGCGGGCGCTGGACATGGACTCGGCGGGGGCGCTGGGGGTGATGCGGGCCCTGGTGGTGCTGGGCCTGGCGCAGGGCGGTCCGGTGGGGGCGACGTTCGCATTCCGGGTGCATGCTCAGGATCAGGTGCACGTGCAGGAGGTCCAGGCTTGCCCGCCATCTGGCGGGCATGTTCGCCTGGAGGCGAGTGTGGTGGAGGCGCCGGTGAACGGTGAGGGTGATCGCCGTAGCGTGGTCACCCCTACGCCGCATACCGTGAAGGCAGGAGGCGAGCGTATGACCCGGTCTATTCCAGCGCAGTTCACGGTCGAGCAGCGGCAGTTCATGACGGCCGTCACGACGTCGAGACGACACCTGTTCCTGCGGGCGACCGCCGGGGCGGGGAAGACGACCACGTTGACGGAGGCGGCGTGGCACCTGGAGGAGCGTGGCGTGTACTTCGCGTACAACCGGCACGCCGTCTCGGACCTCCAGCCGCGCTTACCGGCCCGGGTGCGCGCCCTGACGCTGCACGCGCATGGATTCCGCCTCTTGCAGCAGCAGCTGGGCAGCCCCTTGCAGATCCTCGACGAGAAGGGCCGCCTGGTCGCGTCCACGGTGATCCCAGACCGCACACAGCTGCATGCTCCAGCTGCGCGGGCGTGGACGATCGCGCGGGAGGAAGGCCTACACCTGCTGACACCCGAACGGGCGGAGTGGCTCGCCGACCGGGCAGAGTGGCCCGCGGCGCCCGACGAACTGATCGACTTGATCCCCGTGTTCCATCAGGTGGGTGCGGACCTGTGGTCGGACGCGGGTGCGGCCGACTTCACGGACCTGCTGTGGCTGCCCGTGACGCTCGAGTACGGGATGGGCTCGCTGGCCCTGGCGCTCGTTGACGAGGCGCAGGACCTCACGCCACTACGGCAGCGGTACGTGCTGCACCTGCTGGGGCTGCGTGGAGCGTCCGCGTCCCCTGGGCGGCTGATCTTCGTGGGGGATAGCGACCAGTCGATCTACACCTGGGCGGGGGCTGACCCCATGGCGCTGTCCCGCCTCAAGGAGCGCGTGGACGCCCTGGAACTCCCGCTGAGCGTGTCCTTCCGCTGTCCGCGTGAGGTGGTGCGGTACGCGCGGGCGCACTCGAGCTTCATCCGGCCAGCGCCGCGGGCGGAGCCGGGCATCGTCGAGCATGTGAGTGCGGAAACGGCCACGTACGCTCGGGGGGATGTGGTGCTGTGCCGCACGAACGCGCCGCTGATCCGCCTGGCGCTGGAATTGATGAGCCGGAAACTCAGTGTGGCGGTGACGGGGCGGGATCTCGCGCAGCGTCTCCGGGACGGCGTGACGGAGGCGTTCCCACCGGACTTCGAGAACGACGCAGTCACAGATCTCGTCCGGGCGTATCTGGAACCAGCGGCCGCTCCACTGAAGGCGCGGGCAAGCACGGGCGACCAGGGAGCCCGGCGGGCGTTGACGGAACTCCTGGACGTGGGCCGCTGCCTGCGGTACCTGGCGTGGGTGGTGTCGCGGCGCACGGGGATGGGGACACAGGTGGACGCGTTGACGCTGCTGGGGCAGCTGTGCCGGGAGGACGCGGAGGCGGACGTGCTGCTGGCGTCCGTGCACCGGGCGAAGGGCAAGGAGTGGCCGCGGGTGACGATCCTGTACCCGGAACTGATGCCACTGAGTCAGGGGGACGAGGCGGAGGAGCGAGCCGTGCAGTTCGTGGCGGTGACGCGGGCGCAGCGGGTGCTGCGGTTCGCGTATGGGAAGGAGGCGTGGGCGGCGCAGCAGCTCGTGGTGCCGGGTGTCCTTCCCGCTGGAGAAGTGGAGGAGGTCGCGCCTGAGGTATTTGCCTGGCCTGAAGTGTTGGAGAGTGCGGCTCCGGCGCCCTCGCCTGTCCTGACGATGTCGGTGATGCCGCCCAGCTCGGGGTGCCGGTCGATGCTGCCGGCGCTGCCGGAGGGGGGACCGCCGGTGGCGACTCTGACGGATCCCCGGGGGGCGTGGCCGCTGTTCGGTGGGGGCACGCCCATGCCGGTGGGTCTCGTACGCGAGCGGCTGGAGGCGCTCGCCGAGGAGGACCGGACCTTGCTGCGCACGTGGGCGGCAGACGGTCTGACGCTGCTGCAGGGCGTGGAGGCGCCGTACGTGGCGGTGTACGAGGTGCACCTGGCGTTGTTCGAGCAGGCAGCGCGGCAGGCGCGGCTGGCCATTCCAGCGTTGTTCGGATCGGGCGTGCCGGTGTGCGTGTTCGAAGGGCCGCTGCTGCGCGTGCGCCTGGCGCGCAAGGTGCGGCTGAGCGGGCGGGTTCTGCGCGTGGCACTGGGGGACGTGGAATTGCGGTTCGACCGGGCAAGTGGGGAACTGCTGGATGGGGCGGAGCCGCTCGCGCCGTTCATCCGGCCAGCAGAGCTAGGCCGCCTCCAGGCCAGTTGAGCGTGATCGTGCGGAGACACTTTGTGGAGTTGGGGCAGGAACAGGGGGAAGAGAATTCACCTCTCGACATCGATGTTGAGTGATCCCTGTCAGTGGCCGGTTGCTTGCCTCAAGTTGGCCACGAATTGTTCCTGTTTTCCAGCGGCGACGGCCGATACGGCAGTTCGCAGGAGTTCTGCTGGAATGATGTCGCCTGTGAGGACGCGGTGTCGGATCTGGTCGTAGTCCGGCGCGCGGAGCAACTTCCGGTAGTGCAGGTCCAGTCGGCGGATCAGGCGGTCTGCTGCCCGCTCGGGCGTCAGATCCGCGAAGTCTTCTTCAAGGCTGGGTTCAGCGAGTAGAGGCTGCATGGTTGGTGCAGCTTTCGTGGGGGGTGGGGCGGCCTTATTCGGGTAGGGGTAGTCGTCGGGATGGGCGATCAGGTGCATCAGGGCCGCGGCTTTGGTTTTCCGGACGACCAGGACGCCGGAGGAGACCAGTGCGGCAAAGCGGGTGATGGTTTCTGTCAGGAAGCTCTCGCCGTGTTCCCGGACGAGTTTGCGGACCATGCCGTCGGCGACGCCATACTCCCGGAACTTGCGCATGAGGGCCGGGTCGACCTTGGTGAAGTCCCGGGCGAATTCGTAGCGGACGGTTTGGTCTTTGCCGCGGCCGGAGAGGATGACGTCGGCGAGGTACCCGCGTTTGATCAGTTCTTGGTGTGGGGAGGTCAGGGCGCGGATGACCCGCCAGGCCTGACCTTCGCTGGGGATCTTGCATTGGTCGCCCCAGGCGAGGACGGGGAAGGTGAGGGTATCGACCTGCCGGTCTGGGTTTTCCGGGTCGAAGCGGGCGGCGTCGAGGACCCGGTAGAGCACGCGGGTGCGTGGGCGGGAGAGGGAGGTCATGAACTCGGAGTCGAGGGGTTTGAGGTATCCACTGCGGATGCTGGCAGTGACGTCTTCGGCGAGGCGGAGAACGATCATGGAGCGTTCGTCGAAGAGGCCGACGCCGTCGAGTGTCGTGAAGTTCAGTGACTCGATGAAGTGGAATTTCGCGTGCGTCCAGCGTTGTTTGGGGTGGTCGCGCCATCCACCGGAGACGGTGTAGTTCGCCTGGTGGAGGCGTTCGAGGCAGTCGCGCAGCAGGCCCATGTACTTGCCGGACTTGTGCCAGCCGCACAGGTGAAGCAGGGCAGTGGCGGCGACGGTGATGCGGCCGTCGTCAGGCATGCCTTCTTCGATGTAGAGGTTGATCAGGGCCGCGCTGACGTCACTGTCGAGGCCGTGTGGGACGGCGTATTTGACGCCTGCTTCGCAACTGATGCGGACGATGCGGCCGCGGGACTCGTAAGTGACGCTCCATTCCTGCATGTCAACTTGGTCCAGCGCCACGATGAGGTTGAGGCGGGAGAGGTTGAGGTCGTCGTGGTGGCGCGGCTGGATCTTCAAGGTCGTGATGATGATTCTATGGGTACTTCTGGAAAAAAGAAGTAAAGATTTGAAATGATGACATCATCAGTGACGGGTATTGGATGTCGACTGGATCGCGGTTTTCTGCCTGGTTGCAATGGGTGTGTCACCGTGGATGCAATGAGTGTGTCACCGTGGTGGGTGATCAATGCGACAGGTGTGTCACCGGGCGTGTTTTGGGTGCGACAGGTGTGTCACAGGGGACGCGACGGGTGGGACACCGCCTGTGCAACGGGTGTGTCACTCGGTTGATTGGGCTTAGCAACCAGTGTGTCACTGGGGTGGCCGTCTGGATTCAATGGGTGTGTCACCGCGTGCCGTGCTTTTTTCAACAGGTGTGTCTCCGGGTGGATGGTGGTTTTCAACGGGTGTGTCACCGCGGTTCTGGCAACTTAACCTGAGTGAGGCCGGAGTAGCTCAGCAGGTGGCTTGAGAATCAAGCCACCTGCTGCATCGCCTCTCGCCAGCGGAGAAGAGCTGCGGATTGATGGCTTCGTCTGAGGGTGGCGGGAACGGTGGTTCGCGTGTGTCGATGGAGGTTCGAGACTCGGGCGTGCAGGGCGAGGAATTCTTGTGTTCGTTTCCGGCGCTTGAAGCCCAGTTGGCTTCGTTCTTGCTGCCGGGTGGGTCGGTGAGATTGCTCCACCAGATTGTTACAGCGGGCGGTGGAGATGACCTGAACGTGCTCCACGGCGTGGAGCACGGGAACCTCACGCAGCGCCGCCCCATAGCTCCACAGCTTGTCGGTATGGATCACCTCCGGCACGTCGTATTCCCCCAGGAGGCGGACAAAAAAGGACTTGGCCGCCTGGGTGTCTCGGTGTTCCTGAAGCAGAATGTCCAGCACGTCCCCGTATTCGTCGACCGCTCGCCACAACCAATGCTTGACCCCGCCGATCTTGACGCAGACCTCATCCAGATGCCATCGAGAACCCCGCCGGGGTTCTCGATGGCGCAGTTCCTCGGTCAGGAGTGGGGCGAACTTGATGTTCCATTGCCGCAGCGTTTCGTGACTGACTTGGATGCCGCGCTCGTGGAGCAGTTACTGAACGTCCCGCTGGCTGAGGGGGAAGCGGTGGTACAGCCGCAGAGCGTAGCCGATCACGCTCAGGGGAAAACGGTGGCGGTAGGGCTTCCGGTCAGTCACAGCTCACCAGCCTACAGAGGTTAAGTTGCCAGAACCGTCCCGGCACACCCAGCGCCCCTGCACCTGCGCCCGCTCCCTTTCTCCCTCACCACGCCCTCCCCTCACCCTGTCACCCTGAAGGCCGGCCATGCCCACCGTCCTGATTGTCGATGACGACCCCGCCATCCTGGAGGTCCTGCGCGTGTACCTGCGCGCCGAAGGGCACACCGTGCTCGAAGCGCAGACCGGCCCGGACGCCTGGGCCCTGCTGCCCCGCGCGGACCTCGCCGTGCTCGACTGGATGCTGCCCGGCATGACCGGCGTGCAGCTCGCCCGGGGCGCCCGCGCCGCCGGGCTGAGCCTGCCCATCCTGATGCTTACCGGACGCGGGGAAGAGGACGACAAACTGCTGGGCCTGGACGGCGGCGTGGACGACTACGTGATCAAACCGTTCAGCCCCCGCGAAGTCACCGCCCGCATCCGCGCCCTGCTGCGCCGCGCCGGCGTGCACCACACCCTCACGCTGGGCGACCTCACCATCAACCTGCGCGCCCGCGACGTCCACCTGGCCGGCGTGCGGGTCGAACTCTCGAAACTGGAGTTCGACCTGCTCAGCACCATGGCGCAGCACCCCGGCATGGCCTGGTCCCGCGAACGCCTGCTCGAACGCGTCTGGGGCCCGGACTTCCCGGGCACCGAACGCGTGGTGGACGTGCACATCACCGCCCTGCGCCGCAAACTCGGTGATCCCCCGGACGCCCCCCGCTTTCTGGAGACGGTGCGTGGCGTCGGGTACCGCTTCCGCGATGAGGACGCGCCCCGGGCCATACCGGGCTGACCATCTGGAGACCGCC
Organism: Deinococcus grandis; assembly: GCF_001485435.1. NCBI lineage: Bacteria > Thermotogati > Deinococcota > Deinococci > Deinococcales > Deinococcaceae > Deinococcus > Deinococcus grandis. Next base: position 51,128 of record NZ_BCMS01000004.1, on the reverse strand, counting down.
CACCTCACTTCCACTGCGGTGGACCACCCTCATCCCCCAGGACCTTCCGAGGCGGGCCCAGGCTCAACAGGGAGGCGCGGTTCCACCAGAATGGCCATGGGAGCACTGCGGATCAGGCGCTACACCGGCACGGCCGCTGTCCTTCTTCTCAACCGCAGCAGCATCCAGATGCTGACCAGAATCAGGGGAATGCTGATCAGGTGCGTGTCGGTAAAGAAGCCGATGCCGGGGGCGTCCAGGCCCTGGTTCAGGTAGGCCCTGGGCGACAGGGGGTTGAGGCGGAAGGTTTCTTCCCAGCCGGCGCGCAGAATCGAGTACCACAGCCAGAACTGCCAGAAGGCCCAGCCGGGAATGCGCGACCGCAGCCAGAAAAAGGCGGCGACCGACAGGATGATGCCGATAATCACGCCGTACAGCTGGGTGAAGTGCACCGGCGCGGTCATGACGAGCTGATCGCCAATGCGCTGGCAGTACTGCGACAGGTCCATGTCAGGGTTGGCATTCTTGATGCACATGCCGTCGTGAAAGGCGCGGGCGCTGTCCGGCCAGCGGAAGCCCACGGGCCAGCCGGTCACGCGGCCCACGGTGTCGGTGCCGTTCATGATGTTGCCGATGCGCCCACCGATGATGCCGAAGGCCACGCCCGGGACGCACAGGTCGGCGTAGCGGTAGAAATCCATGCCTTTGCGGCGGGCGTAGTACAGCATGACCAGAATGCCGCCGATCAGGCCCCCGTGAATGGAAATGCCGCCCTGGCGCAGGTTGACGATGTCCAGCAGCACCCGGGGGAAGGGAATGTTCTCGAACTGGTGCCAGGAGGTGGCCACAAATACCAGCCGGGCGCCCACCAGGCCCCAGACGATCATCCACAGAATCATGTCGTTGAACAGGTCCACGTTCAGGCCACGCTCCCGCGCCATCTTTGTGCCCAGCCACACGCCCGCGACAATCCCCAGCGTGATCAGCACGCCGTACCAGGCAATCGTGAAATTGCCAATCTGCACAAACACCGGATCCATCTGTCCTCCTTACGATTGGAACGCTGCTTACCGTAACCAAAGCTCGTTAAGCTTCTGTCAGACAGGTGATGGAGCCGGTCCGGCAGGTCAGGGCGTGACGGGGGTCAAGGCACGAACCCCGGTGCACCCCCTTCCCTTACTGCCACCGGCCTCCACCATTCGCCGAGCGGTACACCGCGCCACTGAGCCCCACCGCGATCAACTGATCCCCATTCTGAGGCGACACCGCGATGAGCCGCGCGCCTTCCGGCAACGCGAGGGACGTCCACGTCCGCCCCTGATTGGTGGACCGGAACGCGCCGTCCGGCCCCGCCAGGAACAGCACGCCACTGTCCGGGTGCACATCCAGATGCACGCCGCGCGGCGCGTCCGGGCGCCGGGTCCAGGTCACGCCGTCCGGCGACACCAGCAGACCCTGGGCGTCCAGCGCGTACAGCGCGGGCTGCGGGCCTGCCGCGAGCACCGACGCGCCCGCCGTGGCGTCCGACAGGTGCGTCCAGTCCTGACCGTCTGCCGTGCGGAACACCCCCCGCCCCATCACGTTCGCGTACCACACCTCCGGCCGGCCCGGGTCCACCGCGAACCCGTGCAGGTCCCGGCCCGGCAGGTTCCCGAACCCCAGGTCCGTCCAGGTCCGGCCGTCATCCCGGCTGACCTTCAGCACCTCATGCCCTGCCAGGACCGTGCCGTCCCGGGTCCGGGTGAGCGCCATGGCGTCGCCTGCCCCGTCCGGCGCGGCCCACGTCCGCCCCCCGTCCACGCTGCGGCGCACCCCCGCATGCTCCCCGTACAGGATCGTGCCGCTGCCCAGCACCTGCAGCGCGTGAAAGTCCCCACTCAAGGTCTGCGCCTTCGGCGCCCGCCCGCACCCCACGAGCGCCAGCACCAGCGCCGCCCCCACCCCCCAGCCGACCATCCGTCTCATCCCGCCCACCGTACGGGTCGGACGTTACGTTTCTGTAAAGGCGGGCGGGTCCAGCCGGTCCCTGCTGGCCGGCAACTCCACCTGAAACACGCTCCCCACACCGGGCGTGGAGGTTACGCTCAACTCGCCCCCCATCGCCCGCGTCAGGCCCCGCGCGACCGTCAGGCCCACGCCACAGCCCTCCCCCCGCGTGCGGGCCGCGTCCGCCCGGAAGAAGCGCTCGAACACCCGGTGCAGGTGCTCGGGCGCGATGCCGGTGCCGGTGTCCTGCACCACGAGGCGCACCCCACCGCCGGCGTCCTGCGCGCCCACCCGCACCGCACCGCCCGGCGCGGTGTGCCGCAGCGCGTTGCTCAGCAGATTCGCGAGAATCTGCACTGATCGCGCCGGATCCGCCCGCACCTGCAGTCCTGCCCGGCCTGCGTCTACCTGGAGTGTCACGCCTTTGTCCTCGAACGCCAGCGCGTACCGGTCCTGCACCTGGGCGAGCAACGCCGCCACCAGCACGTCCTGCAGCGTCAACTCCACCTGCCCGGCCTCCACCCGGCTGACCAGACTCAGGTCCCCCGCCAGGCGCTCCAGGCCCGCCAGTTCCCGTTGAATGGCGCTCAAGGCCTGGTCATGCGCCATCACGCCGTCCTGCGCGGCCTCCACGTACCCGCGCACCGCCGCGACCGGCGCGCGCAACTCATGCGCGACGTTCCCGATCAGTTCCACCCGCGACTGCTCCACGCTGGCCAGGGTGCTGGCCATGGTGTTGAAGCTGTGCGCGAGCTCCGCCAGTTCATCCTGCCCGCCTTCCGGCAGGCGGCGGCGGTACTCCCCCCGGGCCAGGGCGGCGCTGCCCGCCTGCAGGGTGCGCACCGACGCCGTCACCCGGCGCGCGGCCACCCACGCGGTCACGGCCGCCACCAGCAGCGCGGGCGGCAGGGCACTGAACAGCGCGCGGGTCAGGGTGGCGCGCATGCCCTCATTCAGGTCACCGCGCATGGCGGCCCCCGCGTCCCCCAGCAGCTGCACCATCTCGTTGACGTGGTGCTGAATGAACGGATGCGCCGCCAGTTCTGCGGCCACCAGCAGCACCACGCTGAGCACCGCCATCACGGCCAGGTGGTTGAGCAGCAGTCGGGGAAACAGGCGCATACGCCCCCTGAGCCTACCGCGCGGGGCGGGCTTTACAGGAACTTTACATGTCTTCTCTAGGGTGAAGGTATGACGACCACACGACGCACTCCCAAACCTGCTGGCCTGATCACCCTCCTGACGGCAGGAGCCCTGCTGACCGGCGCGGCCCTTGCCCAGGGCATGGCCGGGATGGACCACAGCAATATGCCGGGCATGGGCAACGCGTCCAGCGCCATGAAGATGGACAAAATGGACCTGAGCGCCCTGACCAAACTCGAGGGAAAAGCCTTTGACCGCGCGTTCCTGAGCATGATGGTGCCCCATCACCAGATGGCGGTGGATATGGCCAAGGCCGCGCTCCCGGTGAGCAAGGACGCCACCGTGAAAGCCTGGGCGAACGCCGTGATCAAGGATCAGACCCGCGAGATTACCCAGATGAACACCCTCCTCAAAAGCATGGGCGGTGTGAACACCGCCATGGCCAACCAGATGAAAAGCAGCATGAGCGGCATGGCCGACATGGTGAAGAAGTCCAAGACCCCGGATGTGGCGTTCGTGCAGGGCATGCTGCCCCACCATGCGTCCGCCATCGACATGGCCAACCTCGCCTTGCAGCAGGGGCAGGACGCCCGTGTGCTGAGCCTTGCCAAAACCATCATCACGGCGCAGGCGAAAGAAATGCTCGACTACCGCACGTGGCTCAAGAAGCGCGGCCTGTAAGGCGCGGCGCCCCAGGCGGAGGGGCCAGCAGCGGATAAGATCCGCCGCGTCCAGGCCAGACCTCACCACAAGAACCGGCCGAAGGCACCCAGCGCGGGTGCCTTCCACATGGGGTGAAGCTGGCGAGGCCCAGGCGGCGTGCGGGCCCCACGTTCGCCTTAACACGAACAAAACAGGGCGCACTTAAGGTCAGGACTGTGAAGCTTGCACGCACGACCTTGTTCGGAACAGGCCTGTTGTCTGTGGGGGCCGCCGCACCCTACGCTCAGCAGACCAGTTTTGGCGTTCCCTCCCCTCTGATTCAGGCGGCACAGGCCGAGACCAGTGTGCCGTCCACCTGGCAGGTCCTGCCAGCCACGGCAGGGGGCCGGCTGGAGACCCCCGTCATGGAAGTCGCGCCATTCAATGAGCTGATTCCCAGCTGGAACGTGACGGGCCCAGCGGGCAGCGCCCTGCAGCTCGAGGTGCGGGTGCGCAGGCCCGATGGCCGCTGGACGCCGTACTTCGGATTCGGCACCTGGCGGGCCAGTGGCGCGCGGCGCAGCGCGCCCGTCACACGCACAGCTGACGGCACGGTCAACACCGACACCCTGACGCTGGGCTTCCGCAGCACCGCCTTTCAGACGCGCGTGACCCTAGGCGCGGGTCTCCAAGTTCACCTGCTGTCCGTCAATACGTCTGACACCGCGCTGCGCCTGAGAGATCAGGGCAAAGCCGGCCAGCACAATGCCTGGAACCGCGTGCTCGACGTTCCCCGCCGGTCGCAGATGATCTACCCGGGTGGTGGGGAGGTCTGGTGCAGTCCCACCAGCGTCAGCATGCTGCTCGGCTTCTGGAACCGGCCTGTACCGGTGCCGGTCGCCGCCGCAGCCACCTTTGATCAGGCGTACGACGGGTATGGCAATTGGTCGTTTAATACCGCTTACGCCGGGGGACAGGGCCTCCAGGCGTATGTCACCCGCCTGGGAAGCTTGCGGGACGCGGAGGTGTTCGTGCAGCGCAGCATACCGTTGGCCGTCAGCATTCGGTTTCAAGCGGGCGAACTCCCTGGCGCGCCCCTGTCGTGGTCGAATGGGCATCTGCTGGTCCTGGCTGGCTTTGACGCCCGAGGGAACCCGGTCGTGAACGACCCGGCCGCGCCGTCCGACGCGACCGTTAAACGCACGTACCCCCGGGCCGTGTTCGAACGGCTGTGGCTGAACCATGCGGGCGGCATGGCCTACGTGATGGCGCCGCGCCCTTGAAGGAGCAGTCGGGCACGACGGCTGAGGTCACCGCGTGCGCGGAGAGATCGAGGCGTGGCCCTCCGTGTTCGCCATGTCTGACCGTCGGAAAGGCCTCACCCCCGGCTGCAGATGCGTCGCAACTGTCTTGCTGGACTTTCCCGGCCCCCTGAGCATCAAACGCCCACGCCCAAATGGTCGTGGTCCTGGAGCCACACATGACACCATTCTTCTCCGCTTCACCACGTCCGCCCCTGTGGCGCCAGCTCTTGCCCCCCCTCCTGGCTGCTGGTCTGGTTGCTCTTCTGGCGGCCACCCTCCTGAGTCCCGCGCGCAACGCCACTGATGGCGGTCCTCTTGTGGGGAAATCAGCGCCTCCGCTCACCTTGCAGACCCTCGACGGTTCTACCATCAGCCTCGTCTCACTCCAGGGACGGCCGGTCATCCTCAATTTCTGGGCGTCCTGGTGTGGGCCTTGCCGTGAGGAAGCGCCCCTTTTCCGGGAACTGAGTACGCGTCAGACGGGTCAGGAGGGGCTTGTGGTCCTCGGCGTGCTGTATCTGGAGCCCAGTGAGCAGAACGCCCGCGACTTTATCCGCGAGTACAGCTTGGCCTACCCCAACCTTCGTGATCCTGGCACGCGGACGGGCATTAACTACGGGGTGGCTGGCGTACCAGAGACCTTCTTCATCAGCGCTGATGGCGTGGTTCAGCATGTGGACCGGGGCGGCCTGAGTCGGGAACGCTTGAATATCGGCCTTCAAAAGATCGGGGTGCCCACGCTGTGATATCGAACGCCCTCAGGGAAAGGCTCGTGTCCGACTCCACCTCAGTTCGCTCAATTCGACCGTCGCAAGGTCAATCTGTGAAAGGAGTGCCATGAAACGTCTTCTGCCGCTCGCCGTCCTGCTCGCTGCCTGTGCCCAAAACGGCGGTGAAATTGAGGGCGTGAAGAGCTTCAAGAATGAAGGTGGGCTGCACCAAGCTGGGCGACTGGACTATGCCCAGCGCTCACCGGCGGGCGGGGCGCACAACAGTACCTGGCAGAATTGCGGGGTGTACGACCGACCCATCTACGATGAATACGCCGTCCACAGCCTGGAGCACGGCGCCGTATGGGTGTCGTATCAGCCGGACTTGGGCGCCAGTCAGGTGCAGCAGCTCAAAGGGCTGGTGGATGGGCGTTCCTCCACCCTCCTCTCTCCTCATGAGTCTCAGTCGGCGCCGATCATTGTGACAGCCTGGAACAAACAACTTGAAGTGCAGGACGCCGGGGATGCACGCATCGCGCAGTTCATCCAGAAGTACGAGCAGGCCGGTGAAGCCCCTGAGGTTGGCGCTTCCTGCACGGGCGCGTCCGACGATACGGTCTGAGCGGGCAACTGAACCTCTCTTCTCCGCCGTGGTCCACGGTCAGATGCAACCCGAAGTCGGGAGGGTGAGAGCGCCGTGCGCACAGGGCTCAGGGGTAGGAGGGCCAGACCGCGCGCCACATTGCGCCCGGCGGAACCACATGAACACCACAACAGGCTGTCCTGGGCGACGCGGCATCAACGGCGCCAGGCGCGGTGTGGACAGAACGTCGTGGCGGCGGGCATCAAGGGGACGGCCGGCGGCAGTGCGGTCCGCCAGGGCCCATCTGTGTGGACTTCGAATTGTCGCGGGGTCTTCTGACCGGCGGCGACTGGTCCAGCGTGCTTCGGCGCCGCACCCTTTGATCACGCCCGTGCCCCGGTCGCTGAACAGGAGCACACTGTGTTCAGGCGCAAGGTCAGACAAGGCTCGCCTCAAATTCTGCAGTGCGTGGAGTAGTCGGCGGCAGTGGGCCTGCTGACCCTGCTTGTCCTCTCACGTCTTGACAGGAACTTAACAGGAACCCAGCACAGTGGTGCGTATGCCGCACGGTCATGTGTCCTGCCGCTGGGCACCTACGCCTCATCTCAGGAAGGTAACCCCCATCAGCCGGTGCCCAGCTGACCGGGGCCATTCGCCGTGACGCAGGTGCTGATCGTGGATGATGACCCAGCCATCCTGGAGGTGCTGCGTGCCTATCTGGGCGCCGCGGGTTATACCGTGCTGGACGCGGAAGATGGGTTGAGCGCGTGGCCTCTGCTAACACAAGTGGACGTGGCCGTGCTGGACTGGATGTTGCCTGGCCGCTCGGGCTTGGACCTGGCCCGCGCCGCCCGGGCCGCAGGGCTGACCCTGCCGATCCTGATGTTAACCGGCCGCGGCGAAGAAGCTGACAAACTGCACGGTTTGGACAGTGGGATGGATGATTATGTGGTCAAGCCCTTCAGTCCGTGTGAAGTGACGGACCGTATCCGGGTGCTGCTCCGCCGCGCAGGCATCCAGAACATCCTGAGCGCGGGTGAGCTCCTGATAGATGTTCGCGGCCGGGAAGCGCGACTGTCGGGCGAACGGCTCGACCTCACCAAACTGGAGTTTGAACTGCTTGCCACCATGGCGCAGCACGCTGGACTTGCCTGGACCCGGACACGGCTGCTGGAACGCATCTGGGGTCTGGACTTTCCGGGCACGGAACGTGTCGTGGATGTCCACATGACGGCCTTGCGCCGTAAACTAGGGGATACCATGGACACACCGCGCTTTATCGAAACCGTTCGCGGCGTCGGGTACCGCTTTAAAGAAGTCGCTGACGAGTAGCTGCAGCACGTGTCATGGTCCATGTACGGGGCCTGCCTCCGGCCCGGCTGCCTCTCTGGAAGCCCTCGCGGAGCGCTCTGCAGCACGGTCCGACTGGGCTCCGACCTCATCCGCCTCGTGGGTGGTGGGCGGCGGGATCAGTGCAGGCAGCGCGCCATTCATGGAGAGGATGTAGGCGGTGATGTCACGGAAAATCGGGGCGGCCAGCTGCGAGCCCTGATATTCACGTTTTGCGCCGCGCACCATCACCGTCACGGTATAACGCGGCTGTTCGGCTGGAAAGAAGCCAGCGAACGTACTGGTAAACACTTCGCTGCTGTACCGGCCGCCGATAGCGACCTGCGCTGTACCAGTTTTTCCGCCCACATGATACCCCGGCAATTCTGCGCGGCTTTGAATGCCTTCATCAATGACCGCGTGAAGGAGCCGCTGCATGGTGCGGGCGACATCTGGGCGCAGCACGCGGCGCGTGCGCCGCGGTTGGTCGGGAGAAAGTCGGGGGGCGATATACACGCCATCATTCGCAATCACATTGAACGCAGCGGCCATCTGGAGGTTGGTCACGCTCAGGCCCTGCCCGAACGACATGGTGGCTTGCGTCAAGGGCGTCCATCTGTCTGGAGCGGCGAGGCTCCCGTTTGCAGTGGGGCCGGGAAGCTCAACTGCCAGGCCCAGTCCGAAGGCCTGAAACGCGCGGTGAAGGGTCATGGGCGGCACGTTTTCGATTAAGCGCGTCATCCCAACATTGCTGGAGTACCGCAGGATCTCCCACGTCCGCAGGACCGAGGGGTGCGGGACCAGGTCATTGATGACCGTGCCGGCGTACGGCCGGCGCATCGGCGTCTCATACACCTGCGCCGGTGACGTCAGGTTCTCTTCCAGGAGCGCGGCCACCGTCAGTGCCTTGATCACACTGCCCGGCTCGTACTCGTCCACAAATGCCCGGTTGCGCCACTGCGCTGGAACGGTTCCTGCCCAGGCACCAGGATCAAAGGTGGGCCAGTTGGCAACCGCCAGGAGGTGCCCGGTGTGGCGGTCCATTACCACCACAGACCCTGACGCTGCTTCCACCCGCTTGACCGCCTCTTCCAACACCTGCTCGGCCGCCGCCTGGATGGTGCCGTTCAGCGTCAGGGTCTGGGACTTGCCCTGCGCAAGCTCAGCATTCAGCGTTCGCTCCAGTCCTTCCAGACCTCCATCTGCGCCCAGAAACCCAACCACGTTCGCCGCCATCGGGCCCAGGGGATACTGCCGGCCCTGGGGGGTGTGGACGGCCACCAGGGTGCCGTCCATCAAGCGAATGGCGCCGCGGGTGGGCGTCACCGCATTTACGCGCGGTTCCCCGGCCCAGGACAGTTTGAAGAATGCTGGGAGGAGTGACGTGAACGCAAGGAAGGCAGCCGTCCACATCAGGCGAACCCGGCGGCGCTGCCGGGCTTGATGTGAACCTTGAAACAAGTGGGGAAACCTCATGAACCCGATCAGTCTAGAGGTCACGTATTGCGTTTCTGTAAAGGTACACCGCCGGAGTGCCAGCGGGACCGCAGAACCTCTCCCACCGTCTTCCGCGCGGGCGCCCCTGATCAGCGCTGGCCATCCTAGGCCCGACCCTGACCACGTTCTCCTGGCCATCCCGGCGTGACCGTTCCGCAGTCAGTCAGGCCGAGCTGCCGCTCTTTTTGCGTTCAGCGCCTGGCGTCCAACCTGGACCTGCTGTACCAGGCGGCTGCAGCACCTGCCGCCAAGGTGTCTGCCGGTGCAGGCACAAGGTTCAAGCCCGTGTCCTTCGCTGTTGTTGGGTTAGTCCTGGACGCTGACCTTCTGCGCCGTGTACTGCCGCGTGGCTGCTGTGCTGCCGCTGCCCTCGCTGTTAGGCGCGGTCTGAAGAGACACTGCGCACCGAATAGGCGCGCAAGACTATGGCCACCCACGGTGGTTTCGTCAGGCAGAGCCACCAGAGGGCACCAACTCCTCCGGGCACAGGCCAACCTTCATGTCCACCGGGCATTTCTGGACCTCTTGTTTGAGTCTCGTTATGGACTCGGGGGACAGGCAGCATGAGTGCGGCGCTGCGTTTACATCAAGGCCACCTTCCATGCCTCAAAGCTGGCTACCGTCTCTCTGTCCCACCCGCCTTCGTTTCTCCTGGGTGTTTCCCTTGGTGCGCTGGTGTGATTCCAGCTGGAAAGGTCAGAGGTTCAACGGCGTTGATGACATGCAGCCCTGGACAAACCTTTCACAGTGTCGGGACTGAAGGTCAAACGAAGGGTGGACCGACAGGGGGGCTGAGCGCTCCTGAAGCTGAGGGGCGACTTCGGGCCCCAGCCGCACGCCCTGCGCTTTACTCGAACTTAACACGGGCGTTTCACAGTACAACCGTGGAGCGGCAAGGACGTGGAACCAGCAACAGGGCAGGCCGCGTTACACAGCACTGGGCTTCTGAGCGCTGACTCCCGACACTGGTGTGCCGAGCACGTCAATTTTCCCCACTGACCATTCCTCAGGAGGCCACCATGACCCACGCGCATCATTCATCCGACGCGGCCAGGCTGGAGGTGGCGCTGCGCACCTGCCACAGCGGCACCGACCTGCAAGGCGCAGACACCTTTATTCGTCAGCGGCCAGGCGTGACGCAGGTCCACCTGGACCGCACCCGCAGTGTGGCACACGTGCAGATTGACCCGGCGGTGACGGATGAAACGCGCCTCCGGACCCAGCTGGAGGCCGCTGGGTACCTCTGCACCTGTGAACGCGCGTCGGCCGCCGCGTCAGGGCACGCACACCACCCGCAGACCTCACACGCCGGACCTGCCCCAGCGCCGGGCGGGCACGCGGACCATGCCGGACACGGGGACGCACATGCCGGGCATGGGGAAGCGATGGTCACCGACATGCTGCGACGCTTCACGGTGTCACTGCTGCTCACCATTCCAGCGGTGCTGTACTCCCCGATCGGAGAAGCCATCGGTTTTACGGCCATGCCGCCTTTCGGCCTGGGCATGAATGTCTTCGGGCTGCTGCTCACCACGCCCGTCGTGTGGTGGGGCGGGTGGCCCTTCATCTCCGCCGCTTGGCGCGCCCTGCGGCGGGGCGAAGCGAACATGATGACCCTGATCGCGCTGGGCATCCTGGTGTCGTACGCGTACTCGGTGTGGGCCACCCTGGCGCTGGGCTCGCAGGAGGTGTTTTTCGAGGCGGCCGCGATGCTGACCACCTTCTCCCTGCTGGGCCACTGGCTGGAGATGCGCTCGCGATTCGCCACGGGGCGGGCGGTGGAGGCCCTGCTGCGCCTAGCACCTGCGACCGCCCGGGTGATCCGGGACGGCGCCGAGGTCGAACTGCCGGTCGAACAGGTGGTGACGGGTGACCTCGTGGCTATACGCCCAGGCGACCGCGTGCCGGTGGACGGCGAGGTGGTGAGCGGCACGTCCTTCGTGGACGAGAGCATGCTGACCGGGGAGCCGGTGCCGGTTGAGAAAACGCCGGGGGCGAGGGTCGCTGCGGGCACCGTGAACCAGAACGGGGCGTTTCAGTTCCGGGCCACGGCCGTGGGCGTGGACACCGCCCTGGCGCGCATCGTGCAGCTCGTGCAGGACGCGCAGGCGAGCAAAGCGCCCGCGCAGCGTCTGGCGGACACGGCCGGGAAGTACCTGGTGTTCGTGGCGCTGGGCAGTGGCCTGCTGGCCTTCCTCGCGTGGACACTGCTGGGGGAGAACCTGGTGTTCGCCCTGACAGCCGCCGTGTCCGCCATCGTGATTGCCTGCCCGGACGCCCTGGCGCTGGCCACGCCGACCGCCATCACGGTGGGGGTGGGGCGGGGCGCACAGGCGGGGGTGCTGTTCAAGAACGCCTCAGCACTGGAAGCGGCAGCGGGCGTGACCACGGTGGTGTTCGATAAGACGGGCACCTTGACGGAAGGCAAGCCGGCCCTGACGGATGTGGTGCCTGCAGCGGGGGTCGCCGAGCATGAGCTGCTGCGCCTGGCCGCGTCCGCCGATCAGCCCTCCCAGCATCCGCTGGCCGACGCGATCGTGCGCGGCGCCCGGGACCGGGGCTTGACGGTGACCGCACCGGAGACCTTCGAGGCCGTGCCGGGGCGGGGGGTGCAGGCGACGGTGGATGGGCGGCAGGTCTGGATTGGCAACCGGGCGCTGATGACGCAGGCCGGGGTGAGTGTCGCGGCCGCGGAAGACCAGGCGGCGCAACTGGCGTCAGACGGCAAAACCGCCATGTTCGTGGCCGCAGATGGGCAGTTCCTGGGACTCGTGGCGGTGGCGGACCGCGTCCGTGAATCGGCCCGCGCGGCGGTGGCCGAACTCCAGGCCCTCGGTGTGCGCACCGTCATGCTCACCGGCGACACCGAGCGCACCGCGCAGGCCGTGGCGCGGCAGCTGGGCCTGGACACGGTGATTGCGGACGTCCTGCCTGAGCAGAAGGCTACGCAGGTGCAGGCCCTGCAGGGCCAGGGGCAGCGGGTGGCCATGGTGGGGGACGGGGTGAATGACGCGCCGGCCCTCGCGCAGGCCGAGGTGGGCATCGCGATTGGGGCCGGCACGGACGTGGCGGTGGAGACGGCGGACGTGGTGCTGGTGAACAGTGACCCGGCAGCGGTCGCGGCCAGCCTCCGTCTGGCGCGGCGCGTGCAGCGCAAGATCCGCCAGAACCTGTTCTGGGCCGTGATCTACAACGTGCTCGCCATTCCGTTCGCGGCGGGCGTGCTGTACCCGGCGTACGGGGTGCTGCTGCGCCCGGAGTGGGCGGCGCTGCTGATGAGCGTCAGCACCCTGATCGTTACGGGGAACGCGCTCCTGCTTAACCGGGGGCGACTGGGGCAGGCCACCTCTGGGTGACCTCAGTGGTCGTCGTGGCCGTCCTCGCCGCCTTCCGGGTGGGCGTCCGTGTGAGGCTCGGCGTGGGCGGGGGCCGCCTCGGGGGTCTGGGCGGCAGGCACAGCCGTCTCCGTGACCTGGGCCGCAGAGACGACAGATTCAGCGGGCGCGCTGTGCCCAGCCACGGGCGTGGGCTCAGACGTGGCGGAGCCGTGGGCATGCCCAGCCGTGCCGGGCACGGTGATGGCCCGGCCGATGGTGGACAGGCCGCCAAACAGAAGGGCGGCGACCGCCACCGTGCCGCCCATCAGGGCCGGCAGCTTGGGGCCAAGCTTCACGCCTTCACGGCTCAGGAAGGCCAGCACCGCCAGGATCAGACCCACCGGAATCAGCACGGAGGAATAAGCCGGGTTATCCAGGTAGTGCTGCACGCCGCCGGTCATCATGCCCATGCCCACGGAGAGAACAAACGAGACGAGCAGGAAAGCCCCCAGGTTGGTGGGGCGGGTCTTCTTGCGCAGGACGAACTCCTGCAGGTAGTTGCCCACCGTGAAACACACGACGCCCAGCACCGCGAGCGCCAGGTAGTACGCGGTGTTCTCCCCCAATCCGAGGTGCACGATGCCGCCGGCGATGAAACTCGTGGAGGCCAGCAGGAGGAAGTACGCAAAAAACGGCAGCAGCAGCTGACGGCGGACGGAAGTCTCACTGCGGGACGTCGGTTGGGGGAGGCTCACAAAAAAGGACCTTGACCCGGTCCTCAGCTGCGTGAACGGGTGCTCAGGAGCAGATTCGCCTGTCTCCCAAGACGTTGAAGAGTGGGGCAAACAGGAAGAGGGTGTGCCTGAACATTGCTGCCAGGAACACGCCAGTTCCTGGTTCACGACGGGCTTAAGGCTACCTGCTCGCCCGTTATGCAAAGAGACTGACCCCTGTTCCTCCCTGGGCCACGCTTCTGGGCTGGAGTGCTGACTCTTCGTCCTGTCACCTGCGAGCTTCACTTCATTTCTGGATTTTAAAACTGCTAAAGTAGAGCCGTTGGGAGTGCCTCCCTACCGGCCTGGGCCCTGGACCCAGCCGCCAGCGCCGCCGATCACTTGACCAGGGGTCAAGGCGCTCATGTCCAGGGGACATGGGCGCAGATCGCCCGCCCACCGCGCCGACCAGGCGGCGTGGTCCCCACGAAGCAGTGCAGGGCACCGCTGCGTGGGCTGCTTCCCGGCAAGTCACGGCCCATCAGGGATGGACGTGACCCAGCAGACCGGTGCGCACACCAGGGGTGAGCGCCCGCCGGACTCGCCCAGAAGGCTGTGAGACATGACGCAGACGTTTTCCCCCACCCGCACCGTTCCTGCCCTGCCCGGCACGTCGCTGCTCGGGCTGAAGGCGACCACCCTGCTCGACCTGGGCGACGCGGTTCACGCGGGCTTCAAGCCCACCACCCTGCAGCGCCTCGCGCAGCACATCGGCCTGTCCATCGGTGAAACACTGGCCCTGATCGGGCTCAGTGACAGCACGTACCACAGCTACCGCCGCAATGGACGCGCGCTGAGCCCTGACGTGAGCACGCACCTGTACCAACTGGCGCGCGTGACCGAAGCGGCCGAAGCGTACTTCGAGAACGCGCCGGCGGCCCACGCCTGGCTGCAGACCGCCCGACCCACGTTCGGCCACCGGACCCCCCTTCAGTTCGCCCTCCTGCCTGGAGGTGCCGAGTACGTGACGACCGTGCTGAGCAGACTTGAGCACGGAGTCTACACGTGAGCCTGACCCTCCACCGCATCAGCAAACTCAAGTACGCCACCCTCCCGACCCTCGACGCGCATGGTCTGGGCGCCGCGCAATACGGCGGCCGCTGGAACAGCCCCGACCCCGCGCTGCAGCACGACCGGCGCATCATCTACACCAGTGACACCCTCGCCCAGGCCACACTGGAAGTCATCGTGCACGTGGACAGCCAGGTGCTGCACACCGTGGCGCACGGGCACGTCACCCTGGAGGTGGACCCAGCCGGCATTCTGGACCTCGCGCCCGGCGATCTACCCGCCACCTGGAATGCCCAACCGGAAACCCCGGCCACGCAGGTAATCGGGGACGAGTGGTATGACCTTCAGGCTTCACCGGTCCTGCGGATTCCGTCCGCAGTGCTGCCTCTCTCGGTTTTCGTGCCTGGCCAGGCCAATTACCTGATCAACACCCGCCACCCCCAGACGGCCGCCTTGGTGCGCCTCCTGGGCGCTGTACCCCTCACCTTCGATCCCCGGCTGTAACCGTCCAATCTCCGCTCCACCACTTTGAAATCAAGCGCAGCAGGCGCCAGACCCGAGAGGGGTCCACCGCCTGCTGCGCTTGACTTCGCCACGTCCTGGTCGGGTGTTTTGCACGCTGAAGCGAAGGCTTCACACGCCACGTTCCGCCACACAAACATGCGCAAGGCGACCAGCATGAACGATCAGCCGGTCACCTTTTGGTGGCGCCTCAATGCGCTCTGAGCCACCCCTGGAAGTCGTGCATTTCGCCTGCCTGGGCGGTGATGATCTTCTTCGCGAGCTCTAACACGAAGGGGTCCTGCGTCCGCTGCAGGGCCAGGTTCGATTTCTCGTTGGCGGCCGCGTGGTGCGGAAGCATGCCTTCCAGGAACGTGCGTTCCGGCATGCTTGACGCGCGGATCATGGCGGGCATGTCCATCATGCGGTTCATCTGCATCATGCGCGCCATCACTGCCTGATTCGGCCCGCCATACGCGCGCAACTGGGCCTGCATCTCAGCAATCTCGCGCGTCTGGTCCGCAATGATCTGGGTCGCCCACGCGCGCACCTGTTCATCCTTGGCGCGCTCCAGAACGGCGCGGCTGCTGTCGATGGCGCTCTGGTGGTGCGGAATCATCATGGACATGAACGCCCGCTCGAAGGACCGCCCACTCAACCGGGCGAGGTCACTGATCATCGGCATCATCATCATGCGCATGTCCAGCTGCATCTGCAGCCCCATCTGGGACAGCCCCGGCACAGACGCCGACGGCGTCATGGGCATCGTCATGTGGGTCATGCCGGGCATGGCCATGTCCATTCCACCGGCCTGGGCGGAGCTCAAGGTCAGCAGGGCAACGGTCAACAGCATGCGCTTCATGCGCGCACACTCCCCAGCAGGGCCTGACAGGCCTGCTCACAGCGGCGGCAGCTCTCAGCGCACACCGCGCAGTGCGCCATGTTCATCTCCTGCGCGTGCCGCTCGCATTCCTCGGCGCACGCCTGACACGCGCGCAGGCAGGCCTCCAGCTGCGCCTGCAGGACCTGCGCGTCGCCTTGCCCAGATGACGCGAGCACCTTGGCGGTGGCCTGACAGACAGCGGCGCACTGCGTATTCAGACTGACGCAGTGCGTGAGGTGGTGCAGGTGTTCGTGTTCACTCAGGCACGCATCGGCGCACAGCGAGCACACCGCCTCGCACTCCAGGCATGCTTGCAGGCAGGTGGCGAGCAGGGCGGCGTCCATGGAACTGGCCTTGGGGTGGGTGTTGAGCATGCGGGTGAGGGTGTCCATCGGGGGCCTCCAGGGCGTGAAATGACGCGGGACCACGGTGGTCCCGCGGCCCTCCCGGGGGAGGGAACACGTTCACCCTGGACCGCGCGTGTTCAGTTTCTGTAAAGCTGAGCGCGCCTTAAGAAACCCTGAAGGGGAAAGGCGCATGACCTTCTCCCCTGGCGCCGCTCAGTACAGGCCCATGGGGTTGATGACCTTGCCGTTCACCATCACGCGGAAGTCCAGGTGTGGCCCCGTGCTGTTGCCGGTGCTGCCCACCCGGCCGATCACCTGCCCGGTCTCCACGGTCTGACCCACCTGCACGAGGTTGGCGCTGTTGTGGCTGTAGCGCGTTGTCATGCCGTCCCCGTGGTCCAGCACGATCGTCCAGCCCCAGCCGGTCCGCGCGTCAAACCGGGACTCGGTCACGCGCCCTCCACGGGCCGCCACGAATGGAGTCCCTGTGGGCGCCGCCAGGTCCAGGCCCAGGTGCGCGGGCGAATACGGGCTGGTCAGCCGGCCCTGCACGGGCAGCACCGAGGTCACGCGGATGCCCGCAGGCCGCACGGTGGCCCCACCTGTGGCGGTCACGGTCGCCGCGCGGGTGGCCGAGGGCCGATCTGGCAGCTGCAGCACCTGCCCCACCTTCAGGGCCAGTTGCGGATTCAGGCCCTTATTCTTCGCCAGCAGCGCCTCCAGACTCACCCCCTGCCGCCGGGCAATGCCGTACAGCGTGTCGCCGGGCTTGACCGTCACGGTCGCAGCGGTGGAGAGACTCAGGGCGGCGAGGCCCAGGGTGAGGAGCAAAGAACGCCACATCCGGGCCACCGTACCGGCGGTTTATAAAGTTTCTGTAAAGATTTGATGACCGCGCGGACCATTAAGGCCCGGGCGGACACAGGCGGCCAAGCCCCTTGCTGCGGTCCTCAGCCGCCCGACTGGCCCACCGCTCTGCCGGCCAGGGTGCGGAAATACTGCAGTTCCTTGCTGCGCGGAAACGCCTGCAGGGCCCGCTGCGTGACGCTCAGGGTCCGGCTGTGCCGTCCCGCCTGCGTCCAGGCCTCGAACGCTTCCTGGCGGTACAGGTAGTACATGGTGGGCACCCCCAGGTTCACGGCCCGCTCGAAGTAGTCCGATGCCAGCGCGGCGTTGCCCAGGCACAGGGTGGCCTTGGCCAGCCCCCACCAGGCGTAGGGATCACGCGGGCGCGCTTTGATATCCTGCTCCCCATGTGCCCGGAGGTGCTGCCAGTTCGCGGCGGCGCTGTAATCGCTGCCCAGAAGGCGCTGCACCTCCCCAGCCCTGGCGGGGGGAAACGCCACCAGGTACTCCCCGTTGTAGTACGCCCAGAGCTCGGCGAGCCGCTGGGCACTGAGCCGCAGAGACGGCCCGAGCAGCGGATCACTGATCAGAAACTGGCCCGCGCTGTACCCGTACACCGTGCGGAAATGCGCCACGTTGCTGCCCCGCTGCAGCCGCTGCTGGAGCACCACCGGAAACCCCGCCGCCACCAGTGACCGCAGCAGTTCGGCGTCCCCGGCGTAGCGGATGACGCTCTGCAGCCCCGCGCGGCCCAGATAGCTGGCCAGCTCAAGACTCGTAACCTGCGGATCACCCGGGTAATCCTTCATCACGGCGGCCGCCTGCGCCTGCGTGACCGAGGCGCCGTAATACCCCAGCAGGGTCATGGCCGTGACCGGCGCGCAGTTGTTCAGCGCCTGAAAGTCATGCCGGATGTTCTTCAAGGTCACGCTCGCGGGCTGGGCGCTGGCCACGCCCCAGCTCCACCCCGCCCCCAGGATCAGCCACCAGCGACGCGTCATGCTGCAGTGTGGCCTGGGCGCCTGAAGGATGCATTCGACTCATGGCTTGACGTGTTGGGTGAGCATTCATGCTCGAAGGGATGACCTGGGCGCAGGCGCTCCCACCAAGCGTTCATCCGTTCATGACGGATGGCAGGGTCTTTCACCAGGCGATGACGTTTCCGACACCCCAAAGCCACAGGAAGCGGTCATCCGGTTCCGGAAGGCGCGCCCCACCATCTCGAATCAGAGCTCCACCCGGCACCCCTTCAGGGCCCAGGATTTCAACGTTTTCCACCACGACCAGGTCAAACTGAGCTGTACAGTGCGCTTCGGCCGACACACAAATTTTCCGCGAGATTGACCAAGAGGGCGTCACCCGCTACATGGCTGGGCAAGGTGTCCAGCTCGACACCATCCTTTGAATCTCTAGGGGAACCCAGACTGCCACATGATCCGGAAACCCGACGAAGATGGCGGTGGTGCACCGGTCACCTGTGCTGATCAAGCATTCCTCAGGCGGTGGCCACAGGATGAAAGCGCACTTTGAAGACGTCCTGGACGCGCCGCTTCCGCCGCCGGCTGCTGATCATGGACAACCCGGTTCATCGGCCATACAGCGGACCCGTGGACTGACAACGCTCCCCGTGGTCAGCTCTCGTATCGAGGGCTTGACTGGAGATCGGGCGGAGCGAAATCCCCGGATTGCGGATCAGCCTGGCACCGGCCATCAGCAGTGCCAGTGCGCTTGCCCATACGACCCAGTTGCCGTACAGCACGAAGGGCGTGCGAATTGTCGAGAGATCAAAGGTGACCCGGTAGGCGCCCCGCGCGCCCCGGGGCGCGCGAAACCGGACCTGGCCCCAGGGGTCAATGACTGCGCTGACCCCGTCGTTCCCGGCGCGCAGCAGAAACCGCCGGGTTTCGATGGCGCGCAGGCGGCCCATCTGAAAATGCTGTTCGGCCCCTGCCCCCTGCCCAAACCACGCGTCGTTGGAGAGCACAACGAGCAGGTTGGCTCCGGCCCGCACGGCCTGCCGACTGAGCTGCCCAAACACGGACTCGTAGCAAATGCTCACCCCCGCGCGCAGGTCCCGCACGGGCAGCACGTTCAGCAGCCTTCCAGGGGTCAGGCTGGTGTACCCGGCCATCCCCAGGCTCCTCAAGACAGGGGTATAGAGCCCCCCCAGCACACCTGAGAAAGGCAAACGCTCCCCGAATGGCACCAGGACGCGTTTGTCCTGCCGCCCCGTGACCTCGCCGTCCACACCGTAGGCGCTGTTGCGCGCCTGGCCGGGCACATCGCCCGGGGCACCGAGCAGCAGGGGAACGCCCAGGCCCCGGAGGGCGGGCAGCACCCCCGGATCGGAGGCGGGCAGCGGACTCGCCGTCTCCGGCCACACGGCCAGGTCCGCTTCCCCTGAACGCAGAGCGCGCCGCGTCAGATCAAGGTAAATCTGGAACTCATTGAGGGTGCGCCCCTGGGCCTTGAGGCGCGGATCGATCGCCCCCTGCACGAGCACAGCGGTCCGGGGAGCGGGCGTGATGGGGGGCGTGACTTCCCGGCCCCACACGAGGCCAGCGCCCCAGACCGCCAGCCCCATCAGGAGAACAGGAGGACGGCTGCCCCCCAGACCGGCCAGGACGCTGGCGGTTCCGGTCACCAGCAGCGTGAGAAGCGCGGCCCCACCGATGCTGGCGAGCTGGGCCAGTGGGGTCTGGATCAGGGCGTACCCGGGCGCGCCCCACGGGAAGGCCAGGGGACCTTGGGTGCGCAGCGCCTCGAGCAGGACCCAGGCAAGGGGCAGAGCGAGCAGGGTGCGGGGGCCGAAGGCCACCCGGGTAAGGGTCAGGGGCACTGCCCAAGTCAGCGCCGCAGCGGGCAGGACGAGCACGGTGAGGAGCCCACCCAGGGGCCCCAGCACGGCCGCCATGCTGATGGGCAGCCAGGCGAGGTGCACACCGAAAAAGGCCAAGGCGAACGCGAACGCATGCCGGAAAGCGCCCCACCCGGCCGTGCTGTGGGCCAGACGGTGGTGCAGCATCGCCAGCGGGAGTGGAGCGAGCACGGCCAACGGTGACGGCAGGAACATCAGGCCCAGCATCACGCCGCCCAAGGCGTCCCCCAGCCAAGGGGGAGGGTTGAGTCGGGAACTCCACAAGGCAACACGGTCGTTCACGCGCCGCACCCTACGGGAGTCGCGTTCAGATGCGGTAAAGCTTTACACGACGCCAACACGTCCCACCTAAGCTCGCGGTGGAGGAACCTGACATGTCCACCCGCCCTTGCCCGCCCGCTTCCCTGCCGTCCACCCAGCTGGGGTCCACGTAACCTCGCCACGTCCCCGCCGCAGACGGGCGGGTCCTTGGCTGGGGACAGTCCTGCTGATTCTGACGGTGCTGGGCTCGGCCTAGCTCGCCCGCTCATTGTCAGCGTCGGACATTTTCTCGTGTGGGTGCAGCAATTTCGCTGGGATGTGCGGAGCGATCCATTGGGTGAGGCGCGTTACTGCGGCTGAAAGCGGGAGGAAAGTGAGATCGAGAGGGCTCATGAGCCCTCTCCCTAGCGCCTTTCTAGCCGCCCTTGTCAACCCCTATTCGCGGTAATTTATTGCTCCCGCTGGACATTGGCATCCGTCAGGTGACGAGGGCGTTGAATGTACCGGATCCGCTGCCAGGCTGTCACGAGCTTCGCCTTCAGGAAGGAGACCGAGCGGGCACAGCAGTTGCCCAGCACATTCCGCTTCACATACGCCCACACCAGCTCGATTGGGTTCAACTCCGGGGCGTACGGTGGCAAAAACACCAAAGACAGGCGTTTTACTGTTCCAGAGATGGTTTATGGCGAATCAGCCTCGGCGGGACGTGTCGTCCCACAACGCGGCGCGGAATTTCTGGCCCTCCCGGGGTGCGGTCCCATAAACAGACGCCGACAGCACACGGTGTGCTGTCGGCGTCCGGCCCCTCGCTTACGCGGGGCTCAGGGCGCGCACAAGATCCGTCAGCAGTTCCTCGGCCTTCTCGTACCCCGGGCGTAGGTACACCATGCCAAACGTGGTCCAGTCCTGCACGGCCGCCACCTCCTGATCATTCTCGCGCAGCTTCAGGTGCGGGTACAGGCCGTACTCGACGTAACAGCCGTACGTGCGTCCGACTTCTTCTAACGCGCGGGTGTTCTCGTCCGTCCAGGTCAACACGAACGGCAGGGCGAAGCAGGGCTTGCCGCATGAGCCGCCCATGCCAACCAGCGGCAGGCCAGCCACGGTGGGGGTCTCGTCCCGCAGGCGGGTGCGGTCCAGGAAGGCGAAGCGGTCACGGGCCACGTCCCGGCTGGGGAGTTTCTGAGCAGCAATCCAGGGGCCAACCGTCAATTTGGGCATACGAATCTCCAGGGAAGAAGGGGGAGGGCAAGGGTCGGGCGGTGTGGCGTCACGGCGCGGTGCTCTCCGGAGCGTCCTCCGGCTGAAGGGTAACGGTCAGGTCGCGCAGCAACGTGTCCGCGAGGGGGTACTCCGCCCGCACGTACACCACCCCGAACGGCGTCCAGTCCTGCACGGCGAGCAGTTCGCGGTCGTCCACCCGCCGTTTGAGGTGCGCGAGCTGGCCATACTCGACGTAACAGAAGTGCTGCTCGGCCAGGTGCTCGAGTCGGTCCAGCGCTGCTTCGGTCCAGGTCAGCGGGTACGGCAGGGCGAACGCGGGTTTCCCGCAGGAACTGCCGACCCCCAGAAACGTCAGGCCCTGCTCGGCGTCCACCGCGGCGCGCATCTGGGCCCGCTCCAGGAAGCTGCGCCGGCACTGGGCGTGCTTGGCATGCCGCCGCAAATGCTGCATCAGGGCCGCGACCTTCAGTTTCGCCATGGCACGTCACCTCCGCTCAGGCGGACGCGGCCCTCACCGTCCCGGCACGAACCGGGGCGGGGTCGGGGTTAACGGGTGGGCGGAAGCCGCGCAGGCGCAGGGCGTTGGTCAGGACGAACACACTGGAGAAGCCCATCGCGGCGGCAGCCAGGACCGGACTGAGCAGGAGGCCAAAGGCGGGGTACAGCACGCCAGCCGCGACCGGAATCAGGATGATGTTGTAGGCGAAGGCCCAGAAGAGGTTGAGCTTGATGTTGCGCAGCGTGGCGCGGCTCAGGGCGAAGGCGTTCGGCACGCCGCGCAGGTCGCCGCTCATCAGGATCACGTCGGCGGTTTCCACCGCCACGTCCGTGCCCGTGCCGATGGCCAGGCCCACGTCTGCCTGGGCGAGTGCCGGCGCGTCATTGATGCCGTCTCCGACGAAGGCGACCTTCTGGCCCCCAGCCTGCAGGGCCTTCACCGCCTCACTCTTGCCGCTGGGCAGCACTTCGGCCAGGACTTCATCGATGCCCAGCTGCCGGGCAATCGCATGCGCGGTGCGGGTGTTGTCCCCAGTGATCATGGCGACCTTCAGGCCCTGGGCGTGCAGGGCGCGCACCGCCTCCAGACTCCCATCCTTGATGGGATCGGCCACCGCGATCACGGCCGCGAGCTGACCGTCAATCGCCGCGAACAGCGGGCTCTTGCCTTCATCGCCCAGCCGTTCGGCCTGCGCCGTGAAGACGGCCGTGTCGAGGCCCAGGCGGGTCATGTACCGGTCGGCGCCCACTTGCACCAGGTGGCCATCCACCCGCGCTTCCAGGCCGAATCCAGGCACCGCTTCGAAGTGCTCGGGCTGCACCAGAGCAACGCCTTCTGTTTTCGCGGCGTCCACGATGGCGCGGGCAATGGGGTGCTCACTCTGCGCCTCCGCTGCGGCGACCAGGCGCAGGACGTCGGTGCGGGTAAAGGCGTCTGTTGTCACCAGGTCAGTCAGCTCGGGTTTGCCTTTGGTCAGCGTGCCGGTCTTGTCCACCGCGACGACCTGCACGTCCTGCAGCCCTTCCAGGGCGCCGCCCCCTTTAAAGAGGACCCCTAGTTCAGCGGCTTTGCCGGTGCCCACCATGATGCTGGTGGGCGTGGCCAGGCCCATGGCGCAGGGGCAGGCGATGATCAGGACCGCGACCGTGGTCACCAGCGCGAAGGAGAGGGCGGTCTGCCCACCGAAGATCAGCCAGAGCAGGAAGGTCAGGGCCGCGATGCCCAGCACGACGGGGACGAAGACGGCCACAACCCTATCCGCGAGGCCCTGGATGGGGGGTTTGCTGCCCTGCGCGGTTTCCACCAGCTTGATGATCTGGGCGAGGGCGGTGTCGGCGCCAATTTTCGTGGCGCGGAAGCTCAGGGCGCCGTTCTGGTTGATGGTGCCGCCCACGACGGGGGCGCCGGTCTGCTTGCTGACTGGCACCGGTTCACCGGTGATCATGGATTCATCGACAAAGGAGTTGCCGCTGACGACTTCCCCATCGACCGGGATCTTCTCGCCCGGGCGAACCGAGATCAGGTCACCGACCAGCACTTCATCGGTGGGGAGCTCGAGTTCCTGTCCGCCCCGCACGACGCGGGCGGTTTTGGCCTGCAGGCTCAGCAGCTTCTTCATGGCTTCGCTGGAGCGGCCTTTGGCTACCGCTTCGAAGAATTTGCCGAGCAGAATCAGGGTGATCACGACCCCCGAGGCTTCGTAGTACACGTGCGCGGTGCCGTCCGGGAAGATGCCGGGGGCCACCGTGGCCACCAGCGAGTACACGAACGCGGCGGTGGTGCCGATCATCACCAGGGCGTTCATGTCAGGGGATTTGTTTTTCAGGCTCTTCCAGCCCAGCCGGTAGAAGCGCCGTCCGGGACCGAACTGGATGGGCAGGGCGAGGGCAAGCATGATCCAGTTGAGGGTGCCCATGACGCCGTGCCCGAAGGTGGCCATCAGCCAGTCGTTCACGGCCGGGATGACCATGGGCACCATGGCAATCAGCAGCAGGGGGAGCGCGAAGACGGTGCTGAACAGCACCTGGCGGCGCAGGTGGTCGACTTCCTGGGCGCGCGCTTCACGTTCCTGATCTTCACGGCTCAGACCAGCTTGCTCGTCAAGGACCTCATAGCCCGCCTCGCGGATGGCGGCCTTGAGCTGTCCGGGGCTGACGCTGGCCGGGAGGTAGGTCACGCTGGCGCGTTCGGTGGCGAGGTTGACGCTGGCGCTCAGAACGCCGTCCACCTTCTTCAGGGCGCGCTCGACCCGGCCGACGCAGCTCGCGCAGGTCATGCCCTGAATCCCGAGTTCGGTGGTGCTGACGAGGGGATCGTAGCCGACGTCCTTGATCTTGGCCAGCAGGGCGTCCGGGCCGGTGAGGGCAGGGTCGTAGGTCACGGTGGCGCGCTCGGTGGCAAGGTTCACGGTGGCGTCTTGGACGCCGTCCACCTTCTTCAGGCCGCGTTCGACGCGGCCCACGCAACTGGCGCAGGTCATGCCTTGAATGCCGAGCTCGATGGTGTGTGTCATGGATTCCTCCAATCCCCCCAAGGGGGTTACTTCTCAGGCCAGCATAGACCCCGGGGGAGGGGATGTGCAAGATGCCACCAGGAAAAGCTTGTGTTTCTGGCTCTCTCTTCTCTAATTCTCTTGACATCCCAGGGGGGAGGGTATAGCTTAATGCCAGGAGGAAGACCATGAACCAGATTGAACTGACCATCACTGGCATGACCTGCGGCCACTGCCAGAGCGGCGTCGCCAGCGCCCTGAAAAGCGTGCCCGGCGTCACGGACGCCCAGGTGGACCTCAAGACCGGCAAGGCCGTTGTGCAGGGCAGCGCCGACGCGCAGCACCTGATCACCGCCGTGCAGGAAGAAGGGTACGGCGCGGCCGTTTCGCCTCAGTAATGCCGAAGGCGACGACCGCCAGGCCGCCTGCGCCCCATCCCCCTGAGGGGGAGGCCTGTCACACGAGCCAGCACCTCTGCATGCCCGAAGACAGTCGCCAGCGCGCCGCGCGTCGTCTCGCCATCGCCCGCGGTCACCTGGAAAGCATCCGCCGCTCCCTGGAGGATCCCGATGTCTACTGCGTGGACGTGCTGCGGCAGATCAAGGCCGTGCAGGGCGCGCTCGACGGCGCGGCCAGCGTGGTCCTGCGCGGGCACCTCGAAGCGCACGTGGCGACCGCCGCCACCCGGGGCGACGCCCAGGACATGGTGGACGAGCTCATGGACGTGCTCAAGTACATCTGAGTGACGGCAAACCCCCTGTCAGGTTGCCAGGGTGAATAACGCGCCGTTGGCCAGCCGCCGCTGACGGACCCAGATCACATCCGGAACGCGGCGGTCCGCTTGCCCTTTTCCCGTCGTTGCCTGTTCACGGCACGGTGGTAGTAATGGAACGGAGAGTCGGGGTTTATTGAAATCAGAGCGTGATTTTATCCGTTTGTGACGGCACATTCCTTCCACGCGCTGTTCATCTCATTCCCAGCCTGGTCTCCAACCCATTCAGAAAGGATCGGGTGGCGTAGGAAACCTGGTCCAGAGGCAGGCTGACTCGGCTCAGCGGACGGCGCAACTCGGGCAAGTCCAGGGGCAGCCGGACCAGCACCCCCGACTGCACTTCCCGGCGCACCCGCAGTTCCGGCAGCAACGCAACCCCCAATCCCTGAATGACCGCTTCCTTGACAGCCTCGGTGCCAGGTAGTTCCAGCCGATTGCTGCCGACCATCCTGGTGTGCGCCAGCGCCTGCTCCGCCACCTCCCGGGTACCGGAACCGTGTTCCCGCCAGATCAGTGGCAGCACCGTATCTGCCGGGAATGAGTCCACCAGTGGATGATCAGGGGCGGCCACCAACACCAGCTCGTCGTGTCCGAAGACCTGGACCTGCCACTCCGCAGGCAGAGGGCCTGGTGGGCCCTCGATCAGTGCCACTTCGATCTGACCTGCCTGGAGCAGCCCCATGACCTCCTGGGTATTGCCTTGCCGGATCTCGAAGGCCACGCCCGGATACTGGGCATGGTAGGACGCCAGGGCCGCAGGCAACAGGGACGCGGCAATCGTGCTGCTGGCCGCCAACCGCAGGGTTCCCGTTTCCAGGCCCTGACGCTCATGGACGTAGGTGCGAGCGCCGTCCATCACGCGGCCCAGCGCCTGGGCGTGCACCAGCAGGCCCTCGCCCGCCCCGGTCAGCGTCACCCCGGTCCGGTGCCGCCGGAAGATAGGCTCTCCGACCGCCTGGGTCAGCAACTTGAGCTGGCTGGACACGGCGGGCTGAGTCAGGTTCAGTTCCTCGGCGGCAGCGCTCAGACTGCCCAGCCGCGCCACCCGCACGAACGTCAACAGATGCTCCGGATTCAGGGCCATGCCAGATATATATATTTTTTGCCTCAGTAAAATCAACTCTAATTTGAGTTTATAATACGGGACATCTATCCTTCATTCATGACTGCTTCGCCTCTATTTGCCCGCCAGGACAGTGCCTTGACTGTCGTGCAGGCCTTCACGCCCAACTGGTTCGCCGCGACCATGGGCACCGGCATCCTGGCCCTGATGCTCCCGCACCTGCCGCTGCCCGGCACTGCACTCCTGGGTGAAGGTCTGTGGGTGCTGAACATGGTCCTGCTGGTCCTGTTCACGGCCCTCTCAGTGGCCCGCATCGCCCTGTTCCCGAAAGACAGCCTGGCTACGCTGCACCACCCGGTCCAGAGCATGTTCCTGGGCGCCGTACCGATGGGCCTGGCAACGGTCATCAACGGCCTGATCGCTTTCGGCGTCCCGCGCTGGGGCGAGGGCGCGGCTGTGCTGGCCCGCGACCTGTGGGCCTTCGACGCCCTGCTCTCGGTGGGGGTCGGGTTGCTGGTGCCCTACCTGATGTTCACCCGGCAGGACCACGCCCTGGAGCGCATGACCGGCGTGTGGCTGCTGCCCATCGTCGCCTCGGAGGTGGCCGCCGCGAGCGCCGGACTGATCGCGCCGCACCTGGACACCAGCAGCGCGACCACGCTGGTCTACGCCGGATACGTGCTTTTCGCGCTGTCGGTGCCGCTGGCCCTGATGGTCATCACGGTGCTGATCCTGCGGCTGGCCCAGCACAAGTTGCCCACCCCCGACCTGGCCGTGAGCATGTTCCTGCCCCTGGGGCCGCTGGCGACGGGTGCCCTGGCCCTGCTGCAACTGGGCGAGGCCGCGCCGCGCGTGCTGGCCGCGCAGGGGCTGGGCGAACTGGCCCCGGTATTGACCGGGCTGGGACTGGCGGGCGGGCTGGTGCTGTGGGGCTTCGGGGCGTGGTGGCTGGCACTGGCGACCCTGACCACCCTGCGGTTCGTGCGCCGGGGGCTGCCCTTCAACCTGGGCTGGTGGGGGCTGACCTTCCCGCTGGGGGTCTACACGGCAGCGACCTTTGGCCTGGGCGCGCTGACCCATTTGGACGTCTTTACCCATCTGGGCCACGTGTTCGTGGTGGTCCTCACGGCGCTGTGGGGACTGGTCACGGCGCACACCCTGCGCGGCGTGTGGCGCGGCGAGTTGTTCGGCGTGCCCCCCCTCTCGCGTGAAACCGGGCTGCCCCGTCCCTGAGCCTGCTTCGACTTCTATAGATTCCCCTCGTCCCCTCATTCACCGGAGGTCCACCATGTCCGACGACCGCACCCCCATGACCCGCCGCGCCGCCCTGGGCCTGCTCGGCAGCGCCGGAGCCGCCCTGACCCTGGCCGCACCGCTCAGGCGCAGACGACTGTGACCACCGGCACCGCCCCCATCTTCAGTGGCCCTGGTCCGCTGGACGGCTGGAATGGCCTGGGACCGCTGATCGCCCTGCCACAGAAGGTTCCGCTGATCCGGCTGGTGGACCGCCCCCCGCTGTACGAGACGCCCCGCGCCTACTTCCAAAGCCCCTTTACGCCCGCCGCCGCATTCTTCGTGCGCTCGAACTTGTCGCTGTTTCCGACCAATATCGACCTGAAGACCTGGCGGCTGAAGATCGAGGGCAACGTGGGCACGCCGCAGTCGTTCAGTCTGGCGCAACTGACCCAGGACTTCGAAGCGGTCAGCGTGAACGCCGTGATGCAGTGCACGGGCAACAGCCGCAGCCGCTTTCAACCGCGCCGCCCAGGTGGGCAGTGGGGCAACGGTGCGATGGGCTGCGCCACCTGGACGGGTGTGCGCCTGCGTGACCTGCTGGGGAAAGCGGGCGTGAAATCCGGCAGCGTGCAGGTGCAGTTTCAGGGCCTGGACAAGGGCGCGGGCGCACCCGGCAGCGGTGGGGCCGATTACAAGAAGAGCCTGAACGTGAATGACCCTGTATTGGACGAGTGCATCGTGGCCTACGCCATGAACGGCCAGCCGCTGCCGATGGTCAACGGTTTTCCGGTGCGGCTGGTCGTGCCCGGCTACTTCGCGACGTACTGGATGAAGACCCTGAGCTTTATCCGGGTCCTGACCAAGCCCGACGACAACTTCTGGATGGCGACCGCTTACCTGCAACCCGACAACCTGCGTGGCACGACCACCCCGCAAGCCGTGAAGGCCAAGACCGTGAAGTTCCGGCCCGTGGGCAGCATGCCGGTGCGCTCGTTCATCGTGACGCCCGACGAGACGGTCAAGGCCCCGGCAGGATTGCCCCTGAACGTGCAGGGACTGGCGATGAGTGGTCGCGGCGCGGTCACGAAGGTGGAGGTCTCCACCGACGGGGTAGTTGGCTGGTAGTTCCAGCCAACTACCATTGCATCCAGAACATGTACTCTGCGCATAGAGGAAGGTATGTATGCTGCGCCCATTCCCCGCCGAAACTGGCGTCGACCTGTATCACCCGGGCCAATGGTGAACCTACTCGAACTTCGGGTATCGTCTACATCTGACACCGCACATCAGCGGCTGATCGTCCAACTGCAGCATGGGCAGGACGACGCCTTGAGGGAACTGTACGATGACCTGTCCGGCGTCACCTACCGCGTCTGCCTGCGGATGCTGGGCACGCCGGAAGACGCCGAGGAGGCGCTCCAGGACACCTTCGTTCGGCTCGCGGACCGGGCCGATGTATATGAACCGTCGCGGGGAACCGTCAAAACCTTCGTGCTGACCATCGCCCACCACCTCTGTCTGGAACGGCTGCGGACCCGGCGCGCCCGTCCACAGCGGCAACAGGAATGGGAAGACGACCGAGCGTTCGATGTGCCTGCTCCCACTGCCCGTGATTCGCTGGACGAGGCCCTGGTACAGTCCGCCCTGGCCGGCTTACCGGACACTGACCGGGCCCTGCTGGAAGCGATGTTCTTCGGTGGCTACACCCACGCCGAGATTACCACCCGCACCGGCCTGCCGCTCGGCACCGTCAAGAGCCGGTTGCGCCGCGCCCTGCTGAAACTCAGAGAAAGGATGCTGCCATGACCCGTCAACCAGACCGTTCCAGCGGCGACCATCCAAGCGACCTGCTGCCTGAATACGTCCTGGGAAGCCTCGATACGGCACAGGCCGTGAATGTGGAGAGCCACCTGCTGAGCTGCGCTGTCTGCCGCGCTGAGGTGGGCCGGCTGCGTGACGCCCTGTTCTCACTGGCCAACGATTTGCCCGGCGTCCCAGCGCCAGCAGGGAGCTGGGAGAAGATTCAGGCCCGGCGGGGCGTGGTGTCTCCTGAACGTCTGTCCGCACAGGCGTCACTGCCCTCGGCCCCTTCCAGGTGGCTTCCAGTCTGGCCTCTGGCTGCAGCCGTCGCTCTGATCGTGGCGGTCGGGGGGTACCTCCAGCTCGGTCCGGCCCAGCCTGCGGCGACCGCTCAAAGCAGCGTGCAGCAGTGGCAGCAGGGGGCGAGACGTCTCACGCTCGCCTCGAAGACCGGTGTGCCCTACGGGGCCATGTACGTCAGGTCGGATGGCCGGGCGCTGCTGGTGCTGGACAGACAGGCCGCACCGGGGCAGGTGTATCAGGCGTGGGGACGGCGGACGAGCGGGCCGCGTGCGGGCGTACCGACCAGCCTGGGGCTGACGGGCGGCACGGTGCTGGAGGTGTCGTGGCGCGGGTACGACTCGGTGGGCGTGAGCACCGAACCCGCCGGGGGTAGCCCGGCCCCGACCCACCCACTGGGCCGCACCCGGCTGCCCGAACTCTGAATGCATCCAAACGGGCGACGCCCGGCATACGGGAAGGTGGAGGCACCACCATGACCCATATGACGACCGCCCGCACTCTGACCCTCACGTTCACCCTCGCGCTCCTCACGCCCGTGATAGCCCAGACTGCTCCCGTGCAGACCGCTTCCGGCCAGACCGCCCCGGCGATACAGATGAAGATGACCGCGCTAGCGCCCGTCACGCTGCGCCGGGACGCCCGGCTCGGCACCCTGCTGACCGGGCCGACCGGCCTGACGCTCTACACCTTCGCCAAAGACGCGCCGGGAGTGAGCAACTGCGAAGGCGTGTGCGCCACCAACTGGCCGCCCCTGCTGCTGAGCGAAGTTCCGCGCCTGCCCGCCGGACTGAGCGGCAAGTTCAGCCTGATTTCCCGCAAGGATGGTCAGACCCAGCTCAGCTACGATGGCGCGGCGCTCTACAGCTGGAAGGGCGACGCCAAACCCGGTGACATCAACGGTCAGGGCTTCATGAACGTCTGGCACGCGGCCAACGCCGGCCCGAGCGTGCAGGTGTCGCGGGTGGACGATCTGGGCATGGTGCTGGCCGGGCCGACCGGCCTGACGCTCTATACCTTCGCCAAGGACGCGCCCGGAGTGAGCAACTGTGAGGGAGCCTGCGCCACCAACTGGCCTCCCCTGCTGGTGGCGCAGTTCCCGGCCACCGGCCTGACGGCGGGCGTGGCGGTGCGCGGCAAGCTTGGCACGCTGACGCGCAAGGATGGCAGCCTTCAGGTAACCTACAACGGCCTGCCTGTATACAACTGGAAGAACGACCTGAAGCGCGGTGACGCGCTCGGCGAGGGCTTCATGGGCGTTTGGAGCGCTGTCCGTCGCTGAGGAAGGAGAGGAGCGGCTCACGCCCTGTTCCTGAACGATCAACGTCAGCAGGCAGAGCGGAGTCAGACCAGATTCCGTGGTCAGGGCCGCCTACCAGGCGAGCTCTTTCCTGCCGAAAAAAAAGATCCTCGAGGAGTTCCATGTCAAACCACTTCATCCGCACCCTGACTCTATGTTCTGCACTCTTCCTTTCGGCCCCCGTCTTCGCTCAGTCGGTGGGTGACCGGGTGTACA
Organism: Deinococcus grandis; assembly: GCF_001485435.1. Classification (NCBI taxonomy): domain Bacteria; kingdom Thermotogati; phylum Deinococcota; class Deinococci; order Deinococcales; family Deinococcaceae; genus Deinococcus; species Deinococcus grandis. The sequence goes on along the minus strand of NZ_BCMS01000004.1, from coordinate 20,237 downwards.
CCGCTGACCAGAGTTCCAATACCGTCTCGGTCATTGACCCAGTCGCCCTCAAACTGTTGGGCGTCATTTCGCTGGGCACACAGGCGCCCGCCGCACTCTCACCACTGTACAAAGGGGAATTGCTGGTTCACGGCCTCGGCTTCTCACCCGACGGAAAGACCTTGGCTGCCGTCTCCATAGGCTCGAACTCAGTGACTTTGATTGATACCGCCACCAACGCGGTGCGCGGCAAGGTCTACCTGGGCCGCAGTCCCCACGAGGCGTTCTTCACCCCGGACGGACGTGAACTGTGGGTGGCCGTGCGTGGCGAGAACTACGTCTCCGTCGTCGATCCCGTGCATTTTACCGAAACGCGCCGTATTCCTGTTCCGGACGGCCCTGGCATGGTGCTGTTCAATCCGAAAGCGCCTTACGCCTATGTGCCTTCGAGTTTCACCCCGGAACTGAGTGTCATCGACACGCGCACGTACCGGGTCGTGGCGCGGGTCCCGCAGGCCAGCCCATTCAGCCCGAATCTGGCGGTCAGTCCGCAGGGCGATCAGGTCTGGTTCACCCTCAAAGACAGCGGCAAAACGCAGGTCATGCGGGCGCGCCCACCCTTCGACATCACGGCGACGCTGGACAGCGGCCCCGTCACCAACCATGTCGCCCTGGCCGATACACCCACGGGCCGCTTCGCCTATGTCACTGTGGGCGGCCTGAACGTCGTCAAGGTATATACGCGCGACGCTGCGCCCCGGCTGGTGGCGACCATTCCGACGGGGGCACTCCCCCATGGTGCCTGGGCCGCGCCGGACGGGAAACGGGTGTACGTAGGACTGGAAGCGGCAGACCAGGTCCAGATCATCGACACAGCCAGCAACACGGTGACTGGTCAGGTTCCCACCGGGCAGTTGCCACAGGCGCTGGTCTATGTGCCCGGCGCAGTGCGCTCAGGTGCGGGCACAGCTCACTTACAGCCCCTGGACAGCACGAAAGCCACACTGACCCTGACCTTGACTTCCGGGAGCGCAGCCCGGGCCACCGTCAGCGTCAATCCCCTGGGCCTGGTCGATCTGGTGCAGATCGTCGCGACAGGACTGACCCCGAATACGGCGTATGTGCTGCGCCTGACCGGGCCAACGGGGCAGGCGCAGGACCTCGCCGCCCTGATGACCACGGCCCAGGGCGGCGTGACCGCACAGACCATCGGGCCAGTCAAGCAGCTCCTGAATGCCCCGCAGGGTGCCGGTCAGCTGAGCGTGGTGGCCAAAGTAGGCGGGGCGACCGTGCTGGTGCAGAGCAAGTGAGGCGGGTCGCCCTTGTCCTGCTGCTCACCGGCGGCGCGTTCGCTGCGGGCAATACCTTCCAGGGTCTGATGGACTCGGCCATGATGCGGATGCACGCGGGTATGCACGCGGCGACGCCTTCCGGCAACCCGGACCGTGATTTCCTGACCATGATGATTCCGCATCACCAGGGGGCAGTGGACGCCGCAAAGGCCGAGCTCCTCTACGGGAAGGACCCGCAGGTGCGGCGACTGGCCCAGGAAATCCTGACGGAACAGGCGCTGGAGATCGACTACATGCACCGACTTCTGGAGTCCAGAACAGCGGCTCTGCAGGGGCAGAATCAGCCCTGAATTGGACGTCAGGTCGTGTACAGATGAAATGTGCTGGAGGGCCGGGAGCGATGGATCACTCCCGGTCTTTCCTGAATGGACTGGTGAATTATCCCGACTTCATGTGTCTCCTGCTTTGGAGACACCCACCGCCCTATCCCTGAACATCGAAGGCCGCGAAGGGTTCAAGTACGCACAGTCGGTCAGGGAGACCCCTGGTGTGCAGGTTGATCAACAGGGCGTCCAACTGAGTCAGTTGGCCGAGAATTTGAACGATGATGGGCTGCTGGGCCGGGCGCATCTCCAGAAGGATGGGGTTGGCGACCTGACCGCGCCGTCCAAATCCGCCTGCTCCGTGCTGGGCAAACGCCAGTGTCAGGTCAAGGGCACGGGCGGTCTCGATGACGACATCTGCCAGAGGCCGACCTTCCAACTGATCTCCGGCACGCGTATAACAGCGCAGCAAACACAGTGGTTCAGCCCCACTCATCGATGTTCACCGCGCCGCATCAGGCGACGAACCGCCTGGCGGGTGATCAGGAGATCAGGCAAGGTCAGGGCCACCTCGGCCAGGAACGTTTCCAGCTGCGTGGTGGAGGCGACGCATTCGACAACCACAGGAAGGTCAGGGGCCCACTGAAAAGCGCGGTTGCGGTGAATCTGGCCATCCTGGCCATAGCCGATACTCCCGTGGGTGACGGTGGCTCCAGGAAGGCCTGCCCGCTGTGCTGTAGAGACCAGCCAATCGTAAGCCGTTTCGCTGCCCACTTTGTCGGTGCTGCCCAAGTAGCAGCGGAGCAACTCTGCATCCTGCCACGTCATAATCCACCTTCGAGCCGGATGGCCACCCAGCGCCCGAGCAGGACGGCCACGTAGCCCAACACCAGATTGCCGACGATGTAGAGCGAGGCGCGCAGACTTTCGCCGCTGCGCAGGAGCAGATCACTTTCCCAGGTGAACGTGCTGAAGGTCGTGAAGGCCCCGACGAAGCCGGTTCCGAAAGCCAGACGCCACTCGGCACTGACCAGACCCCGGGCGTTCAGGGCAATCACTAGCCCCAGGAGAAAACAGCCCAGCACATTGATCACCAGCGTCCCGAGCGGAAACGCGGCCCAGGCCGTAGGGCCGAGCCGGGTCTGGATCACCAGATTGAGACCGTAACGCGCCAGTGCACCGCAGGCGCCGCCAAGTGCAATTCCTATCCAGATGGGCATAGCTTCCCCCTGCGTCCTGAAGGGTAGGCATTATCAGCCGGACACGGGGCGGTTCTGAAAGGCGAATGCCATCGCCTGGAGTCTCAAAATACCAGATGACCAGGGGGTCGTCGATCCTTGGCGGGAAAAACAGCGGATAGCGGCCACGGGTATGCCCATCTTGCAGGAGCCTCCAACCCGCCCAATGTGGGGTCACGACACGGATCAGTCCTGACTGTACGCTAAGGTTGCAGAAACGGCCGTTTCCGCAATAGGTTTCGGCCTCTGACCAGCTGCGCCTCCCCGCGTTGCACATCCATATTGCACAATACTCCTCATTGGCAATAGGCTGACGCAACAAGGGGAGGCGCTATGCAGCTTGGGTACGCTCGCGTCAGCAAACAGCAGGATCAGGACACCGCCGCCCAACTCCGCGCCCTGAAAGATGCCGAAGTCGAGCGCGTATTCACCGAACACGCGTCCGGGGGCCGCTGGGATCGACCTGAATTACACAAGTTGCTCGCCCAGCTCCGGCCAGGCGATATCGTCGTCGTCTGGAAGCTGGATCGGCTCAGCCGCAGCCTGAAGGATGTCCTGCACCTGATGGAGAAGATCGAAACTGCTGGTGCAGGCTTTCGCAGTCTCACCGAAGCCATTGACACCACGACACCAGCAGGCCGGATGATGATGCAGATGGTCGGGGCGTTCGCCGAGTTCGAGCGGGCCATGATCCGCGAGCGCACCAGGGCCGGACTGGAGCAGGCCCGGCGGGAAGGCCGGGTGGGCGGCCGCAAACGCAAGCTCACCTCCACACAAGAGCAGGAAATCCGTGACGCGGTGAACTCTGGGCGGCACACTGCGGCGCAGTGTGCGCGGCTCTTCAAGGTGCATCCCAGTACCATTCTCCGTCTCCTGCGCCGCGCCGCCTGATCTGTGCCTGCTGAACTGGCCGCAGGAGGGACCGATCAGTACGGCCAGTTCAATGCACCGCCCAGTCCCGAGCAACTCCGGCGGTATTTCATTCTGGATGACCGCGATCACACGCGGATCGCTTCGAAAAAAGGCAAGCATAATCGCCTCGGATACGCCCTCCAGCTCACGACCTTGCGGTTTTTGGGCACATTCCTCCTCAATCCACTCGATGTGCCCCCCAATGTGTTGCGCTTTGTCGCCCGGCAACTTGGTGTGCAGGCCAAGCAGGTCAAACTTGATCGCTACCGTCAAGGTGAAACCAAATGGGACCACCAGCGGGACATCGGGCAAACGTATGGCTACCGCGTCTTCTCCGAGCCCGCCGTCTGGATCGGCTTGATCCGGTTCCTGATGGCCCGCACCCACTTACAAGCCGAATCTCCAAGCCTCTTGCTGGACCGGGCGACGGCCCGCCTCTACGAACACAACATCATTCTGCCAGGTGTGACCACCCTCTCCCGATTGATTGCCCGGGTGCAGGAGCGCAGTGAGACACAGTTATGTGACCGTCTGGTGGCGCTGCTCAGCCCTGAGCAGCGCGAGCGTCTGGTCACCCTGCTGAGTGTGCCTGAGCGGGCCAAAGTCTCTTCCTTCGAGCAACTCCGCCAAGCCCCGATTTCCATTTCGGCCCAGGGCCTGGTCGGGGCGCTGAAGCGGGTCGAACGGATTCGCCAGGTCGGTGTGCGGACCGTTAACCTACGTTCCTTCCCCACGCAGCGCCTGGACACGCTGTCAAGAATAGGACTGGGGTCGAAGACGCAGACGTTACGAAGGCTGACCTCGTCCCGTCAGTTGGCGGTGTTGCTCGTCACGGTCTCGCGCCTGGAGGCCAGTGCGCTGGATGACGCCCTGACCGTGCTCGACAGCCTGCTGACGGATGTCTTTAACCGGATAGAACGCCAGGACACCGAGCAGAAGCTGGCCTCCTTGCCTTCATTGGAAGAAGCGGCCCGTTCTCAGAACCAGCTGACTCGCTTGTTTCTAGAGCACTTGAAGACGGAGCAGCATGATTTTGATGCTTTTTCACAGCAGGTGTTGACCCTTGTTTCAAAAGATGTGCTGGAGCGGACCGTGCAGGCCATTGCTGAGCTGACCCAACCGACCGCTGATCGGCACATTGAGCAGTTGCTGGCCCGCTACAGCTACGTTCAGCAATTTGTTCCGACGCTGTTGCACACGGTGGGCTTTGAAGCCAACCGCTCCGGTCAGCCTCTGCTGGCCGCTATCAATGCCCTGCGAACCCTGGAGCGCCGGAAGAAAGACCTGTCATCGCTGCCTACCGACTGGATCACCGGCCGCTGGGGAAAGCATTTGAGATCTGCGGCAGGTGAGGTGCAGCGCAGTGCGTACACCCTCGGGGTACTGGAGCAGCTGCACCTGAGCTTGAAGCGCCGCGACCTCTATGTGCCAGCCAGCGACAAATTCAATGACCCCAGGTTGCGGCTCCTCTCGGGGCCGCGCTGGGCGGACCTCAAGGTGGAAGTCTGCCGCAGTCTTGATCTCGACCCTGATCCTGCAGTGGTCCTGGCCCGTCTGGAGCGGCAATTGGATGAGACCTACCACCTCCTGGCCGAACGCCTCCCCGAGAATGCCTCTGCGTCCATTGAGGAGGTGGACGGGAAATCGCGTCTGGTGCTGCAGCTTGATGAAGCGCAGGATGAACCGCCCAGTCTGCGGCAGCTTCACAAAGATGTGGCCGCACGTTTACCCAGGATCGACCTCCCTGACCTGCTCCTGGAAGTTCACCGCTGGACGGGCTTTGCCGATGAATTCCAGCACCTCAGTGAGCGCCGCAGCCGGGTGGAGCACCTGCCCATGAGCGTCTGTGCCGTGCTGCTCTCCGAGGCCTGCAACGTGAGTCTGGACGCCGTCGTGCAACCGGAGCGCGAGGCGCTCCGGTCCAGTCGTCTCTCCTGGGTCAGCCAGAACTATGTCCGGGCTGAAACCATCGCGGCGGCGAATGCTCGTCTGGTGAACTTTCAGTCCACCCTGCCGGACCTACCCGCCTGGGGCCAGGGGTATGTCGCTTCGGTGGATGGCCTGCGCTTTCGAGTGCCTGTGAAATCCATTTACAGTGGTCAGAACCCCAAATATTTTGGCGTAGGCAGTGGTGTCACGTACGTGAACTTTGTGGCCGACCAGTTCACCAGTTTTCACGGCATTGTGGTGCCAGGCACCTTGCGAGATTCGCTGTACGCCCTGGATGGCCTAATTGAACACAACACCACGCTGCGACCCAAGCAACTGATCTCGGATACAGGGGCCTCCTCGTATCTGATCTTTGGGCTATTCAGCCTGCTGGGCTATCAATTCAGCCCAGAATTGGCGAACTTGCCCGAACGCCGCTACTGGCGGCTGAACCCACAGGCCAAGTACGGCGCATTAGACGCCATTGCCACCAACCATATTCAGTCCAAACTGATTACCGCGCACTGGGATGACCTCCTGCGGATTGCTGGATCGTTGGTGACCCGTCAGGTCAGAGCATCTGACCTGATTAAAGTCCTGGGCGTGACGCCCAAAAGCTCGGTGGTGCGGGCCGTAGAACACTTTGGCCGCATTTCGTACACCCAGCATCTGCTGACCTACCACGATGATCCGGTCTATCGCCGGGTCATCGGCACGCAGCGCAATCGCCAGGAGGCCAGGCATAGTCTGGGCCGCGCCCTGTTTCAGGGAGAACGTGGGGAGTTACGGCAACACTACTTGGCCGGGATGGAAGATCAGTTGGGCGCGCTGGGCTTGGTCATGAACGCCATCATCGTCTGGAATTCTAGATACATCGGTCTGGTGCTGGAACAGCTGCGGTCAGAGGGAAAAATGGTCAATCCAGAAGAGGCCAAGCGCCTTTCTCCACTGAAATATGAGCACATCCACCTCAAGGGTCGGTATCACTTCAATCTAGAGGAAACGACCCGTTCCGGAAAATTCAGAAAATTGCGTGCCCCAGGCGACGCTGAAGGCTGATGCACGACCCCCAAAACCCGACTCTCCGCTCCATTACTACCGCAATGCCTATCATCAGGATTCAGCAACAAGGGTGCGAGGGCCACGCCGCCTGGAATCACGGTGACCCGCGCCCGCTCGCGAACATCCTGAGGACGTGCGCCAACGACGCGCTGCTCCACCACTTCACACTGGTCGCCCAGGCGTAAGCGGAGAACCGTGCCCGGTGCAAAGAGGTCAGGCGTGATGGGCCGCGCGCCCGAGTTGGCCACCTTGAGCACCGTCGCGTAGACGTTTCTCGCTTCCTTGCCACCGACGGTCACGCGGACCTGTGAAGGCAGTGTGGAACCCACGATCTGCGCCGCAGATTGAATGGTGGCGTCCAGCCGCAACCGTTGCTGGGCTGATGAAACAATCAGCGGGATGATGCCAAAGGCAATGGTGGCCAGCAGGGCAAGTAACCCAAGAATATTGCCGAGGTTCCAGGGGGAGGCTTTGGGCGCCACCGGCGCGTCCTCAGCCGCCGCGCGCTGAGCGCTGCGGCCCCGACTCATGGTTGACGCCCATCACCGAACACGGTCCTGGCCCTTCTCATGCCATCAGCGTATCCGACTTCACGCCACCCCTGGCAGAAGCCCAGGAGGCTTTGACCGCCGGGCAGAGCGGTCATAGGAGGTGACCCAGAGCAGTGGTGCAAACGGCAGGTCGCCTGCCGGCCGACCTTCGGGCGCCCCCTTATTTCGGCCAGAGACGGTTCATCCACCCGGCCGGGTCGGTGCCCTCACCGCGCACCCGAAGTTCCAGGTGCAGGTGCGGGCCGGTGCTCAGCCCAGTGCTCCCCACCTCGCCGATCTTGTCGCCGCGGCTGACCTTCTGCCCCACCTTCACCGTCACCCGGCGCTGGTGAAAGTACAGACTGGTCACGCCGGCGCCGTGGTCCAGGATGACCAGGCCGCCGCGCACGGGATACATCCCGGCCATGACCACCGTGCCGTCATTGACGGCGCGGACCGCAGTGCCCGCGGGGGCGCGGTAATCCGTGCCGTAGTGGTACTGCACGGGACCGCCCGCCACGTAGGTGCGCGGCTGCCCGAACGCGCTGCTCTGCGCGCGGACCTGGACGGCGTCCTGGAAGGGCTTCGTCCAGACGGGCGGGGTTCGCAGGGCGTACGCGCGCTCCACCGCGGCGTCCTCCGCAGCGCGCGCCGGGTCCTGCAGTTTGCCGCTGATACTGGGCGGGAGGTTCAGGCGCTGGACCGGCTGGGGCAGACCCGCCACGGGGAGGCTGCGGCGCAGCACCTGCCCATCCAGCTCGATCTCGTAGATCAGCGGCGTGGCTTTGCCCAGCAGCACCCGGCCCAGCACGATGAACGTGCCGTTGCCTGCAGGGACCGGCGTGAGGCGCTCGGCGGGCAGGCGCACATCCTCGCCCACTTCACTGGGGAAGTGGACGCGGGCCTCTGCCGCGCGCGGACCCGTGAGGCGCAGCGCGAACGCGTCGCCCATACGCAGGCTGGTCGGCGCGGTGACGTTCACCCCCGGCAGGGCCGGTGCAGGGGGAAGAGGCAAGGGCGAGGCAGGCGCCGGCGACGCGGACGGCGCGGCTTCACCCGGAAGGCGCAGGGTTTGCCCGACCTCCAGGGTGGTGCTGCTCAAGTCGTTGAGGCGCATGAGGTCCGCGACCGTCGTGCCAGAGGCGCGCGCGAGGCTGAAGAGGGTGTCGCCGGGTTTCACGGTGTACGCGCCCGCCACGCTGGTGAGCAGGGCGGCGCTCAGCAGAAGGGCGCGGTGCAGGGGCGTCAGGGTCATGGGTGCCTCACAGGGAATCACAGGTGCGTCTTGAAAAAGGCGATGGACCGGTCCAGCGCCGCTTTCAGGTTGCGGCTGAGGTCGTGGTTGTCGCCTGCGTACGTGTAGAAGGTCACGGGTTGCCCGGCGGCCTTCAGGCTGCTCGCGAGTGACTGCGACAGACTGTAGGGCACGTGTGTGTCTCCGGTCGCGTGGTGCAGCTGGAGGGGCCGGCCCCGGAGGTCGGCCAGGTAGGCGTTCGGGGAGATGGCCCGGTAGGCGGCCGGGTTGCGCTCGGGGCGCCCCAGGGTGGCGAGCAGTCGGGCACGTGGATCGTTAGGGTCGCCGCGGCCCCATTGGGGCAGCGCCTTGAACAGCAGATCGTACGGGCCCACCACGCCCGCCCAGACGACGCCGGCTTTAATGTCAGGACTCACCACCATGGCGCGCAGGGTGATGTGGCCGCCCATGGAGTGGCCCCACATGCCCAGGCGGGCCTTGTTCACGCCTGGGAGGGTTCTGGCAACTTAACCTGAGTGACGCCGGAGTAGCGCAGCAGGTGGCTTGATTCTCAAGCCACCTGCTGCATCGCCTCTCGCAAGCGGAGAAGAGCTGCGGATTGATGGCTTCGTCTGAGGGTGGCGGGAACGGTGGTTCGCGTGTCGATGGAGGTTCGAGACTCGGGCGTGCAGGGCGAGGAATTCTTGTGTTCGTTTCCGGCGCTTGAAGCCCAGTTGGCTTCGTTCTTGCTGCCGGGTGGGTCGGTGAGATTGCTCCACCAGATTGTTACAGCGGGCGGTGGAAACGACCTGAACGTGCTCCACGTCGTGGAGCACAGGAATCTCACGCAGCGCCGCCCCATAGCTCCACAGCTTGTCGGTATGGATCACCTCCGGCACGTCGTATTCCCCCAGGAGGCGGACAAAAAAGGACTTGGCCGCCTGGGTGTCTCGGTGTTCCTGAAGCAGAATGTCCAGCACGTCCCCGTATTCGTCGACCGCTCGCCACAACCAATGCTTGACCCCGCCGACCTTGGCGCAGACCTCGTCCAGATGCCATCGAGAACCCCGCCGGGGTTCTCGATGGCGCAGTTCCTCGGTCAGGAGTGGGGCGAACTTGATGTTCCACTGACGGAGGGTCTCGTGACTGACCTGAACACCACGCTCGTGAAGCAGTTCCTGAACGTCCCGCTGACTGAGGGGGAAGCGGTGGTAGAGCCGCAGGGCATACCCAATGACACTCAGCGGGAATCGATGTCGATAGGGCTTCCGGTCAGTCACAGCTCGGCAGCCTATCAGCGTTAAGTTGCCAGAACCTCACAGACCAAGATGCTGCCCTTTGTCATGCCGCACTGCGTCCAGGACGCCATTCATCGCAAAGTGTCAGGTGCTGAGGCGTTGCGCGCAGTCTGTGCGTGTATCGCGCTTTTTCCTTCTCATTTAACGGTCAGAAGTGTTTTTTCAGTAGGAGATTCATCATCTGTTACATGTGGCGGCATATACGAGAACCGGTTCCCATCCCCATCCTCCCTCCCCATTCCCTTATGCCCACTTGTGGTGCATTGCTCACGTCGTTCCCAATCGTGTAGCCGTAACACGCGCGTTCTCTCGGGTGGCCAGAGTGCGTAAGGCCAGTTCGCGGAGGGTCGCCACGTCGTAGTGGGTGTTGAGTAAGGCGCGGCGTTGATCGTTGTTCATCGTGTGGGTGCGGGTCACCCCTAGGTGATGGAGGAGTCCGTTGAGCTCCTCGACGCGGAGCGTCTCGAGGATGAGGCGCCCAGCGAGGTCCTGCTCCTGTAGCTGAGGCAACCGCTGACGCTCGATGACTTCGTGACTGACTGGATCCAACACGATGAGCCCCCAGGCCTCAGGGAGTAACTGGCGCGCCTCTGCCAGGTGACGCGGCGTCGTAGCCAGAGCGCGCTCCGCAAAGCAGTGGTCGTACATGCGGACCTGGTGTGCTAATCGGCTCAGACTGTCCTTCTCCGTTTTGATCTCGTACCCAATGCTGTGGCCTTCATTTGGCATCACACAGAGATCTGCCCGACCGGAGAAGCCCTCAGCGGACAGGATGTTGATCTCCGGAATGGCCCAGCTGGCTGGATGCAACGCCATGAGTGCCTGCCGGGCCGCGGTTTCATGTAGGCCTCGACCTTCCTGACTGGGTGGCCGTGCCACGCGGAGGTGGTTTACGAGGGTGCAGGGCGTGCCATCCCACTCGAATTCGGGGATGGTGATGTCGTACCAGCCACGTCCACGGTGTTCTACCGTTGCGGATCGGTAAGTCTGCCGTGCATATGCCAACGCTGCAGCGTTCCGAGTTGGGGCGTCAATCTTCACCCGTGTGTAGAACGGCCCCGGCTTCCCACACAACCAAGACTGAGATTGAACAAGTGTCGCTGGCATTCACGCACAGTGGTGGACGCAGGGGTGACGAAGAAGAGCAGAGGCGCTTTATCACACCCTTTCGTTATATGCCGCCAGATAAACTCATTGACATGACCCACCCCCACGACCAGCTCGCCCAGCAGGTCACCCAAGCCCTCCGCGACGCCGACCCCGACACCCTCATCACCACCCTCCACCACGCTGACCTCCTCCAAGGCACCCCCGCCCAGCACATCAGCAACCTCAAACCCATCCTCCACGCCGCCCACCGCGACCACCTCAGCCTCCTCCGCCCCCCACCCGACTTCCACCCCTGGCTCCACACCATCCTCGCCACCAACCTCGACGGCTCAAGCGCCAAACCCAACACCCGCAACGCCCGCATCAGCACCCTCCGCGCCCTCTACAAAGCCTTCCGCCGCCTCGCCCTCCTCACCGGCGACCCCCTCATCGACTTCCAGAACGCCACCGCCGAACGCGCCGACGACCCCCTCCCCACCAGAGACGACCTCGACCGCCTCCTGAAGGCAGCCCACAAAGACCCCGCCCTCCACGCCGCCATCCTCCTCCTCTGGCACCACGCCCTACCTGCGAGCATCCTCCTCCGCCTCAAATGGAGCGCCTTCACCCCCGAAGACGGCACCCTCCTGCGCGGCGACCTCATCACCCCTCTCACCCCCCAGACCGAAGCCGCCCTGACCCGCCTCCACCAACGCGCCGGCTACGACCCCCTCTACCCAGACACCCACGGCCGCACCGAAGACCTCCGCATGTTCCCCTACGACACCCAGGACGCCCTGCGCCTGCGCCTGCGCCAGGTCACCCGTGACGCCGACCTCCCCTTCATTCCCCCAGGCATGATCCGCCGCGCCGCCCTGCGCGACCACCCCGGCACCCCACAGACCCTCGGCTACACCCGCGACAAGGATTACCGAAAAGCCCTCAGGCACGCCCAGAGCATCGTAGACCACAGCCACTTGAGAGACTGACCTTCAAGCCCTGCACCACACCACCCGTCCCCTTGAATCACTCCTTGACCTCATTCGTAGAGCAGAGTTGGCCGCGCCACAGGTTACTGAGGGCGCGCCCGTACAAGGTCATCAACGCAGAACCACACGCCCTCCCGACTGACATGCACGACGCCCAGGTCAATAGAGGTCTGCTGGCGAAGTTCCTCACGGGGGTGGACGTAGTTACGAAAATCACGCACAACGTGCCCCAGTTTTCCCCGCGCCCTGTGAAGCCACCCAGCCTGCTCAGCCACCTGAATAAGATCTGTCAAGGTCCAATCATGGAAGGGTTTTGGTTTACCGCTATCACGCTCTTTCGGAGTGGCCACCTGGATGTTCGCCACACGAGGATCGTCCTGCACAGCAGCCAGGAGCGCCCCTTCGAGGACAGCACCGTAGGCAATCAACGCCATGCGGTGGGCAGGTGTACGGGCCAGAAGTTCCGCTTCATTCCACCGGTCCTCAAGCAAATCGGCCAATTGAGGATTACGGGTCAGGGCATGAAAGGCCGGTGCGGGCAGATCACGTAAAGCCGCAACTGGGGTGGGCGCCGGGAGGACCTTGAGCCGATAGTGATCCGCGTAGACGTGCAGCTGGCCGTCGCGTTCCATTTGAAAGAGCAGTATGCGGCACTGCTCGAAAGGCAAGCCTGTGCCCAGGGCTGCCCCCACCGGAGTAAGGGAAAGCTGCTGGTCGATGCGCGCCAATGCCTGCAACAACCGGCGAAGCAGCCCCCGCGCGTCCTCATCATCGGTCTGCCGAATCAGGTGGGGCACGGCAGTGTGATCTACGATGAGTGGGGCCACGTGAGGTGGGGGAGCGGTCAACCAGCTGTGCAGCGCGGCTCGCGCACCCAACAGAGAAGCCTCGCGTACCCCGACCACCTCAGCAGCCGTACGGGCCTGCGCGGTGGTTCGCACGCGGAACGGCAGACGCTCCTGGGTAGCCTGGAGCCGCATGTAGAGCGTTTCGACCATCCCAGTCCACGGAGGACGGACGTACTGGGGACCGTCGGCACTCCACTCCACAGTGATCAGTTGGTGGTGGAGGACGGTCGCAGCGACCTTGCCGGGTTGCCTGGGTACGGGGCGGAACATACCCCATGATCGCAGGCGCAGCCCAAGCGGGGGCGGGTAGACTGATGGTGTTCCACACAACCGGAGGATCACATGACACGGAAGACTACTGGAAGCAAAGCCGCCACAGCCGCCTCCAAAACACTGCGTGACGGGCGCACGAGTCAGGATTCCAAGTCCGCTGCTGGCAGCGCGCTGTCTCAGGTCAACACGGGCCGCACCACGAGCAAGAAGGCCGCAGAGGCTGCCTCCAATGTGCTCCAGAGCCGTTCCACTGGTCAAACCTCCAAGCGGGCTGCTGGCAGCGCACTGGCACAGAAGCCCCCGGCCAAGAAGCGATAACAGTGGGGCCGCGGCCGCTCCCAGCAACCCCCTCCGGCATGGAAGCTGCGATCAGGCGAGCATTCGGCTAAACATCTTCTTCCACAGGGCGACCGTCGTCTTATCGATCGCCGGAGGTGTTTTGTGCAGCAGGCGACCTTTGAACCCTTTGGCCAGCGTGACTTTCCATCCGGGATCGAGGGTGATGCCGTGCGCCGCAGCGAAGGCTTCCACCTGGTTCACAAGTGGCACAGCAGGGTTATGGGTGTCGGCGAAGAGGTCGGGGGCGTCCCGCAGCATCCGGTCGAGGAACGGCGCCAGAATCTCGAAAGGAATCAGATCCTCGATTTCACCGTCCGGCACGCTGATGAAGTCCGACACGGGAATGAGGCGCTTGGGGCTGCTCTTGTACAGGTCCGCTTTCAGCTGCGTGTGCATGTTTCGGCCGGCCTGGTCGGCGTCCATCACCACGCTGGGCAGATCACCCTCGCGACCGACGAGGAGACCAGTTAGGGGCTTGATGCCCTTGGTGCCGCCGGACGGCACGAAGAGGATTTCCCGAGACGGGCTGATGGACTTGGTGCTCACGAGGTAGTTTTTGATCGCGTTGAGGTAGATCTGGTCCGACACCCCTTCGACGATCACGGGCAGGCACCCCTGGAGGAGCGTGTCGGAGATGCTCAGGCCCAGGGCGGCGTGGACGGCATACACGCTACGCTGCTGCGTGCCGGTGCCCTCGTTGGCGCGCAGGTTCTCACTGGTGACGGTGTAGCCCTCGTCGTCCACGTAGACCACCTTGACGCGCTCGACGTGGTTCGTATCGACCAAGAAGGGGGACTGGGTGGTGTGAATCACTTGGTTGGTCTGGCTGAGGTTCGCGAAGAACGCCGCGAGGTCCCGCTGAGCGAGCGGGTGCAGGCTGTGGCCCGCCTCGTCAAGCAGCAGGATCGCATCGCGGTGCGCGTCGCCGCTTTCCACCAGGAAGACGAGATAGAAGCTCAGGAACCATTGCAGGCCCGTGCTGCGGTTCTCGAGTTCAATCGGATCGCGGCGGAGCTTGTCCGAGACGTAGATGCGGAAGAAGTTGCCGTCCGCGCGGAAGTCGAAATCGTACTCACCCTGTTTCCACCACGCCTTGAATTCCCGGGACAGGCGGGCCATCGCGGAGTGCAGCAGGGCCTGACGGTCCGCTTTGCGCTCGGCGATGGCGTGAACATTCTGTTCCGTGGCCTGATGGGTGGGGAGTTCCTGGCCCATCTCCATGATTTCCTGAGGGTTCAGGCCCACGAACTCGAACAGAACCCGCAGTGTGCGGGCCCGCGCTTCGGCCGTGCCGGTGAGGTCCGTGCGGCGCATGTTCTCAATGGCGTGCGGGAGGAAGATCTCGGAGTCGAGGTTGCCGTAGTTGCTGTAGTAGACGAATTTCGGAATGGCTTTGAGCACGATGTCCTGGACGCCGTTGACCTTGGCGGGGTTCTCGAAGTGCAGGTGCGCGTCACGCACCTGATTCCAGGCGGTCAGAACATGTTTGCGGAACGGACTGTCAGGCAGCGCCGACCAGACGCTGAGTAATCTCGCCGTGAGATCTTTCGTCAGCGGTTCTGTAATGGATTGGCCTTCTGGCAGGGCTTCAGTGGCGTGCGTCAGGACAGTCGTGACTTTTTCCTTGGCATCCTGCAGTTCCGGCGTTCCAGCGTGGCCCTCCTGTACTGCTTGTAATTGCTGTAGGAGAACATTACGGATAAGACCCCACGTAAAGCTCTCGGCCGGTTGCGCGTCGAGAAACTGGATGGAATACGACCCGTCAAAGCGGCGGGACACCCGCACCTTGAGGCTGTCCTTATTCTTAATGAGAGCCTTCTCGGCAATTCTTGCAGTGTCCTCAGCGTTTAATTGGAAGTCGGCTTCAATAAAAGTGTAGTCTTTGAGCTTGTTGCGCGCTTCGGCGAACAGGTGGCGAGGAAGATCGGCGCGGGCGACAATCTCTCCACTTTGTGCAGGGTTCAGGCGCCAGAGGGCCAGCAGGATGTTGCTCTTTCCTGCCTCATTCATCCCTACCAGGGTCGTAACGTCGTCACAGCTAATCCACCCGCTATCCTTCACGCTGCGGAAGTGTTGAACACGGAATTGAAGTAAGGCCATGTCATTCAAGAATACCGAGTAGCGACGGTGGGCGAGGGGTTCCGAACGACATCAGCATCTTCAGGCATGGGCGCCACACGTGCCCAACGAGGGACCACTGGGACGACACTCGGCAACCGGATGGTCCTACCCCAGCCCACGCTTTCGTCATGGAGGCGCGAGCTGGGGTAGGACCGGCACCTGCCCGTTCCCACTTGAGCCTCACTCAGCGCCCCGCTTCTGGAACACTGTCCCTCATGACGACCACGACGACTACCCCCGCACCTTCACGCCCGACCCCGCGCCGTAGTGATGGCGTCGGGCCCTGCTCAGGCTGCTGAGCACCGCTGATGGGGCCGTGGACCCCACACCCTGATGGATACTGGGTCGGTGCGCCTTCCCGCCCCCGACCTCACCACGCCGTCCGCACCACGCACAGGCATCGTCTCGGTGCACGCCACGGCGGACGGCGCGGTGGACGTCTGGCGCCGCGACCCGGTCACCGGTGAGGGGCACGTGCGGCGCACCCGGCAGCGGGGCTGGATCTACGCCCGGACCGTGGACGACCTCCGCCACCTCGGGAACCGGCTCTCGGTCTCCGCTGACCCAGCCCCGCCCGGAGCGGTCTTCCACGCCCAGGACCTCGCCCCGGACAGCCAGGTGGATCCCCGCGCCTACCGCTACCTCCTGAGCGGTCCCAGTCCCCGGCAGCTGGAAGGGGAGATCCAGCGGGGCGCCGTCACCGCCCGCGCCCTGAAGGCGAGACCTGCGCTCGGTGACCTCAGCGGCTACCTGCGCCTGGGGTACGCGGAGCAGTACCTCATCGCGACCCGGCAGACGTACCACCAGGGCCTGACCTTCGATCAGCCCGTCCGCCTGCAGTTCGACCTGGAAACCACCGCCCTGAGCCCCGACGAGGGCCGCCTCTTCCTGATCGCCGTGCGCGACAACCGCGGCCTGGACACCCTGCTCGAAGCCAGGCGCCCCGCGCAGGAGGGCGAGATCATCGAGGCGTTCCTGGCCCTGGTGCAGGAGCGTGACCCGGACGTCATCGAGAACCACTTCATCCATGGCTTCGACCTGCCATTCCTGGCCGCCCGCGCCCGGCGGCACGGCATTCCCTTCCGGCTCGGCCGGTCCGGCGACGGCGTGCCCTGGACCGTTGATGACGGCAGCCGCGTGCCGATGTGGGTCTGCCCCGGGCGGGAGATCCTCGACACGCTCGACGCCGTGCGCCGGTTGAACCTGCCGTCCAGCGGCCTGAAGGCCGCCGCGCGGCACTTCGGCATCGCCCCGGAGGACCGCGTCTACCTTGAGGGCGACCAGATCGTCCAGACCTACCGGGACCACTCGGCCCGCGTGCGGCAGTACGCGCGGCAGGACGTGCAGGAGGTGGACGACCTGGCCCGCATCGTGCTGGCCCCGAGCTTCGCGCTGGCCCGCCTGACGCCCCGCCCGTACCACCGCCTGACCCGCGCCGGGCCCGCCAAGGGCGTGCTCGAACCCATGCTGATCCGCGCATATGTCGAAGCAGGTCGGCCCTTCCCCGCGTCGGAACGGGGGCACCTCGAACCGCACAGGGGCGGGCACGTGCAATTGCACGCCGAGGGCGTCCTGCGGCACGTTGTCAAGGCGGACGTGGCGAGCATGTACCCCAGCATCATCCGCGCCGAGGGCATCGGGCCACGCCAGGACGAGCTTGGCGTCTTCCACCGGATCGTGAGTGACCTGACCACCCAGCGGCTCACCCACAAACGAGCCGCCCGCGACGCCACCCTGAGTGGCCCACAGCGCCGGGAGCATCACGCGATGCAGGACGCCATGAAGCTCGTCGTGAACGCCGCGTACGGGTACCTCGGCGCCGGGCGGCTCGCACGGCTGGGGGACCGGGAGGCTGCCGACCGGGTCACCGCCCGGGGTCGCGCGCTGCTCCAGCAGGTGACGGGCGCGCTGGAAGCCCGGGGCGTGCAGTTGATCGAGTCGGACACCGACGGCGTGTACTTCAGCACCGGGGAGGACACTGGCGAGGCGCAGGAGCGACAACTGATCAGCGAAGTCTCGGCGGGCCTCCCGGACGGCATCACGCTGGAGTTCGACGGCCGCGCGCAGGCCATGCTGAGCCATCAGGTGAAGAACTACGTGCTGCTCCGCTACGACGGCACGCTGGACCTCAGTGGCGCGTCGTTCGAATCCAGCCGGTCCGAGCGGTACGGCACGGCCTTCCTGCGAACGGCGCTGCGGGCCCTGCTGCAGGGTGACGTGCCCGGCGTGCAGGCGGCGTTCGAGGACACGACGACCCGACTGACGGCGCGTGACGTCACGAACGCGGACGTGAGCAGCCGCGTCCGGATGGGCAAGGCGCGCGCCGATTACGCGCAGACGCGCGGCCAGCGTAAGGAAGCGCATCTGGAAGCGGCGTGGCAGGCGGGCCTGGACTTCCGGGTGGGGGACCGCATTGACCTGTACGTCCGCACGGGGGTTGGCCTGAGCGTCCTGACCGACCCGGACGGACGCGATTACGACGCGGGGCACTACCGCGCCGCGCTCGTGCAGAACTACGCCACGCGGCTGCGCAAGGCGCTCGACCCGGCCGACTGGGAGCAGCTGTTCAGTGGGCGCGGCGCCGGACTGTTCGACCGGCCCGTCGCGGAGATGCGGGTACAGTGGCGGCCAGTGGAGGACGCGGCCCGGTAAACCCGGCGCGCACTGGTGTCGGGCACGCGTTCCAGTTCCTGATGGGCACCGGGGTTCTGTCGCTCAACCTGCTTCCCGACCCGCCACTGCCTCGCACCCTGCTTGTCGGGTAGGCCCGCAGGTGCGTGGCGGTGATCCTCGTCCACGTGCTGGAACGCCGCCGCGCGTCACCGCACCTGAGAAGGCGTCTCCGGTCGTGCCGGAGTACGACCGGGCGAGCTTCACAGCCCTGATCTACACGTTGGAAACGTGACTCCACCGGACCTGCCCGGTCACGTCCCGGGGAGCCGTACCGTTGACGGCTTCCCGTCGACGGTTTTTCAACCGTCTTCTTTGTATCGTCCTGATCGGCCTTTTTCCATTTTTTTGCCCGGCACTCTACCGCCTGCCCTGATGGCTGCTCACTCCGGCAAGCACGTCACCAGCCCGCGCTCCAGCGCCAGCAGCGCCGCGGCCGCCGGCACCAGGAACACGTGCCGCACCCGCCCATCCTCCCCCACCACCTGCTCACCCGTCACGTGCATCGGCACCCCCGGGCAAAACCACCGCGTCACTCGCGCCCTAGGCCCCCTCGGCGCATCATTGCAGATCACCGCCAACACCATCCCCGCCTCCACCGCCGCCTGAAAGTGTGCCCGGTAGTTCGCCGCGTCCCCGCCCACCCACCGCGCCGGACGAATCTTCACGCCCCGCGGCACTGGCCAGTCCAGCACCACCTCCGGCAGCTCGGGCGGCCACACCGCCTCGGGACTCACGGTTTCACCTTGGGCTTCACCTTCGGCTCGTAGGCAGCCTCCACCCGGCACCCCGGCCGCCCTTGCAGCGGCAACGCGTACACGCCCACCCCGAACAACTCCGCCACCTCGACGGCCACGTCCGCATCCAGATCCGCCACGTCCAGCACCTCCCCCTCCGCATCCAGCAGCCCCACGCCAGCGCAGCTGCTCACGATCACCGACGCGGCCGCCGGGCAGCACGCCACCACCCGCACCGCCAACGCCCGCACCGCCGCCTCCGTCTCCCCAATCAATGCCCGCTGCACCACCACCGTCCACCGGAACGGCTCCGACCACCCCGTCACGCCGCCAGCAGGACCGCCACGCCCCGCCGCACCTCCCCCCACACCCGCGCCGCATGCACTGCCG
The DNA here is from genome assembly GCF_001485435.1 of Deinococcus grandis. Taxonomy (NCBI): domain Bacteria; kingdom Thermotogati; phylum Deinococcota; class Deinococci; order Deinococcales; family Deinococcaceae; genus Deinococcus; species Deinococcus grandis. Next base: position 984 of record NZ_BCMS01000004.1, on the reverse strand, counting down.
GCAGATCCTGCACGCGCGCCACCGCCCCCCGCAACGCCCCGTCCGCCCCACCCAGGCCCTCCAGCGCCAGCAGGTCCTCCAGGGTCAGGGCCATGATCCGGTCCAGTGCACCCAGCACCCCCACATCACCCCAGACCCGCAGCAGCCCGCCCAGCACCTCCCGCGCCAGGGTCCGCGTCAACCACCGCCCATCGTCCGCGCGGGGCACCTCACCCAGCGCCAACCGCACCACGGTCTCCACGGTAGGCACAGCGTCGGTCCGAAGGCCAGGGGCTTGCATCAGTCCTGTGGTCATGCCCTTCACCCTCACTGGCCTGGGGGTGACCCGCCCGGCCCCCCCACTGGGGTCTCACGTTCGTCACCCCCACGCATGGCAGGGCACAGGGCCTGACAGGACGATGGCATCAGCGCTCCGGCGGGCTGAACGAGCACCTCCGGCAGGCATCGCCTCGCCCCCGCACACCCTCCATCCACAGGGTAGGGTGGGAGACGCGGGGCCACTGGTTTGGAGAACTCGACCCGCAGCATCGACGCCGTGACCCTGGGGAGGGACACGGCGTTTCCCCTGTCGTCACCCCTATGCACCCCACCCTACGGGGGAGCGCCCCCGTCAGCGAGGCGCCACTCCATGCGCCAGGGGCAGCATTCCATCATCGCGTCATGCCCCTCGCGCCCGTACAACGGACTGGCATTCCACCCAGCCCATCCCCTACCCACTACGGAGGTCCTCCTATGCTCACCCCGGAACACCCCACCGCACGCATCACCGTCCCCAGTAGGGGTCACGCTAGAGTTGGAACCGTTTTTCCCGCTAATGGTTCATCCGCTAAGTTTCAGCAGGGCGCACACTGGATAGGTATTTCTGGAGGTGCGAGTATGCGTGCATTTGTCCGCGTCCGTTCGCTGACCGCCGAAGAACTCACGACGCTCCAAAAGATGGCAAGGAGCCGCACCTTGTGCGCTGGGCGCGTCAAGCGCGCCCAC